>NZ_CP131131.1:630589-945883 GCF_033705735.1 Shinella zoogloeoides
GGCATCCGTTCGCGGCCGGTTGAACTGTTGGGGGGAAAGAAAGCTTCCGGCTGTGCGTCTGCCTGCCTGGAGCCGGATAGAGCGCCACTCCTCCCGCATCAGCCCGAGGAAATCCGGCAGGAAGCGAAAACTGTCGGCGACGATTTCCGCCGTCATCGTGGTGCCGAAGCCGACCGTATAGCCGCCATCGAGCCGTTTGCGGATGGAAAAGCCGCCGCCTTTCATGGAAAGAGCAGGACCGCCATCGAAGGCTTCGGTGCGCAATGTGGATTCGGTGATCGCAAGCTGCGGCAGGCGGATGTCGAGGGGGCGCAACATGGCGCTTGACCAGGCGCCTCCCGCAAGCACCACTCGCTGGCAGGCGAGACGACGCCCCCTGTCGAGCAGCACGCCGGATATCCGCCCGCCGGAAAGCTCGATCCCCTCCACGGCAGTGCGGGTATGGATGCGCGCTCCTGCCCGCATGGCGGCGGCGGCGATGGCGGGGGCGGCCATGCCGGGTTCAGCTCGCCCGTCGGAGGGGGCGTATAGCGCTTCGCGCCACCGGCCGCGATGTTCGGGGACGAGGCGGGAAATTTCGGCAGCGGAGAGCATACGGCAATCGACACTGTAATCGCGCGCTTTTTCCAGCCAACCGTGGCCCTCGTCGATCTGCCGGTCAGTGGAAAAGACGTTCAGCGTGCCGCAGACGGCAAAGCCGGTCGCGCCCGGCAGGCGGGCTTCCAGATCGCGCCACAGCCGCATGCTTTCGAGTATCAGCGGTAGTTCGCGGATATCGCGCCCCTGCGTTCGGCACCAACCCCAGTTGCGGCTGGATTGCTCGCAGGCGATCTCCGATTTTTCAAGGAGAGCCGTCGAAATGCCACGCTCGGCCAGAAACAGCGCCGTGCTGCAACCGATGATCCCGCCGCCGATGATGACGACATCGGCCGCCTCGCCGGTCCATTGAGATGTAACGATCCTGTTCACTCGTGGTGCCATGGAAAATGCCTTCCTGTCTGAGACTACAGCCGCCTTTGCGAGAGGATGCGGAATAGCGCGATGCCGATGAGGGGTAACCCGACGGTGATGGCGACCATGATGGTGCCGAGCGCATTGATCTCGGGGCTGACGGAATCGCGCAGCATGCTGTAGATTTGCGTAGGTAAGGTTTCGGTGCCGACCGGACGCCAGAAGATCGAGGCGGTGACGTTGTCGAAGGACAGCGTGAAGGACAACAACAGTCCGGCGACGACGGCCGGCATCAGCAGCGGCAGGGTGATTTCGCGGAATACCTGGAAGCGGTTGGCGCCAAGGGTGGCGGCGGCTTCCTCATAAGCCTTCTGTATGGTCATCAGCCGTGCATGCACGACCAGCACCACATAGGGCAGTGCCAGCATGATATGGCCCGTCAGCAGCAGCCCGAAACTGCGCGGTTGCTTGAACCATTGCAGGAACAGCAAAAGTCCGACTGCCAGCACCGTTTCTGGCACCAGAAGCGGGGTGAGCAGGAACGTGTTGATGAGCTTCTTGCCGGGAAACTCGTAGCGGACCAGTGCAAGGGCGGCGAGAATGCCGACGGTGCCGCAGATGAGAGCGGTCAGCACGCCAAGTAGCAGCGAGGTTTTCAACGCGCGCATCACCGTCTGGTTGGCGAAGAGTTCGCCGAACCAGTGCAGCCCGAAGCCCTGGATCGGGAAGGAGCCGTATTCGGCGGTGTTGAAGGAAAGCAGGATCACCACGAAGACCGGCCCGAACAAGAACAGGTAGACGAGCGCGGTGAAGAGTTTGAGCAGCCAGCCGGGGCTGTCATCGGCGGAAGTCATCGCGTCAGCCCTTTCGTGATCGAACCGATGCCGAGATAGCGGCTATAGACGGCGGTCAGCAGAAGTAGCAGCAGCGTCAGGGCGAGCGACAGCACGGCGCCCATCGGCCAGTTAAGTTCGTGATTGATGGTGTCGGCGATAATGTTGCCAAACATATAGTCGTCGGGTCCGCCAAGGAGGGCTGGCGTGATATAAGTGCCCGCCGCCAGTACCAGCGACAGGAGAATGCCGGAGCAGAGGCCCGGTAGTGACAGCGGCAGGGTGATCTCGCGGAACGCCTGCCATGAGGTGCAGCCAAGGGTTCTGGCGGCATGCAGCAGGTTGCGGTCGATGCCATCGATGCTGACATAGATGTTGAGGATGAGATAGGGCAGCACGAAGCTCAATATGCCGAGGATGACGGAGAATTCGGTGTAAAGCAGGGTCAGCGGCGCATCGGTGATGCCGGCCCACATCAGGAAGGCGTTCACCGCGCCGCGTTCGCCGAGAATATTGATCCAGGCGAGGTTGCGGATGATGAAGCTGATCCAGAAGGGCAGGACCAGCAGCAGCAGCAGGAAGGGCCGCAGCATGGCGGCGGAAAAGGCGATGGTATAGGCGACGGGGTAGCCGATGAAGACGGCGATGATGGTGGCCGTCAGCGCTATGCGTATGGTTTTCCAGAGGCCGGTATAATAATAGGGATCGGAAAACAGCATGGCCCAGTTTTCGAGGTTAAAGCCCGCGGCATCGCGGCCGCCGCCAATATAGGTATTGAAGCTGTAGCGCAGCATCATTGCGGTGGGTGCGATGATCAGCAGCACCAGCACAATGATGGCTGGTGCCAGAAGTAGGATAAGGCGCAGCCGGTCGCCGCGCTCAAGGGGAGCCGCCGCCATATCAGACCCTTCCTTCGATGGGCAGATGGTTTCCGGCTGCATCGAGAAGGGCGATGCGATCGGGATCGAAGCTCGTTTCTGCCAGATCGCCCACCTGCAGCGGGCGGCTGTCGTCGGGGGCGGAGGCGGTGATGCGCAATCCTTCGAGGTCGAGCGTGTAGGTAGTCTTGTCGCCGAGGAAGGTGCGCTCGACCACCCGCGCCGTGGGGGCCTGGGACACGCCCGGCGGGCCGACACGGACATACGGTGAACGGATGACGGCTTCGACTGCTTCGCCCGGTCTTGCTGATACGCGGCCGGGGATGCGGGTGCGAATGCCCACCACATCGATTAGCGTTGAATCCTTGTCGCTTTCGGCCACGGTTGCCGCAAGCACGTTGGCGTGGCCGAGGAATTCTGCGACGAAACGCGACTTCGGAGTGCGGTAGATATCCTCCGGCGTGCCGGTCTGGATGATGCGCCCGTCCTTCATGACAACAACCACATCGGCCATGGCGAGCGCTTCTTCCTGATCGTGGGTGACGAAGACGGTGGTGATGCCGGTTGCCTGCTGCAGCGCGCGGATTTCGCTGCGCATGTCGGCGCGCAGGTTAGCGTCGAGCGCCGACAGCGGTTCGTCGAGAAGCAGGACGTCAGGCTTCGTGACGATGGCGCGGGCAATGGCGATGCGCTGTTGCTGGCCGCCGGACAGTTGCGATGGATAGCGCACTGCGGTTGCGGGAAGACGGACCATCTCCAGTGCTTCGTTGACCTTTGCGGCGATCTCAGCTTTCGGCAGGCCGCGATATTTGAGGCCGAAGGCGATGTTGTCGAACACCGTCTTGTGGGGGAAGAGAGCGTAGTTCTGGAAGACGAGGCCGACATTGCGCTTGTGGACGGGCACATCGGTCACCGGGCGGCCGTTGATGAGGATGTCGCCGTCGCTTACCCCGGCAAGACCGGCGACGGAGCGCAGCAGGGTGGTCTTGCCGCAGCCCGATGGTCCCAGCAACGCCACGAAGCCGCCTGTCTCCACAGTCAGGTTGACATCGTGAACGGCAACGAAGGAGCCGTAACGCAGCGTGACTGAGCGAAATTCCAACATGATCCGGCAGTACTCCTTTGTGGACATGAGAAAGAGACACGCAGCGTTCGAGGGCGCCGCGTGTCTTCGGCGATCCCGGGCGCCTCAGGCGCCCTTGGCGATCCGCCGCCACTGGGTTTCGAACCGGTCGAGATTCTCCGCCCAATAGATGCCATCGGGGATGCTGAACCCGGCAAAGGTGCCGCTCGGATCGTAGCCCGCCTGTTCCTTCAATTTCTGGGGGAACTCGGTCTGCTTGGGATCGAGCGAGGAGCCGTTGTTGGTGCGCTGGCAATAGTCGAAATTGACTTCCGGCTTCAGCAGGAAATCGAGCAACTTCTCGCAGGGCTCCATTGGCGAACCTTTCAGCACGAACAGATTCTGCATCCAGGCAAGGCACTGTTCCGGTTCCAGATACTCGATCGGATAGCCCTGCTTCTTCAACGCCGTGGCGCGCGTCGACCAGATATCGGCGACGATCACCTCCTCCTTGGCGAGCAGATCCATGACCTCCGCCCCGGATTCCCAGTATTTCTTGACCAGCGGACGCTGCTCGCGAAGCGATGTCATGAGCGCGTCGGTGTCGCTCATATTGTTCGTATCCTGTCCGGCATGGACGGCCGCTGCCCAGATGCGCTCCATCGCATTGTTGCTGAGCGCCATTTTGCCTTCAAAGCGTTTGTCCCACAGCAGCTTGAAGCCGAGCGATCGGGCCTCTTCCGGTGACACATGCTTGGTGTTGTAAGCAATGCCAGTTGTGCCGTAATTATAGGGAACGCCTGAGAGCTTGCCGTTCGGTGTCAGCTTGCGCAGCCGTTCGATGAGGGTCGGCGAGACAAGCTTCAGATTGGGGATATTGGCTTCGTTCAGTTCGGAATTGGCTTCGAGATCGACATAACGCTTGTACATTTCGAAGCCGGAATTGGCGAAGACGTTCAGATCGCCCGCACCGCCCGATTTGATGCGGGTGATGACCTCGGTTTCGTCGCCGAAGGTGCCTTCCACCACTTCGATGGCGGTTGCCTTGCTGAACGGTGCAAGGCCCGCCTCGTGCATTGCCTTCTGCGTCATGCCGCCGAAGCCGTAATAGGTAAGCTTTTCGCCCGCGGCCCAGGAGGGCGCGGCCTTCAGAGCGACGAGCGCCGCCACGGAGCCAAGACCGGCAAGGTTGAAGGCGCGGCGGCTGATGCCTTTTTGCAATTTTCTGTCGTTATGATGGTCGCTCATGCTGTTCCCCTTTGCTGGTTTGTTCGGAATTATCGGACGTAGGAGCGTGTCGGCGCGAAGGGCGCCAAATCCAGAGCCGGTTTGCGGCCTGAAACGAGATCGGCGACGACCTGACCGGTAGCGGGGCCGAGCGTCAGGCCGATATGGTTATGCCCGAAGGCGAGGATGACGTTCGGATGCCCCGGTGCCGGGCCGAGAACCGGCAGCGAGTCCGGCAGGGACGGGCGCAGACCCAGCCATTCGCTTTTCGGCTCGCCTGCAAGCGAGGGCAGCATGGTGCGTGCATGCACGAGAAGCCGGTGGGCACGGCCGTAATCGGGAGGAGCATCCCGCCCGGCATATTCCACGCCGACGGTCATGCGCAGGCCTTCCTCCATCGGGCAGAGGTTGATGTAATGCTCGGCCCACAGTGTCGGGCGGCTCAGGGTCTTTTTCGGCTGAGGCAGGAGAAGGTGATAACCGCGCTCGGATTCGAGCGGCACGGATAGGCCGAGGCTTTTGCACAGCGGCTCTGACCAGGCGCCGCAGGCGACCACGACGGTATCGAAGGAATGCGCGCCGCTTTCGGTGACGATCGTGCAGCCGCCGTCGCGGCTTTCGATGCGCGTGACGGCGGCCGGGCGCAATTCGCCGCCATGCGCCAAAAGATGATTGACGCATGCCTCGACCAGCCGCTTGGGATTGCTGACGAAGCGCGAATGCGGCTGTAGGACGCCCATTGAAAATTTCGGCGCCAGATGCGGCTCCAGATCGTGGATCGCCGACCGGTCGAGCACATCCAGAGCCATGCCATGCTCCGTCGCGAAGCGACGCGAATCCGCGCCGCCCTCAAAGCCCGCCTCGGTGGAATAAACCGTCAGCCTGCCGACATTGTGAATAACATCGCCAACAGGAACGATGCGAAGAAGGGCATCGTAAGCTGCGATCGCGTTGCGGCTCAGCGAAAGCAATGCCTGCGCCGTCCTTTCGATCTTCGACCAGCGCGTGGCGAGCACCAGCCGCATCAGCCAGGGTAGCGCCTTCGGGAAATATCCCGGGCGGATGATGACCGGCCCGTCCCTGTCCATGAGCATGGAGGGGATTTCGCGCAGGATGCCGGGCGTGGCGATCGGCAGGCAGCTCGAGGCCTCGACGATGCCGGCATTTCCATAGGATGCGCCGCCCGCCGGGCCTCGCGGATCCCACAAGGTTACCCTGTGGCCGACGTTCTGAAGAAAGACCGCCGCGGCCGCGCCGACGATGCCCGCGCCGATGACTGCGACGGTTCGCCCCTGCAAGGGAACGGCTGGATTGCTAGGCGAGACCTCGGACATAAATGGTTTTTAACCGCAGAGCGGCTCCTCCATAAAACCATACAGCACGAGAATAAATTCATACAAAGCCTACTTTGTCTATATTAATATCGCGAGAAAACCATTTTTAATTGGTTTCTTGATTCAGATCGACCGGAAGGCTATTGTTCGGGAGATCGCCATTTTGGTGCTAAGCATGCGTAGTTTTTGTGTTTCTTGAAATCTTTGACGTTAAATCCAAAGCGTGGCCCGAGACAGACAATGAAGAGAGAAAAGCCAGACAAAGGGCCGGCCTATTCAGCGATTGCTGCACGTCTACAAGCTGAGATCGCTTCCGGGCTCTATCCGCCGGGCACTGCCCTTCCAACTCAACGCGATCTCGCCACCCAACTCGGCGTGAACGTCTCCACGATCCTGCGCGCTTATCAGGAACTTCAGGCGCGCGGACTTGTGATGGGCAAAAAACGTCTCGGCACCATCGTTGCTTCACAGTCGTTTTCGCCGCCGGAAACCGCAGCCGGGACTGCCGAACTTGCCGACCTCACATATAATTCTCCGCCCGTTTCGGATTTCATTCTCGCTTATGCTGCTGAACTCGCCCGCATCGGCAGCGATCCCCGCTTCAAGGAAGTGGAGAATTATTCTTCGCTGAACGGTTCGCTCTGGGCGCGCGCGGCGGGATGTCAGTGGATGGCGGAGGCTGGCTTCGCCACTACTCCCGACCGCGTCGTCGTCACGAGTGGCGCGCAGCATGGTCTGTTCACGGCGCTCGCCACCTTCATCAAGCCCGGTGATGTGGTGATGACCGATCGACTGACCTATTTCGGGTTACGCGCGCTTGCCGCAACCCTTCAATTCTCTTTGCTTTGTGTCGATTCCGACGAGCAGGGCCTTATCCCGGATGCTATTGAAGCGCTTTGCCGAAATCACCGGATGGCCGCGCTTTTCGTCGTGCCTACATTACACAATCCCACCGCGAAGACGCTTGACGCAGAGCGAAGGGCCCGGATAGCTTCGCTGGCGCAGACCTTCGACTTCATCGTCGTCGAGGACGACGTCTATTCGCTGCTTGCAGAAAACGGACTGAGGCCAATCTCATCGATGTGTCCGGAGCGCGCCTTTTATATCACGACGGCTTCAAAGGCTCTCGCGCCCAGTCTCTGCTTGGGATACCTCGTTGCACCGGCCGACCATATCGGTATTGCGGCCGAATCCGCTCGCCTGACCGGATCCATGTCGACGCCTGTTTCTGCACTAATTATGAGTCGGTGGATCGAGGACGGCACTGCTCGCAGGCTGCTCGAGGCCAACCGGCGAGAAGTCAATAAGCGTCAAGTAATGGTCGCGGAAGTCTTCAGCGGCTTGGATTACCAGTCGGCGCCCTATTCAATGTTCCTGTGGCTGCGCTTGCCGCAGCCGTGGCGAGCGCTCGACTTCGCCGCCAGCTGCCGCCGCCGCGGTGTGAAGATCCTGCCGTCGCCCGATTTCGCCGCCGACAACAAGGAAATCGAGCAGGCGATCCGAATCAATATTTCCGGCTCCATCACTATGGAGCGTCTGCGCCAAGCGCTGGAAACCATCCGAAGCCTCTGTGAGGATAGGCCTCGAGCGGTTCATGGATCGGTATAGCAGATGGCAAGTGACTAGCCGTATGGGCTTTGAAAGCTTGCACGTTTGTCTTGCGCCGGTCCGCGTCCGGCTCGGATTTCGTGGGCGAGAGTCATGGAAGAATCGGGAGGAGGGGTGGTTCGTATTCCTTCAATACCAAAAGCGGGTTAGCTGTCATCCTAGCCACGCCAGCGTCATGCCTCGCTAGCAATCTCGACAGCGCGATAGTGGGCTGCGATTGCCGCGAGGTTGAGTGGACTTTTCAGGGTGTCGTTATCCATAAGTACGCGGAGCGATGCTTGGGTGGTGCTGCCTGGGCTGATGACCTAGCGGCGCAATTCTGTAGGGGAAATGTCGGCGGCCTTTGCCAGGGCACCGGCGCCGGAGACGATTTCCCTTGCAAGCGCCAGGGCGGTTTGTGGCGGCAGGCCAAGGTGACTACCTCGTGGCCATGCTGCCGCAGAACTTCAATCTCGCCCTCGGGCTCTGGTATTTCTGCAATCAGAGCGCCCTGTCGCCGGCGCCGGAAGCGGTGGACTATCGTCCGCTAGCCAACGCCATCCTCTGCGCAGACAGCGAAAGAGCCCGCGGCCTGATGCGCCAGCACGTCGCACATGATTCCGACCGCGTGCGCGATCTTCTGTTCAAGGACTCCGCCTGATCTGACAGGTGCCCCGCTGAAATCCGGCGGACTTGCCGATACCGGGAGGCCGGGTTACACGAGACAGGTTCTGCCATGCCGCCCCTAGGTGCGGCGAAGCGATTGCCAAGGTGACGAGCTTGTCCTCTGATGACCCGAAAAGTGCCGACGATACCGATCCGCTGATGGTGCGATCCGTGGAAAAGGCGTTTCGGGTGTTGGAGGCCTTTGACGGCACCAACAGGACCCTCAGTCTGGCGCAGATCGGCGCGAATGTCGGCCTCGACAAGAGCGCCGCGCAACGTTTTACCCATACACTGAACAAGCTGGGCTATTTGCAAAAGGACCCGGTGACCAAGCGTTTCGAGCTCAGCCTGCGCAGCCTCGAAATGGCGCGCCATTTCATCACAGCCAACCCGCTGGTCAACCAGGCGATGCCCTATCTCCTCCATCTCAGCCGCGAGACGGAGGAGGCGGTCAACCTCACGCTGCCTGACGGTACGGAGATCGTCTTCGCTGCCCGTTTCATGAGCCGCCATATGCTCAACACCGATGTCGTCGTTGGCACGCGTATGCCTGCCTTCTGCACGGCGCCGGGTCGGGCGATCCTCTCCCGACTGCCGGCGGCGGAGGCTCTCTCGCTCATCGAGCGGTCGCCCTTGCAGGCCTTCACGCCGCAGACGGTACACACGGTCGATGGGCTGGTCGAACGGCTCGATGCCGCACGTAGTGCCGGTTATGCTACGACTTGGGGTGAGTTCTTTCCAGGCGATCTCTCGGTCGCTGCCGCGGTGATTGACCAGATCGGACGTCCTGTTGCAGCGGTCAATATCGGTGTGTCCAACGCGCGCTACACGGCGGAAAAGGCGGAAGAGACATTCGCGCCTCTTGTCGTGGCAGCCGCGCGCTCGATCTCGCAGGCCTCCTCTACCTTCTAACGCCTTCAATGCACGATTTTCGAGCCTTCGCCGACCTGCCGGCGAGGGCTTTTTTATGTCGTGAAAACCCCATTGACAATTTCGTGTATTGAAATACGATACTTAGTATCGAAATATAATACGACGGATCGCAATGACAAATTTCATTTTGACAGAGCAGCGCGGCTCTTGCCGCGTGATCACGCTGAATCGCCCTGAGGTTCTCAATGCCTGGCATTCCCACATGCGCCTTGACCTCATGGCTGCGTTGGAATCCGCCGAAGAGGACGCCGCCGTCGGTGCGATCATCATGACCGGGGCAGGCGAACGCGCCTTTGGTGCCGGGCAGGATCTTAACGAGACCAAGACTTTCGACCCCGACCGCGCGGAGCTCTGGATCGGCGAATGGGAGCGGCTCTACGATCGGATCCGCAGCCTCTCCAAGCCGTTGATCATGGCGCTGAACGGCCTGGCTGCAGGCTCGGCTTTCCAGGTGACCTTGCTCGGCGATTTCCGCATCGGCCATGACGGCGTGAAGATGGGGCAGCCGGAGATCAATTCCGGGATCGCGAGCACGACTGGTCCATGGATCATGATGGAGATGATCGGGCTTGCGCGCACCACCGACCTGACCCTCAGCGGTCGCATGATGGAGGCGGCGGAATGCGTCGCCATCGGCCTCATCAACCGGATCGTCCCGCGCGTGGAGGTGCTGGAAGCATCATTGGCGCTCGGCGAACAGCTTGCCGCCAAGCCGCGGCTTGCCATGAAGCTCAACAAGCAGCGTTTCCGTGAAGTCACCGAGGTCCGTTTCCGCGACGCGCTTGCAGCCGGCGTGCGCAACCAGCGCATCGCCTATGGCGACGGCGAGCCCAACCGCATGATGGAACAGTTTTTCGCCGCCAAATCAAAGGCGAAGTCCGGCTGAACCGCATTGCAGTCCGCTTTTCAAGATCAATGATTTTTCAGGACTATAGTGTGGAAGACCAAGGTTTCATTTCTCGCCTGCCGGCTCGGGCCGCCGCTTCGCCCGATGCCATCTATTCGACGTTCGACGGCGAACCGATCACCTTTGCCGCTCTTCATTCCAAATCGGACAATGTCGCGGTCGCGCTTCGTCGCCTCGGCGTCGAGAAGGGTGATCGCGTGGCGCTGATGCTGCGCAACAGCCCCGACAGCCTCGCCGTGCTGTTCGCCATTGCCAAGTGCGGCGCCGTCTGGGTGCCAGTGAATGTGCATCTGCGTGGCGACGGGTTGAAATACATTCTGGAACATTGCGATCCGCGCGTCGTCTTCGCCGATCGTGATCTCTTTCCGAATATCTCGGAATGCGGTGCCGACATCTCGGCGTTCCGGCTCATCGCAGAGGCAGGCGACACGGAATCGCTCGACCGGCTTGCCAACGGCGATCACGTTTTTGCTGAGCCGCTGCCGGCAGCCGATGACCTCTTTGCGCTGAATTACACGTCCGGCACGACCGGCCGCCCGAAGGGGGTGCGCGTCACCCATCGCATGTTACGCTATGCGGCGGAGGGCGCGATGCTCTGCTCGGATGCGCGCGATGGCGATGTCTTCTTCGTCTGGGAGCCGCTTTATCACATCGGTGGCGCGCAGCTTATCCCGATCCCGTTGCTGCGCGACGTCAAACTGTCCATGGTGCAGCGCTTCAGCGCCAGTCGTTTCTGGGATCAGGTGCGCGACTGCGGCGCGACGCAGATCCACTATCTCGGTGGTGTGTTGCAGATCCTCCTCAAGCAGCCAGAGAGTGCGCGCGATCGTGACCACAAGGTTCGCGCCGCCTGGGGCGGTGGTTGCCCGCGCGATATCTGGCGCGCCTTCGAGGAGCGCTTCGGCACCCCACTGCGCGAATGCTACGGCATGACGGAATCCTCCAGCATCACCACATTCAACGCGGCCGGCGTACTCGGCTCCGTCGGCACGCCTGTGCCTTGGCTTTCCGTCGAGATTCTCGACGAACAGGGTGCGCCCGTAGCGGCGGGCGTGCATGGCGAGATCGTCGTCCATCCGCGTCAGGCGGGCGCGGTCTTCGCCGGCTATTTCCGCAATGAAGAGGCGACAGCCAAGGCGCTCCGGCCGGACGGTTTCCACACCGGCGACCTTGGCATGATCGATGCGGACGGCAACCTCTTTTTCCTCGGCCGGCTGACGGACAGCGTTCGGGTGAAGGGCGAGAACGTTTCGGCCTTCGAGGTGGAGCACGTCGCCGGCAGTCATCCGATGGTTGAAGACTGCGCGCTGATCGGCGTCAAGGCCGAGGTCGGCGAACAGGAGATCAAGCTGTTTATCAAGCCCAAGGAAGGGGTGGCCATCGACTATCCGGCTTTCTCCGATTGGCTTGCTCATCGTCTGGCGCCGTTCCAGAACCCGCGCTACCTCACCGTGGTCGAGGAGTTCGAGCGCACGCCAAGCCAGCGCATCATGAAGCACCGACTGCCCGCATCCGTCGAGGGCAGCTGGGACAGGCAGCAACGCACCGGCCGATGAGGTCCGGTCCCGATACGCACACAATCGAATACCCCAAGGGGAGACAGTCAGAATGAAGGCCGCCGTTCTCTACACGTTCAACGAAGACCTCGTCATCGAGGATGTGCCGATCGCTAATCCCGGCGATCGAGAGGTGCTGGTGCGCATCATCGCGACCGGCGTCTGCCACAGCGATCTCAGCGCCGCAAAGGGCAAGTCGCGCCCCAGCCTGCCCGTCATCCTTGGCCATGAAGCGGCCGGCATTGTCGAGCGCACCGGTTCGGCAGTGTCGAAGGTGAAGAAGGGCGACCACGTCATTCTCTCCTGGGCGCCCAACTGCGGCGAATGCTTCTACTGCCACAAGCGCCTGCCGACCATGTGCGACACCTATGGTGACGCTGCGGGCGGCAACACGCTCTGGAACGGTGCCCGCCGGCTCGGCAGTGCGCAAAAGCCGGTCAATCATTTCACCTGCGTGTCGAGTTTTGCAGAACTTGCGGTCGTGCCGGAAGCAGGCTGCTCCAAGATCGAGCACGACATTCCCTTTGAGGTCGCAGCTCTCGTCGGTTGCGCGGTAACGACGGGTTTCGGCGCGGTGGTGAACGATGCGCGCGTCGAGCCCGGCGAGATTGTCGGTGTCATCGGTGTCGGTGGTGTGGGCATCAATGCCATCCATGCGGCGTCCGTCGCTGGGGCCGAAGCGGTCGTCGCCATCGATATCAATCCGGAAAAGGAAGCGGTCGCCCGTTCGTTCGGCGCAACGCACTTTCTGAATTCCGCAACGCAGGATGTCACCGCGGAACTGAAGGCGCTGAGCCGCGGCCGCGGACCCGATAGCATCATCGATTGCACCGGGCGGCCCGCGGCAATCGCACTTGCCTATGACAGCGTCCGGCTCGGCGGTTCAGTGATTTCCGTGGGTATCGCCGCCAAGGGCGAGATGGTCTCGCTCCCGGCCTCGACTTTGCCGAATACCCAGAAGCGCATCATCGGCAGCAACTATGGCGGCGGGGTTCCGGAGCGTGATTTCGAACGCATCCTCGGCCTCTACCGGGCCGGCCGTTTCGACCTGGATCGCCAGGTCGGTGCGCGCGTGCCGCTGGAGCAGATCAATGAGGCCTTCCGCTGGCTGCAGCAAGGCGTTCTTGCCCGCACGCTCGTGTGCTTCGACCGCTGACTGACGAAATCCAATGAGACAGAATATGTATCCTGATACCCAACTCTTCATCGCCGGCGAATGGACGAACGGCTCAGACGGTGAAACGCTCGCGGTTCTCAATCCGGCGACCGGCGGCGAAATCGGCCGTGTCGCGAAAGCGACCACCCGCGACATGGATCGTGTGCTCGCAGCCGCTGCCAAAGCCTTCGAACAGTGGCGCAAGACGACGGCACGCGACCGCGCAAAACTGCTCCATGCGGCCGCCGACAATCTGCGTGCCCGTATCGATGATATCGCGCCCGTCCTGACCATGGAACAGGGCAAGCCGCTTGCCGAAGCCCGGTCGGAACTGCGCAACGCCGATGATGTCATCCGCTGGTTCGCGGAAGAGGCCATCCGCTCCTACGGCCGCATCATCCCGGCGCGCACGCCCGGCGTGCAGCAGATGGTCATGAAGGAGCCGATCGGCGTGGTCGCTGCGTTCACGCCCTGGAACTATCCGGTCGCCCAGGCGATCCGCAAGATTTGCGCGGCTCTTGCCGCCGGCTGCACGGTCATCCTGAAGGCCGCCGAAGAGGCGCCGGCCTCCTGCGCAGCCATGGTTCGCGCCTTTGCCGATGCCGGTTTCCCTGATGGCGCGATCAACCTTCTCTACGGCACACCTTCGGAAATTTCCGAGTATCTCATTCCGCATCCGGTGATCCGCAAGGTGTCCTTCACCGGTTCGACGCCGGTCGGCAAACATCTGACCGCGGTCGCCGGCGCCCACATGAAGCGGGTGACGATGGAGCTGGGCGGCCATGCGCCGTACATCGTCTGCGCCGATGCGGACCTTTCGTCCGCGGTTTCGATGCTGGCCGGCCACAAGTTCCACAATGCGGGCCAGGTCTGCATCGCGCCGACGCGCGTGCTGGTGGAAGAGCCTGTCTTCGACACTGTCCTCGAAGACTTCGTCACCGCGGCGAAGGCCGTGAAGGTGGGAGATGGTCTTTCCGACGGTATCGACATGGGGCCGATGGCGAATGCCCGCCGCCTCGACGCGATGGACCGACTGATCGGCGACGCGGTCGCCAAGGGCGGCCGCCTGCTGACCGGCGGCAACCGCATCGGCAATGCCGGCTTCTTCTTCGAGCCGACGGTGCTGGCCGACGTGCCGCAGGACGCCGCGATCATGAACGAGGAGCCGTTTGGGCCTGTCGCGGTCGTCAACCGTTTCGCGGCGGTGGATGCGGCAATTGCCGAGGCGAACCGGTTGCCGTTCGGCTTGGCCGCCTATGCCTTCACGCGGTCCCAGAGACACGCGCAGCGTTTCGCCGAAGACATCGAAACGGGCATGCTTTCGATCAACGATTACGGCCTTGCCTATGCGGAGGTTCCCTTCAACGGCGTGAAGGATTCCGGGTACGGCTCCGAGGGCGGGCCTGAGGCACTTGAGACATTCCAGACGATCAAGTTCGTTTCACAGGCGAGTTTGTGAAAATCATAAAAATGAAATCTTGACTTCATTTTTTCATTAGTGTGAATTTCGTTCTGAAGTGAACACACAGGAAAGACCCCTCTGCCATGTCCCAGAACGCCTATGCCCTCCCGCAGCGCGCGCCCCTCTATCAGGCGCCGCCGTTCGATTACAAAGCCTTCAGCAAGGTCAGCGTGTTCTGCCGCGTTGACGAGGCGGCGATCCGCGCGGCTTTGCCGGCGCAGTTCGACGTCCGGGGCGACGTTATCGAATTCTTCATCATGGACGTGCCGGCCGGCGGCGCGCTCGGGTCCTATGCGGAAGGCGGCATCGTGGTGCCGATCAGCTACCAGGGTCGCCCGGGCGGTCACGTGCTGTACGAGATCGTCACCAATGATGACTCCATGGCGGTCGGCCGCGAGGTCTGGGGTTATCCGAAGAAAATGGGCGAAGTCGAGTGGAAGGCGAGCGAAACGGCAGTCACGGCCAAGCTCTCGCGCCGCGGCACGTCGTTGATCGAGATCGACTTCAAGGCTGATGGTCCGGCCTTCGAGAAGCCGGCTCTACACCCGCGTTTCCAGACCCGTATCATTCCGTCACCGGAAAATGCGGCCGTCGAGACGCAGATCATCGAAAACTCGCTCGGTCAGTCCGAAACGCTCCGTCATGCCCTCGGCAGGGCCGAGATCAAGATCGGTGGCAGCGCCAGCGATCCGTTCTCCGACTTCCAGATCCGCGAGATCGTCGGTGCGGAAATGATCGTCGCCAACTTCGTCCTCGGCTTCGGCAAAATCGTCGGCTGAAAACGAGCTGAACAGGGAACCGTACACATGATGTGTGCAAATGCGCCCGAAAAGATGTTCAGGCTCGATGAAAAGCGGGTCTTCATCACCGGTGGCGGTGGTGGCATCGGTCGCGCTGCGGCGCTGATGTTCGCTGCTTTCGGGGCGCATGTGGTGGTTCTCGATCGGGATCGGCCGGCGGCGGAAGCCGTTTGCCGGGAGGTGCAGGAGGCTGGCGGTGCGGCGACAGCCTTCGCCCTCGACGTTACCGATGAGGCCGATGTTCTGGCTGTCTTCGCCGCGGCGGAGCAGGAGGCAGGCGGCCTCGACATTCTGGTCAACAATGCGGGCATCTCGATCCGACGACCATCGATCGAGCTTGCGATCGAAGATTGGAACAGCGTCGTCTCGGTCAATTTGACGGGCATGTTCTTGTGCTCGCGGACGGCTGCCCGCTCCTGGATCGCTCGGGGCATGCCCGGCGTGGTGATCAACACGGCCTCGATCATGAGCTATTCGGGTGGTGGCCTCCATCCGAACCTCTCGTATCAATCGACCAAGGCCGGCGTAGTGAACCTCACCCGGACGCTGGCCGTCGAATGGGCCGATCACGACATTCGCGTCAACGCGGTGGCGCCGACCTGGGTTCGCACGCCTCTGATCGATCATTTGATGGCCGACGGATCGCAGATGGAAAAGATCCGCAGCCTGACGCCACTGAAGCGCCTGGCCGAACCGGACGAGGTGGCCTCCGCCATGATTTTTCTGGCCGGACCGGCCTCGGCAATGACTACCGGCCACGTGCTGGCGGTTGACGGTGGTTATCTCGCGAAATGAGGAGGGAAGGGAAACTTCAGGTAGTCGCGTGCCTGGTCACTGTCGTGAAGAATGTATCGAATAATTTCATGCGTGCGTTGCCCGGACGGGAGTTCCGTGCGACGAATCTCAACGAGCAAAAGGGGAACCAAAATGAACAGAACCCATATACTTCTTTCTGCCGCAGCACTCCTCTTCGCCTCCGGTGCCATGCCGGTGCTGGCGGATGACATCGTGCTGGGTGGCAGTGCGCCGATGTCCGGCGCACAGGCCGAGTTCGGCCAGTCGCAGATCGACGGCGCCCAGCTCTATTTCGACCAGCTCAACGAGAAGGGCGGCATCAAGGGCAACAAGGTGGTCTTCCGCCCGCTCGATGATCGCGCCGACCCGCGTCAGGGAACGCTCGTTGCCCAGCAGTTCTGCGACGACAGCGCCGTCATCGGCGTGATCGGCCACATGAACAGCGGCGTCACCATGCCTGCCCTCGATATCTACTCGGAATGCGGCATGCCGCAGGTCGTGCCCGCCACCAATCCGGAACTGATGCGCATGGGCTTCAAGACCGTCGTGCGGCCCGTCGCCAACGACTTCGTGCAGGGCGCGCTGCCTGCGAAATACGTCACGGAAAAACTCGGCCTGAAGAATGCCGTACTGGTGCACGACAAGACCGTCTTCGGCCAGGGCATCGCGGGCGTCTTCAAGGACAATTTCGAGGCCGGCGGCGGCAAAATCTCCGGTACCTTCGGCACGAACCCCGAGGACGTCGATTTCTCGGCGCTGATCGCCTCCATCAAGCTGGAAAACCCTGATGTCGTCTATATGGGCGCCGGCATGCCGCAGCTTGCCCTGTTCCTCAAGCAGATGCGCGAGCAGGGCCTGAAGGCCCAGTTCATCGGCCCGGATATCGGTTTTACCGTCGATTTCATCACACAGGTCGGTGCAGCGTCCGCTGAGGGTGCGCTCATGACCTTCCAGCTTCCGCCCTACGATTCCTCGCCGGAACTGAAGGACTTCTCCGACCGCCACCAGGCCCGCTTCGGCCGTGCACCCGGTCCCTATGCCTCGCTCGGCTTTGCCAATGCGCAGGTGATGGCCGCCGCGGTGGAAAAGGCTGAAAGCCTGGACCGCACGGGCGTTCTCGCGCAGTTGCATGGCGTGACGGTAGAGACATTGCTCGGCCCGGTCGCTTTCGATGAGAATGGTGAAAACACCACCGCGCCGATGTACCTCTACGTCGTCAAGGACGGCAAGTTCGAACTGATCAAGCAGTAATCAGCCGGACATTTGTTCAACGGGGCCGGCGCAGTCCGTGCCGGCCCGTCGTCATAGAGGCGATCCCCTTGTTCGACTACTTTCTCCAACAGCTGATCTTCGCGCTCGCTATCGGTGCTATCTACGGATTGATAGCCCTTGGCTACACGATGGTCTACGGCGTGATGCGCCTGATCAACTTCGCCCATGGCGAGTTCTTCATGCTCGGCCCGTATATATACACGTTCATTTTCAGTGGGCTTATCGGACTGGGTGGTTTGGCGCCGGTGCTCGATTCCGCCGTCGCGATCATCGCGAGTTTCGTTATCGTCGGCCTGCTCGGCGTGGCGATCGAGCGCTTCGCCTACCGGCCGCTGCGCGCCTATGGCCGCCTTGCGCCGATGTTGAGCGCGCTCGGCATGTCCATCGTGCTGCAGAGTGCGGTGCGTGTGACGGTCGGCCCGCAGCCGGTGCATTTCCCGGCGATCGTGCCAAGCACACCGATCGATGCGCTCGGCGGTATGGTGACAACGGTACAGTTCGGTATCCTCGTCGCTGCGGTCCTGTTGATGGTGGGCTTGACGCTCTTCGTCAACGGCACGCGCCTCGGTATCTGGATCCGTGCGGCGTCCGAGAGCTGGACGACATCGAGCCTGCTCGGCATCCGTGTCAACCGCGCTGTCAGCCTTGTCTTCTTCATCGGCCCCGGGCTCGGGGCCATGGCCGGCATCATGTACGCATCTTACTATGGCATCATGCAGCCGACCATGGGCTCCGTCATCGGCCTGAAGGCTTTCACAGCGGCCATTCTCGGCGGCATCGGGTCCATTCCGGGCGCAATGCTCGGCGGCTTCCTGCTCGGCGCTATCGAGACTTTCGGCACGGCCTTCCTGCCGATTATCTCCTTCGGCTACATCGGCACGGAATATCGCGATGTCTTCGCCTTCGCCGTTCTCATTCTCGTTCTTCTGTTCAAGCCCGCCGGCCTGCTCGGCGAGACCGTCTCGGAAGAAACGACCGTTGCAAAGAAGGATTACTGACCCATGGGGAATTCGGTGATCGCCCGGCGGCTCAGTCTTCTTGCGGTTCTCGCGCTTTGCGTGGTTCTGTTGGCGCTGGTGCCGTACCTTCCAGCCTACTATGTCCGCGTCGTGGACAGTATCCTGATCTACATCATCCTGGCTGTCGGCCTGAACCTCGTGGTCGGTTACGCAGGTCTGCTCGATCTCGGCTTCATCGCTTTCTACGCGGTGGGCGCTTATGCCTATGCCCTGCTTGCCAGCGGGCAATTCGACATCCACCTGCCGTTCATCGTCATCCTGTTCATAGGAGCCGCGGCCGGCGCCATAGCGGGGATCCTGCTCGGGTTTCCGGTTCTGAAGCTGCGCGGTGACTATCTCGCCATCGTCACGCTCTCCTTCGGCGAGATCATCCGCATTGCCATCAACAATGCCGATGACCTGACCAACGGTCCGCAAGGTATTGCCGGCCTCGACCGGGCGAGCCTCTTCGGCCTGCCGCTAACCAGCCCGGTGCATTTCTACTGGCTGCTGCTCATGCTGGCCATCATCGTCTGCGCTGGCGTCTACTACATGGAACGCTCAATCCTCGGGAAAGCCTGGCGGGCGCTGCGCGAGGACCAGGACGTGGTGCGTGGCCTCGGCATCAACACCACGACGCTGAAGCTGCTGGCCTTTGCGCTGAGTGCCGCCATCGGCGGTGCCGGTGGCGTGATCTTCGGCTCCTTCCAACGCTTCGTCAGCCCGGAAAGCTTCACCTTCCAGGAGTCCTTGCTCGTCGTGCTGATCATCATCATCGGCGGCGTTGGTAACATCGTCGGCGTCATCGCCGGGGCTGTGGTGCTCATCGTGCTGCCGGAAGTCCTGCATTTCGCCGCGCAATATCGCCTGCTGATCTATGGCGTCGTCCTCGTGACCGTTATCGTTCTTCGTCCCGCCGGTCTCGTCTCGCCCCGCTTCAACCTCGGCTTCATCATTCGAAAGGTCCGGAACCTATGGCTCTCGCCCTCGAAAACGTAAACAAGCATTTCGGTTCACTCGTCGCGATCCGGAGCCTGTCGTTGTCCTTCGACGTCGGTTCAATCTATTCGATCATCGGGCCGAACGGTGCCGGCAAATCCACCGTCGTCAACATGATCGCCGGCTCCTATTCGGTGACATCAGGTACGATCCGGCTGGGCGCGACGGCCCTTAACAGGCTGCCGAAGCACCGCATCGCCCAGCTCGGCGTGTCGCGCACCTACCAGAACCTTCGCCTCTTCGACGGCATGACGGTTCTCGAGAATCTCGAGGTCTGCTTCTTCCCGCAGTCGTGGTTGACCTTCCTGACCGGTGCGAAACGGCTGAGCAAGGCCGAGCGGCTCGAGATCTGCCACGCCTGCCTCGCCGAATTTCATCTTTCGGATGTGGCGGATGTTCTGGCCGGCGACCTGCCGTACGGGCGGCAGAAGATACTCGAACTGGCGCGCGCCTTCGTCACACAGGCGCCGATCGTGCTGCTGGACGAGCCGGCCGCTGGCCTCAACCATACCGAAACGAAGGACATGGCGGCGATGATCGCCGGCCTGAGACGTGAAGACCGCGCGATCATCCTCGTCGAACACGACATGGACATGGTGATGTCCATTTCCGACCGGATCGACGTCTTGAACTATGGCGAGCTGCTTTGCTCCGGCACGCCGGATCTGGTGCGCACGAACGAAAGAGTGCAGGAGGCCTATCTTGGAACCACGGAAGAACTCGACGACATCCGCAAGCTTGCTCAAAGTCGCCGGGCTCAAGGCGGGCTACGGGCGAACGCAGGTATTGTTCGGCATTGATCTGGAAGTCCGCGCCGGCGAGATCGTCACGATCATCGGCGCGAACGGCGCGGGGAAGACATCGACCCTGCGCTCGATTTCCGGCCTGACACAGATCTATTCCGGTGAGATCGAGTTCAAGGGCCTGCCGATCAAGGGCCTGCCGCCTGAAGAGATCACCCGCCTCGGTCTCGCCCATTGCCCGGAGGGTCGCCAGATCCTCCAGCGGCTGACGGTCGAGGAGAACCTGCTGGCCGGCTACATCCCCGGTCGTGGGCGCGGCTTCGACGAGATCAGGACCCAGGTCTACGACATGTTCCCGATCCTCAGGGAGAGGCGGCATTCGCTGGCGAGCCGGATGAGCGGCGGCCAGCAGCAGATGCTGGCGATCGGCCGCTCGCTGATGGCGACGCCCGAGCTCCTGATGCTGGATGAGCCTTCGCTCGGTCTGGCGCCGAAGATCATCAACCAGATTTTCGAGATCATTATCACGCTGTCGAAATCCGGCATCAGCCTCATCGTTGTCGAGCAGAATGCCGCGGTGGCCCTGGAAATCGCCGACTATGCCTATGTGATCGATGCCGGTCGCTGCTCGGTGGAGGGGGGCGCCAACAATGTGCTCAACGACCCCGATCTCAAGGCTGCCTATCTCGGCGCCTGACAGGGCATATATGGAGGAAACATGCCTAAAGCCCAGACATCCGTCCTGATCTCCGGCGCGGCCTCCGGGATCGGGCGGGCAACCGCGATTTATCTGGCTAAAGACGGTATCGCGCTCACCCTGTTCGATCGCAACGCGTCGGCGATGGCGGAGGTGGCAAGCGCCTGCCAAAGCCAGGGAGCGGCGGTCATTGCGGTGGTGGGTGACGCGTCGGCGGACAGCGACGTCGGGGGTGCGGTCGGCCGGGCTGTCGAAGGACACGGCTTTCTCTCCGGTGTTGTCGCCGCAGCCGGCGTTGCACGGAAAGGTGACGTCACGACGCTAACCGACGAGACCTGGGAGATCACGCTGGCTGTGAACCTGACAGGCCCTTTCCTGCTGGCGCGGCATGCGGTTCCGCACCTGTTGCACAACCCGTCGTCCGCCTTCGTCGCGGTCAGTTCGGACTCCGGTGTGCGTGGTTCACGTGGTTATGCCGCCTACAGCGCATCAAAGCATGGTGTGGTCGGCCTGATCCGTTGCATGGCGCTCGATCATGGCCCCGAAGGCCTGCGCAGCAACGTCGTCTGCCCGAGCTTCGTCGACACGCCGATGGCTGGCGGTCTCCTGAAGGAAAGCGGCGGCGGCTACGACCGAGCCTTCTACGAGCGCCGCGTGCCGCTCGGCCGTTTCGCCCGGCCGGAGGAAGTGGCTGATGCGATCGGCCACCTGCTGTCGCCGCAGGCGAGTTATGCCAACGGTATGGTCTATATGTTGGATGGCGGCACCACGGCGGGAACGTTTGGCTGAGATGGCCTGGTAGATGGGGACAACCGGCCCGGTGGGGATTGCAATCCAAGGCTGGCGTTGACTTCGATGAAGTGTTTGATCAATTCCATCATTCAAGTGAATTTATCAGGTTATGCTCGATGTCCAATTCTGTTTTCGAAGCCCCGACGCTCGATCATGTAGGCAAGACGCTGCGTGAACTTCGACGCTCACGACGCATTACCATCCAGCAGCTTGCCGAGGGGCTGAACCGTTCAACGGGTTATGTCAGCCAGCTCGAACGCGGCCTGTCGCAGCCGACACTGAAGGACTTGTACGCAGCCTGTACGATCTTCGGCGTGCCGATGAGTTGGTTTGTCGATCTGGAAGAGAAGCAACCGGACGCCGAGCGCGAAAAGGATATCGTCGTCCGCAGCGGGCAACGCCGCTTCATGCTGCATCGCGGTGCACGAACCGAACTCCTGACGCCGCAGCTCGATTCCGATGTCGAATTCATGATGTCGACTTTCGAACCCGGTCTTGAGACGGAACCCAAGAACGTGCCGACGTCCGGCGCCGAATACGGGTACATTCTCAAGGGGTGTCTGGAGCTCTGGGTGGATGAAGAAAAGTTCGAGCTCGTCGAGGGCGACAGCTACCGCTTCAATCGCTCGTCGACCTACCGCTCCCACAATCCCTCAAAGACTGAACCGACCATCATCATCTGGGTCGGCGTTTACAAGTAGGTCACGGCAGGCGTAGACGCATGGCATCTCCCCTTTTCGATCCCGCGGCATTTTTGGGCAAGGTTGCCTTCGTTTCAGGCACCGCTTCGGGTATCGGCGCTGCGACTGCCCGCAGACTAGCCGATCTCGGTGCGAAGCTCGTTCTCGTGGATCGGGATAAGATACGTCTGGACGCCTTCGCCAAGACGCTCGCATCGGAGACCGTGCTGGCGGTCGAAGTTGACGTCACGGCGATCGCCAGTGTGAAGGAGGCAATCAAGCGCGGTGTCGACAATTTCGGCGGCCTTGATCTCGCCGTCAATTCCGCCGGCATCGACCTGCCGCGCTGCGAGACCGCATCTTATCCGTGTGAGCAATGGGATAGGATCATTGCGGTCAACCTGACCGGCGTGTTCAATGCGGTGCGGCACCAGATTCCGGCCATGCTGGTGCGTGGCGGCGGATCCATCGTCAATGTCTCTTCCATCATGGGGTTTCGCGGCTTTGCCGGCCAGCCGGCGTACACTGCCGCCAAACATGGCGTCATCGGCCTCACCAAGGCGGCCGCCCTCGACCATGCAGCACAAGGCATCCGCATCAACGCTGTCGCGCCGGGCTTTATCGACACGCCGCTGCTGGGACATTTGAACGACGAAAAACGCCGGGCCGCTGCCGCACTTCATCCGATGCAGCGGGTCGGGCAGGCGGACGAGATCACCAATGTCATTCTCTTCCTGCTATCCGATGCCTCGTCCTTCGTCACCGGCGCATGCTTCGATGCCGATGGCGGGTACCTCGCGAAATGATGGCCCTGTTCCGCCTGCTTCAATGAAAGATGGAGTCAGCGGTTCGTATCCCTTCAAGAGCTTAATAGGGACATGTCGGCGCGAAATGGTTTGGGTTCACTATGGGTTTTGTCATGCAATTGCATTGCCTTATCCTTGGATGTGGAGATAACTATGGCTGCAAACGCACTTGTCCAAACACGCATTGATTCTGAAGTCCGCGATCGTGCCTCCGCCGTGCTTGAGAGCATGGGGCTTACGGTATCTGATGCGGTGCGTGTCCTGCGTATGCCGTTACCGAAACGACATACGTATTCTTCGCGTCCTGCATGGCGCGCAGGAATGGCCAGACTCATTGCCAACCGGGTGATTCGACGCCAATCAGTCGGGCGGTGGCTCGTGCCCTTTCAAGAGCTTTGGTTAGCTGTATTTTTTGTTTCGTCCCGCGGCCCCAACGGCGAGGCCGCTTCCTCGATGAGCCAGTCGATGAAGGAACTGACCTCGGCGGTTTCGCGCTTCGCGTCGGGGCAGATGCAATAGTAGTTGTGAAGAGCTGGCACGATCAGGCGGAGCGGCTGCACGAGCCGGCCTTCGTCGAGATCGCGTGCCGACACCACTTCATCGCTAAGCGCTACGCCAAAGCCATCTCTAGCTGCCTGGAGTACAATGCCGAAATCGTCGAAATGCACGTCGGACTCGCCGGCATAGGGAATGCCTGCTTCGGCTTGCCAGCGTCGCCACTGCGAGCCGTCGTCCTCATGCAGTAACCGATGAAAGGCGAGGTCCGAGGGCTGGCGAATGGCGTTCGGCCCGCGCAGGAGTTGCGGGCTGCAAACCGGCGTCATGTGGATGCCGTGCAGCAGGCGCCACCAGAAGCCCGGCCATGGCGGCATGCCGTAGATGATCGCGACATCGGTCCTGCGCCAGTCGACGCCGTGGAAATGGCTGGAGGTCAAAACCTTCAGCTGGAAATTCGGGCTTTCAGCCATGAAGGTGAAAAGCCTGGTGGCAAGCCAGGCAACGCCGTGTACCTGCGGGATGGAGATGGTCAGGGCCCGCTTTGGCGCTCCGCCATATTTATGCGCCGACAGCTGACGCACGCCGGTGTGGATGGCCTCCATGGCGCTGGCCACGGAGCGCTGGAGTTGGCTCCCGCTCGGCGTCAAAGCCAGTTGCCGGCCGCGTTTTTGAAAGAGATCGACGCCGAGCGTCACCTGGAGCGCGCGGATCTGCTGGCTGATGGCGCCCGGCGTCACATGCAGCTCGGCCGCCGCCGCGCTGACATTGCCAAGCCGCGCGACGCTTTCGAAAACGCGAAGTGCATGAAGGGGTGGCAGCGCCATCGGTCTCTTCCCTCAATTTGATGTTCAACGGATCAGGCATTCTGGTCGCGGCCCGGCCGTAGTTGCTCGACCACGCGGTCGGCCAGGGCGCGCAGCACGGGGTCGTTTGCACGATCGACCGGGCAGACGATGTAATATTCCCGCGCCGCATTGATCGTGGTGGAAAACGGCTGGATAAGCCGCCCTTCGCTCAGATAGCTTCGCGTCAGGACATCCGAGACCAGCGCCACGCCGCGGCCCTGAACGGCGGAAGCGATCGCCTGCGCCACCGAGTTCACCCGGACACGGGTATTGCCCTCAAGGGCGATCCGTGCGGCGACGGACCATTTTGCCCATTCCCCACCGTCGTCTTCATGCAGCAGAGCGACGGAGCTCAGCTTTCTGTCGCGATTGCGCAGGTCGAGCCGCGGAAACAGGGTCGGCGAGCACACGGCACAGAGCCGGACTTCGCTGAGCAAGCGCCAGTATTTTCCGGTGAACGGTGGATTGTCGTAGACAACAGCCAGATCGTTCTCTGCCCAATCCACCTCCGCAGCGGTGATCGCCTCGTTGATGGTGAGGTTGGAAATACCATGCGACTGCGCGAAATCGACGACGGTTGCCGTCAGCCAGGCAATCCCGAGCGCGGTCGGTACGGAAACCGATAGCGCTGCGGGCTGGTCGCCGGCGGTTATTTTTCGCGATGCCCGTGTCGCCGTATCAAGCTGCCCCAGGGATATGGCGACGGTTTGCGAAAAATCCCTGCCCGCCTGGGTGAGGGCAACATTCCGGCCCGACTTTCGGAACAGAATGATGCCCGTCGCATCGCTCAGCTTCTTGAGCTGCAACGAAATGGCGCTCGGGCTGAGGTTCAGTTCCTCCGCCGCCTGGCGCACGCCGCCGAGGCGTGCAGTCGCTTCGAAAGCGGGCAGATATTGCAGGTAGGGCGGGAGGCGGCTCATCTGGATATCCGACTGTTCGTTTAGCATTATAGAACGGTATCGGTGATTTTAAATTGATTTTTTCAAACTATTAGGGGTGCTATCCCATCGACAAAGAGGAGCGTGGTCATGATCTCGGCAAAACCATTCGACTATCCCTATGACGGCAATCTCGATGTCCGCAAAACGGCGCTTGTCGTCATCGACCTGCAGGAGGATTTCCTTTCCACCACGGGCTATTTCGCAAAGCAGGGATATGATCCCGCACCGCTGCGCGCGATCCTTCCCGCGGTAAACCAGCTCATCGCTGCCTGCCGCGAGGCGGGCATCCTGATCATCCACACGCGACAGGGTTATCGCGAAGACCTCGCGGACATGACCCCTTACGAAAAATGGCGCCGGCAGCGGTCGGGTCTTGAGGGTACGACGGCGTTGCTGCGGTCGAGCCCCGGTTTCCAGATCGTTCCCGAACTCGATGTGCGACCGGAAGACATCATCGTCGACAAGACCTGCAACAGTGCCTTCACCTATACCGATTTCGAGCATGTCTTGCGCGCACAGGGCATTACACATCTGTTGTTTTCCGGCTGCACCACCGACGTCTGCGTTCACACGACGCTGCGCGAAGCCTGCGACCGGAATTTCCAGTGCCTGACGATCTCGGACGCCTGCGCCAGCGGCGATCAATATGCCCATGAGGCTGCCCTGCACATGGTCACCGTCGAGAACGGCATTTTCGGCGCGTTGACCGATACCGCAGCGGTGCTCGAAGGCCTGACGAAGCTCAGGAATTCGAAGGCATGAGTGAGATCCAGAAATACGTTTCGCTGATGCGCCTGACGCAGAAGGGGCTTGACGAACTGACCGATAGCGCGAGGCGCCGGAAGGTCAGTGAGGAGCGCGTCGCTGCGCTCGGCGGGCGGTCGATCGCCTTTTACGCCCTGCTTGGGAACTATGATTTCATGCAGGTTTTCGAAATGCCGAGCAATGAAGCGATGATGCAATACGTGCTTACGGCGCGCCGGGACGGTCATGTCGAGCCACTCATCCTCCCCGCATTCGACACCGAGACATACGGCCAGATTATCAACGCCGTAGGCTGATCAAACATTTTAGTTTTCCTGCGCTTTTTTGAGGAAAACATTTAGCTTGTTTGCGAAAGGCACTCGTATACGACTTCACAAAACACCGATGCAAGACATCAAAAACAAGGGAACACGACCATGATGAAAGCAACACTGGGAATGAAAATGTCGCTTCTGGCAGGCACCATATTTGCCGCCATGTCCAGCGCCGGTACCGCTCTCTCCGCCGATCAGAAACCCGATTTCGTATCGGGTGGCGTCTTGAAGATTTGCACCAGCGGCGAGTTTCCGCCGATGGAATATTATGAAAATCCGGGCGACAAGGACCTTGTCGGCTTCGAGATCGATGTCATGGATGCCATCGCCAAACGGTGGGGTGCGAAGGCCGAGTATGTCGTCGGCGACTTCAAGGGGCTGCTTCCGTCGCTCGATTCCAAGCGCTGCGACCTCGTCGCAAGCGGCATCATGATCACGCCGGCTCGCCTCGAAAAATACGACGGCATCCCGTATTTCGGCTCTCACGTCGTGCTGGTCACCGCGGCGAGCGACGCGGAGACGAAAGTCCCGGCCGATGTCAGCGGCAAGATCATGGCGATCGAAGCCGGTACGACCTACGAAAAGACGGTCGCCGATCTTAATGCCGAACTGGAAGCAGCCGGCAAGGACCCGATCCAGGCACAGACCTACCCGTCCGCATCAGGCGTCATCGAGCAGATCCTGGTCGGCCGCGCGACCGCGACGATCACGCAAGACACGACCGCTGCCTATCGCATGCTGCAGGTACCGGGCCGGCTGGCCATTCCCTACACCTATGAGGAAAGCGAGAACTACGGCATCTACCTGCGCAAAAGCGATGGCGACCGGCAGATGCTGAAAGAGGCGATCGAGGCCCTGCAGGCGAGCGGCGAGATGAAGGCGTTTCTCAAGAAGTGGAACCTGCCGGAAACCTCGACCGACGTTTCGCACGACGTGAACTGACGATAGGCGGTTTCCGTTGTTTCAGCTCGACCTCTTCCTGCAGGCGATCTTCAGCGCCCCCCTTTTCAAGGGGGCGCTCCTGACGATTGGCCTCTCCCTCTGTGTCATGGCCGTGTCCCTCGTGCTCGGCATGGGGCTTGGCTCCATGGCAGGCTCGCCGCGCCGCTCCGCCCGTTGGCTGGCGACGCTCTATGTCTGGCTGTTCCGCGGCGCACCGGCATTGCTCGTGCTGCTGTTCGTGTGGAACGGCCTGCCGCAGATCTCCGAAATCTTTCGGGCCGGCTGGTTCACGCCGTTCTTTGCGGCCTTCCTGGCGCTGTCCCTGATCCAGATCGCCTATCTGGCGGAGATCCTGCGAAGTGCCTTTGCCGCCGTCGGACATGGGCAGCGAGAGGGTGCGGCGGCGCTGGGCATGCACCGCTGGCAGATCTTCCTCGTCATCACCATGCCGCAGGCGCTTCGCATCGCGGTCCCCTCGCTGATGAACGAGTTCATCTCGCTGTTGAAGACCACGTCGCTTGCAACCGTGATCTCGCTCAAGGAACTGATGACTGTCTCGCAGTTTGCGATCGCCACCAGCTTCCGCTTCCTGGAGTGGTACGGCGCGGCCCTTGTCTACTATCTCGTCATCGTCTCGGTGCTGACGCTCGCCCAGAACCGCATCGAATATGTGCTGTCGCGCGGCTATCGCTGATCGCTGCAAACCCACGGGTTGGATATGAACACGCAAACCGCAATTCAGGTTGCCGGCGTCAACAAATGGTATGGCGCCTTCCAGGTCCTCAAGGACATTGATCTGACTGTGAACAAGGGCGAACGCATTGTCATCTGCGGTCCGTCGGGCTCGGGAAAATCGACGCTGATCCGTTGCATGAACCGGCTGGAGGTGCATCAGGAAGGCTCGATTACTGTCAACGGGGTCGAGCTGACCAGTCAGCTCAAGCGCATCGATCGCGTGCGAAGCGACGTCGGCATGGTCTTCCAGCACTTCAACCTGTTCCCGCACCTGACGGTTCTGGAAAACTGCACGGTCGCCCAGCGCTGGGTGCGCAAGCTGCCGAAAAAGCAGGCGACCGAGATCGCCATGAAGTACCTTGAACGCGTGCACATTCCGGAAAAGGCCGACAAGTATCCCGGCCAGCTTTCCGGCGGACAGCAGCAGCGCGTCGCCATCGCGCGCGCCCTTTGCATGAACCCCAGCATCATGCTGTTCGACGAGCCGACTTCGGCGCTCGATCCCGAAATGGTCAAGGAAGTGCTGGACACGATGATCTCTCTTGCCGCCGATGGCATGACGATGATCTGCGTCACCCACGAGATGAACTTCGCGCGCGAGGTCGCCAGTGAAGTCGTCTTCATGGATGGCGGCCAGATCATCGAGCGCAACAAGCCCGACATCCTGTTTTCCGCGCCGGCACATGAGCGCACAAGGCGCTTCCTCGGCAAGCTGCTGCATTGAGCCAGGCCATGTTGAGCAATACGAACTGGTTTTCAACGCACGCGATCTCGGACCGGCTCACCCGCGTCTGGGAGCCGCATGTTCATAGTTTTTTCCGGGCCAATATGTTCCACGTCGTCGGCAGGGATGCCGACCTCGTCATTGATTTCGGCATGGGCATAGCCGATCTCCGGAGCGCGCTCCGTATCCCTTCCGGGAAACCCGTGCTGGCTGTAGCGACCCACGTGCATGTCGATCATGTCGGCTCGTTTCACGAATTTGAGACGCGGCTGGGCCACGCCGCCGAAGCCGAGGCCTTCGCACGCATGCCGGATGCGGACACGCTCGCCGACTATTTTCGCAAGCAGCCGGAAGCCCTGACCACAGCAGCACCCACCGGCATTACGCCGGAAGCCTACAAAATTTCGCCGGCTCCGCTCACCAAGGCCCTGGCAGAGAACGACATCATCGACATCGGCGATGCCAGCTACACGGTCCTGCATCTTCCCGGCCATTCTCCCGGTTCCATCGGTCTGCTCGACCAGAGGACGGGGGAGTTCTTCAGCGGGGACGCCATATATGAGGGTGGCCTCGTCGATGATTTGCCGGGATGCGATATCGAAGCCTACAAAATTACCATGAATCGCCTATCAGTCCTCGACGTCGATGTCGTTCACGGCGGTCATGGACTGATGTTTGGCAGAGACCGGCTGTGGGAAATCGCAATGAGCTATCTGGCTTCGAAGGAAGGGTGAAGAAGGCAAACGACCCAGGCGATCAATCCGGAGCGATGCTCCATTTCTAGGCACGGACGTAACGTTCGCCAAATATGGGTAGTCGCCGGTTCATCTCCTTTCAAGGGGCCGCTCTTACCCTATCGAGAGTTGATGCTTCCATGCGCTGGCCTGCTGCCGAGGCACTTCGCAAATGGTCCTGAAACAGCGCTCGAAAGTCACGAAAACGAGCAAAACCAAGTGCGCGTATCAATCGCATGATTGTCGACGGCGACACCGTAAAGGTCTGTGCGATGGATCTCGCCGTGCCGAATGCGACGATCTCGGGCCGCTGGAAAACAATGCGAGCGATGCGCTCGCATTGTGCGGGAAGGCGAATGGCGCAATTGGTGATCTGCAGCTTTAGCGCGGCCATGTCCTTTGGCTGTTCCATGGCCGCATCCTTTTTACGAAAGCATTGAAACGGCGGACTTTGTTTTGACCGAATCGATGCAGGCCAAGGCAATTGCCAGGGCATTGCGGGCGTCGGCGCCGGTGGGCGCGTGTGCGACGCCTTCGCCACGGACGGATCGGACGAAAGAGGCGAGCTGGGCCGTGTAGCCGTGAATGAAATGGTCGGTGTCGCGGCGCCACGTGTCGTTCGAAACACCATTGGCGTCGAAGAGCGTCATGCTGGAGCGGCGGACGTCACCCATCGTCACCATGCCGGCGGAACCGAAAACCTCGCCACGAATGTCATAGCCATAGAGGGCGGAGAAATTGGCTTCTGCGACGGCGACCGATCCATTGTCGAAGCGAATGGTGACGACCGCGGTGTCGAGAAAGCCTTTGTCGCGGGAATCCGGGCGAACCAGAGCATCGGCCGCGGCGTAAACCTCGACCGGCCGCGCGCCGGGGTTCAGCCAGAGCAATGTGTCGAAGTCATGGATCAGGGTCTCGTAGAAGATCGTCCAGAGTGGGATCTTCTCCGGATCGGCGCCGAAGGGGCCGGGGTCGCGCGTCAGCGAGCGGATCAATTGTGGCGTGCCGATCTTGCCCGCGTCGATAGCAGTACGGCCCTCGGCAAAAGCCTGGTCCCAGCGGCGATTGAAGCCGACTTGAAGCGGTACGCCGGCTGCCTTCGCCGCGGCAGTGGCCCTGTCGGCTTCATCGAGGGTAAGAGCCATGGGTTTCTCGCAGAAGATCGCCTTGCCGGCTTCGGCTGCCTGTACGAGCACGTTGGTGTGGAAGCGCGCGGGCGTCGCGATGATCACGGCTTCCAGGCCGGGATGGGCGAGAAGGTCGGCAATATCGGTGTAGGCGGCGTCCACTTCGAGGTTTTTAGCGAGTTTCGCGGCTGCGTCCGGCGCAGGGTCTGCGATGGCGACGAGGTCGGCGTCGACAAGGCGACGCGCAACAGTTTCGCCGTGGAAGGAACCGATGCGACCGGCGCCGATCAGGCCGACGGAAACGGGGCTGGTCTTGGGCATGGGATTGTCCTTGATTGGGAAGAATTCAAAGGGTGAAGGCGGTGCGGAAAGCATCGAGAGCGATATCGGAATCACCCGCCGCCCAGGCTTCAAGGCCGATGGGGCCGGAGTAGCCCATGGCGTGGAGCGCTTTGGCGACACCGGGCCAATTGACCTCGCCGGTTCCCGGTTCGCAGCGTCCGGGAACATCGGCCACCTGGATTTCTCCGATCCACGGCAGGCATTTGCGGCAGAGTTCGATGAGATTCCCCTCACCGATCTGTGCGTGGTAGAGATCGAGGTTGAGCCGCAGGCGCGGATGATCAATGCTGGAGACGAGGGCAAGCGTGTCCTCGGCGCGGCCGAAGGGAACACCAGGATGGTCGACCGGTAGGTTGAGGTTCTCAAGCGTGAAAGTGACGTCTTCCGCTTCCGCCAGATCGACGATGCGGCAAAGGTGTCGCGGGCCTTGAGCCACATGGCGCCGTGACGAAATGCGTCCGCCGCGCGCCGATGAACAGAACCAGGATCGCATCGTCGCAATGGACCAAGCGGCTTCAGCCCGTCCTTTCGGCCTGGCTGCTGGCTTTGGTCTATTCGGATTGAGAATTCCTAGTGCTGATCGGTCTGCCATCACGAAGGTAAGACCTCATGAGCATCGATTTCATCTGTGAGGAACGTAGCCCTTCTTCCGGCGGCCGGAGGCAATGGCCCAGCTCAAGTTCGGTTCAAAAGAAGTTTGCCTTCAGCCAAGCCAAGGAATCCTCGGGCATAGCCCTCGCCCTCAGTGCCTCAGCGAGCGAACCAGCGACAACGGCGCGATGATCAGCAGCGGCCCGCCGACCGCACCGTCGGCCAGCTCGACGCCGTGCTCGACCGCCTCCCTCTGACGATCGTTGAGTTTTCCAGATATGCCGCCGCCATGTGTCCCCAGCGCCTAAGTAAATTTCTCTCCTAGCGGCGGACGTTCCCTTGATCCAGCTATTGTCTTCGTTTCAACGCTTTAGCTGTGGTGAGACTTCTCGGTCGGAGGCCCGATTGACTCGCTTCGTCAATCGGAACAAATAAAGAACTTATCGGCTTAAACGGCGGCTGAAAACCCTGAAGAAGTAACAATTCTGCCGTGGCGAGCCATGCCATCGATCCCGTGCTTGCCGAGCTTCGCGAGCGCATGGTCCGCTTGAAGGTGCGGTCGTGCGCCCCACCTTCTCGCTGCCCTTCGCGGTTCCCGATATCGATCGGGCCTTACCGGGAGAAGGGCTGGCCTTCGGGGCGTTGCATGAGGTTGCCGGCGGGGAGGCGGCACGGTCGACGGAGCGGCTGCGGCGCTGGTTTGCCGCCCAAACGAAAGGAAAGTCTTGTGGCGCATGTCGCGCCCCGACCTGTTCTTCCCGGCGATCACTTAGGCCGATTTGCACCGATTACGGTTTTTGGTGTGAAAGCGACCGGGAGGGAGAGGTGCCGTCTGCCACGGAGGAGGGGCTATCTTTCGGCGAGCTCCTCCGTCTGTCGATGACCGCCTCGCGCCGCCTTAGTTTGCAGCTGAAAAACTAGCTACATGGTGATCGTGCTGTGGCGCTGGCGGCAGCAGAGAAGAATGTCGCGACGCATCTTGAAATCTCTCTTATTAAGCGCGCTTCGTGCCACCGACACCTTCCGCGCGACGGCAATGATCTACGCAAGACATAGAACGCCACCTCGAGAAGATGCGGGGCGGGTGGCTCTCATGCGGGTGGCAATAGCCAAAGGATTGGATCGTGGACCCGATTGACGCATCGGAATCGCACCACCGGATCGGTACATGGACGTCAAAGCTTGAAGAAGCTCGCCATCAGTTCGAGCTGCTGTTCCAGCATCGGCTTGCCGAGATGGATGCGGCAGCCCGCGTCGCGGGCGGCGGCCAGCAGGGGGGTGATCTCCGGCTCCATGACGACCTCGGCGACGACCATTCCGGGCGCAAGGCCCGCTCCGTCAAGCGGCAGCGGATCACCGGGCTTCATGCCGAGGGAAGTGCCGTTAATCACGATGTCATGGCCCGCCGGGTCGGCCGTGCCGACGCTGACGGAGACGTCGGGCGCATGGCCGCGAATTCGGTCGCAGAGATCCTGCGCCTTGGCCGACGTGCGGTTCGCCAGCGTCAGGTGGGAAACGCCCGCCTCGATCATGGCGAAGGCGATGGCGCTCGCCGCCCCGCCGGCGCCGACGAGATAGACCCGCCTGCCTTTAACGGAGATACCCTCGGACGCAAGCCCAGCGACGAAGCCCGCCCCGTCCAGCATGTCGCCGACGAGCCGGCCGTCATCCTCGCGACGGATGACGTTGACCGCGCCCATCATCCGGGCGCGCGGGGTGATCTCGTCGCAGATATCCGCCATCGCGCCTTTGTGCGGCACCGTAACGATGCCGCCGTCGAAGCTCTTCAGCGTGCGTAGCGAGGTGGCGAAGGCCGCGAGGTGCTCCGGCGCGACCTGGAACGGCACCATGACCGCATCCCGCTCGCGCCGGATAGCGATGGCATTGATGCCGGGCGGCGCCTTCACATGGCCGATCGGATCGGCAAGGATGCCGAGGACGCGGGTCTTGCCGGTGATGGCGGTGAGGTCGCGGCCCGGCATCTCTTACTTGCCCCAGGTGAGCGCGAGCGGGTTCACTTCGCGCGCCAGCTCCAGCAGCCCTTCGCGCATAGCCGGATGGACCGGCTCCAGTGGATGGCGCACGGCATCCGAGCCGATCACGCCGCCCTCTGCCATGACGATCTTGGCGGCACGAAGACCGCACTGGCGGTTCTCGTAGTTGATAAGCGGCAGGATGCGCTGGTACGCGGCGGCGGCGAGATCGCGCCGACCGGCAACGTGATGCTCAATCACCGGTCGGATGAGATCGGGCAGCAGCGCGCTCGACATAACGCCCGTCGCACCAGCATCGAGGTCGGCCATCAGCGTGATCGCCTCCTCACCGTCGAACGGCCCCTCGATCACCGCGCCGCCGGCGGCGATCAGTGCGCGCAGCTTGGCAGCGGTGCCTGGCACCTCGATCTTGAAATAGCGCACCAGTGGCAGTTCGCGCGCCAGCCGCACAAGGAAGGGCACGGACAGGTGTACGCCGCTGAGCGGTGCATCCTGCACCATGATCGGAATGCCGGCGGCGTCCTGCACGCGGGCGAAATGATCGAAGATCGCCTCCTCGTCGACGCGCAGCGCGCCCGCGCCATGATAGGGCGGCATCATCATCAGGAGGCTCGCGCCGTGCTTTCGCGCATGGGCGCCACGCTCGGCGGCGATGCGCGTGGAAAAGTGGCTGCACGTCACCATGACCGGCACGCGACCGGCGACATGGGCAAGACTGTCCTCGGTGAGGATGCGGCGCTCCTCGTCGGTCAAGAGGAATTGTTCGGAATAGTTGGCAAGCAGGCAGATGCCGTCCACGCCCTGGTCGATCATGCAATCGAGCACGCGGCGCTGACCCTCCAGGTCGATATCGCCATTGTCATGGAAAGGCGTCGGTGCAACGGGGAACAATCCGCGATAGGGCATAGCGTCGGCGGTCATGGTCTATCCTGTACTGAAAACGGTCATGGGAGGACCGGCGCGGGTTTTTCCGCGCCGGCAAACGGCTTATTCTTCCGGAATGGTCTTCGGCAGCGACTGGTGGAAATACTTCTCGTAGATCGCGTTCAGCTTGCCGTTTTCGAGGTTTTTGGCAACCCATTCGTCGACCCAGGCCTTCAACTCGTCGTCGCCCTTGCGCAGGCCGACGGCCATCGGATAGGCGGCCATGTCGAGCTTGACTTCCAGGTTGAGTGCCGGGTTCTGCTCGGCCACCTCGTTCGCCGTCGAAAGCGCGGCGGCGAGGATGTTCTGCTGGCCGGTCGCGACCGCGGTGTTCGTGGTCGCCTCGTCCTCGTAGCGCACGATATTGGCATCGACGCCATTGTCCTTGATGATGCGGGTCAGCTCGATGTCAGCGGTAGTGCCGCGCGCCACGGCGAGCGACTTGCCGGCCAGATCGGCCGGCGCCTTGATGGCTGTGTCCTTGGAGGCCGAGACGACGACCGGAATGACGCCGTAGGGCTTGGAATAATCAATGACTTTCTTGCGCTCAGCGGTGATCGAGAACGAGGCGATCACCATGTCTACCTTGCGGCTGATCAGCGAGGGTACCCGGTTGGCACCGGAAACCGGGACGATCTCCAGCGGGACGCCCATGTCTTCGGCGAGCAGCTTGGCTGTCTCGACGTCCGAGCCGGTTTCCTTCGCCTCTGAATCCAGCATGCCGTAGGGCGGGTGGCTGACGTCAATGGCGACGATCACTTTGCCGCGTTCCTTGATGGCGGCGGGCACATCGGCCGCGCCGGCGGCGGTGACGCCGAAGGCAAGGCCGATCACGAGGCTTGCGGCCGTTGCGGCCAGTTTGAGTTTCAACATGGTTTCTCCTCCTTGGGTTGAATGGTTCAAAGCCCGTTGCCGACAAACTGCCGAAGTTCGGCCGTTTGCGGATCGAGCAGCATGTCACCGGGTCCGGCTTCCCAGACACGGCCCTGATGCATGAAGACCACCTGGTCGGCGACCGAGCGCGCGAAGGCCATCTCGTGTGTCACCAGCATCATCGTCATGCCGTTCGAGGCGAGGCGCTCGATGGCTTTCAGCACCTCGCCGGTCAGTTCGGGGTCGAGTGCCGAGGTGACCTCATCGAAGAGCATCAGGCGCGGATGCATGGCGAGCGAGCGGGCGATGGCCACGCGTTGTTGCTGGCCGCCGGAAAGCTCCTCGGGGTAGGACGAGATCTTGTCGGACAAGCCGACCTGCGCCAGCACCTCCTTGGCAAGCTCCCGCGCCTCGGCCGGGGCGATGCCCTTGACCTTGCGTGGGGCGAGCGTGACGTTCTGCTCGACCGTCAGATGCGGGAAGAGGTTGTAGCTCTGGAAGACGATGCCGACGTCCTGGCGCAGCGTGCGCAGGTCGACCTTCGCCGCGGCGAGGTCATGGCCGCAAACCTGCAGCTCGCCGGCCTGGAAGCGTTCTAGTCCGTTGACGCAGCGCAGCGCCGTGCTCTTGCCGGAGCCGGAGCGTCCGATCAGCGCGACGACCTGGCCGGGCGCCACTTCGAGATCGATGCCCTTCAGCACCTCGATCTGGCCATAGCTCTTGCGCAGGTTATGGAAACGAACCATCGGTTGGGTTACGCCTGACATAATGGATTGTCCTTCGTGTGATTGAGCCGATGATGGAGTCTGGGCCCGGCGGTTCAATTGCGGTGAAGCTTTCGTTCGAAGCGGCGCGCGATGACCGACATCGGGAAGCAGATGGCGAAGTAGATCAGCGCGGCGATGGTGAAGACGGTGAAGGGCTTGAAGGTCGAGTTGTTGATGACCTTGGCCGAATAGGTGAGGTCGAAGAAGTTGATGACGACCGCGTAGGACGTGTTCTTGACGATCTGCACCAGGAAGCCGACCGTCGGCGGGATAGCGATGCGCAAGGCCTGTGGCAGGATGACATAGATGAAGCGCTGCGGCTTGGTCAGCGCCAGACATTCGGCCGCCTCCCACTGGGTCTTCGGCACGGCCTGGATGCAGCCCTTCCAGATCTCGCCGAGATAAGCGCCGGAATAGAGCGTCATGGCAAGGCCGGCGGCCGCCAGCGCGGGCACCTCGAAGCCACCGATACTGATGCCGAAATAGACGACGAACATGATAACCGGCAGTGGCACGCCCTGGATGAATTGGACGAGGCCCGAGGAGACGATGCGCAGCCACCTGGCTTTGGCCGAGCGGGCGAGCGCCAGCGGCAGGCCGAGGATCGTGCCGCCGACGAAGCCGAGCAGCGACAGGACGATGGTCCAGCCGGCGCCTTGGAAGATATAGGCGATCTGTTGGATGGTGAGTCCCAGCATGGTTCTACCTCAGAGGGGCGTGCGTAGCCGGCGGCGGCGGGGGAAGGAAACTTCCGCGATGCCCATCAGGACCACGCGCAGCAGCGAGGCGAGGCCGAGATAGAAGACGGCGATGACGAGGTAAACCTCAAACCCGCGGAAGGTGAAGGACTGAATCATGTAGGCGACGCCCGTCAGTTCCTCAGCGGAAATCTGCGACATGATGGAAGTGGCCAGCATCATCAGCACGAACTGGCTGACGAGGGCGGGATAGACCCGCTCCACCGCCTGCGGCACCTCGACATAGACGAGGGACTGGAACGGGCTCAGCGAAAGACAGGATGCCGCCTCGAGCTGACCGCGCGGAATGGTCTGGAAGCCAGCGCGCATGATCTCGGCGGTATAGGCCCCGACATTGATGACGAGTGCGATCACCGCTGCGGCGAAGGGGCCGACATGGACCTGCAGCGAGGCAAGGCCGAAGAATAGCCAGAACACCTGAATGATCAGCGGCGTGTTGCGGATGGCCTCGACATAGACCGTGGCGATGCGCTGCGCCCACGGCCCGCCGCGAAGGCGCGCGACGGCGACGAGGGTGCCGAGAAGGAAGCCCGGTAGGATCGAGGCGACCGTCATGCCGATGGTCAGCCAGACGCCATTGATGAGGTCCGGCAGGTAATCGTTCAGGAACGAGAAATCGAATTCATACATGGCGGCACGCGATTCCGGACTTCACGACGGAAGGCAGTGCAGCCCCCGCATTTCGAGCGGGCATCGGGCGACATCGCAAGATCGCAACAGGCATCTGTCCGGGCCTCCTCCCCGCGCCAATTTTCCCTCGACTGGCAGTTGACTTTCCGGCCTCTACCATGAATGATCTATGCACGCAATATTCATTTTAGGATTTCTCTCATGACGACGGATACGATCTCCCCGGTGATCAGGCTCAACCCGGCCGACAATGTGGGCGTGGCGCGTACGGCGATACCCAGCGGCACGGCGATTGCCGAGGGTGGGGAAATCGTCATCGCGCATACGGACATCCCAAGCGGCCACAAGGTCGCGCTACGCACCATCGCGCCGGGTGAAGCCGTCCTGAAATACGGCCAGATCATTGGCGTTTCGACCGGAACCATCGCGCCGGGCGACCATGTGCACCTGCACAACCTCGCTATGCAGGAAAGCCACGCGACCCATCATTTCGCCGAGGACGCCCGCGAAACGCCTCTTCTTCCTGAAGGCGAGCGTCGCGGCTTTGAAGGCTATGTGCGGCCCGATGGGCAGGTCGGTACACGCAATTTCATCGGCATTGTCACCTCTGTGAACTGTTCTGCCACGGTGGCGCGCGCCATTGCCGACCATTTCAATCGCGGCGGCGGGCTCGACGGCTACGATAACGTGGACGGGGTGGTCGCGCTGACGCACGGCACGGGCTGTGCCATCAACATGAAGACGGAGGGCTACCTCTATCTCCAGCGCGTGCTTTCCGGCTATGCGCGCAACCCCAATTTCGCCGGCATCCTCTTCATCGGCCTCGGCTGCGAAACGAACCAGATTGACCCGATCGTCCAGAAATTCGGGCTGACGGAAGGCCCGCTCCTTCGCACCATGACGATCCAGAACCTCGGCGGCACGCGCAAGACCATCGAGGTGGCGAGCGACATCATCCGCGAGATGTTATCGGAAGTGAACGCCGCCAAGCGCACGACCGTGCCGCTCACCGGCCTCAAGGTCGCGCTGCAGTGCGGCGGCTCAGATGGCTATTCCGGCATTTCTGCCAACCCGGCGCTCGGCTATGCGGCTGACCTCATCGTCCAGCACGGCGGCACTGCCGTCCTCAGTGAGACGCCGGAAATCTATGGCGCCGAACATCTTCTGACGCGCCGGGCCGTTAGCGCCGAAGTGGCGCAGAAGCTGATGGACCGCATCGGGTGGTGGCGCCACTATACCGAGCGTAACGGTGCCGAGCTCAACAACAATCCCTCTCATGGCAACAAGCTTGGCGGGCTGACAACCATTCTCGAGAAATCGCTGGGCGCGGTTGCCAAGGGCGGTTCGATGCCGCTGGAGGCGGTCTATGAATATGGCGAGATCATCGACCGCACCGGTTTCGTCTTCATGGATACGCCCGGCTACGACCCCGTCGCCGTAACGGGACAGGTGGCGGGCGGCTGCAACGTCATCGTCTTCACCACCGGCCGTGGCTCGGTCTCCGGCTTCAAGCCCGCCCCTTGCATCAAGGTCGCCACCAATACCGAGATGTACGAGCACATGAGTGACGACATGGACATCAACTGCGGTGACATCGTCAACGGAACGGATAGCATCGAGGCGGCCGGCCGACGTATCTTCGAGAAGATTCTGACTGTCGCTTCGGGCGAGCACACGCTAAGCGAGGATTTCGGATTCGGAGACAACGAGTTTGTGCCATGGCAGATCGGAGCCGTAACCTGATAGCATCCGCGACCGAGCCCGCCGCTCCGGCGGGCTCGACCACCTATGCGACGATCGCGGCGCAGATCCGCAAAAGCATCGAGGCCAGCGCCCTGTCGGAAGGGACGGTGCTGTTGGAAGGGCCGCTTGCGGCAATGTTCGGTTCCAGCCGCTCGCCGGTCAAGCGTGCGCTCGCCTCGCTGGAAGAGGAGGGCCTCGTCAGTCGCTTCGACGGGCGCGGGCTCCTCGTCGGCAAGGGCGAGGCGCCGCGTAGGCTGAAGATTACTCCGAAGATGTTGATGCTTGACGACGAGGATGGTTTGAACGCCAAGATCTTCGCCTGGCAGCCCTTCTACTACGAATTCGAGCGCGAGATCATTCTGCGCTCGGTCTTCGGCAGGGCGCGCGTCAACGAACTGGCGCTGGCACGCCACCTCGATGTCGGCCGCACTGTCGCCCACGATCTTCTGACCCATGCCCGTGAGGTTGGCATCCTGCAGAAGGACGACGGGTCGCGCTGGTGGATCGTGCCGCTCGACGAGGTGCGTTTCGAGAATCTCTACCAGTTGCGAATCCTTCTCGAACCGGTCGCCCTCACAGGCGCGATGGAGCACATACCCCCTGCCAAGCTCGACGCGGTCGAAGTGCGGCTTCACCGTGTGCAGCGCGAATTTCCCGCCGTTCCCGGCGCCGACTTCGACCGACTGGAGGCCGATCTCCACATCGACTGCATCAGCTACAGCCCCAATCCCGAGATTGTCGAAGCCTTGAAGCGCAGCCGCTGTATCCTGGTGGCGGGCAAACATATCCAACTCGCACTCGAGAACGGCAACGGCGTCGATCCCTTCATGGAAGAGCATCTGGAGATCGTACAGGCCTTGCGTGACAAGGATGGGGAGGCCCTTCGCAGCCGCCTCATCCGCCATCTTGCGCTCTCGGCGGAAAAAGCCGCCCTCCGGCTTCAGTCCTTCCGCAGTTCCCAGGTCATGGCCGATTTGCCTTACGTCTTCGACTAGAGACCGCGCCGCCGGGATATGGACGTTGAGCTCGTCAGCGACCGGTTGCAGGCGTCGGAATGAAGAGGATGGGCACGAAGCCGATGTCGTTCATGATCGTCCCGAGTGCAAGCCGGGTGAACCTCTATGATAGGGTGGAGGTGATCCCGCTCGACAAGATCACCGGTTTCTTCGACCAGCACCTTGCCACACAGTGGACATGGCGAAGGGCTTCGGCACGTCGGAAAAGATCATCGGTAACGGGCTGGGACCCGGGCGGCGAGGCGCCCATGGCCCATGCCTTGTAGCGCCGCGCCCGACGAAGGGGTGAGAAAGGAAGCAGACGATGAGGAGCCGCGCGTCGGCGCCACCGGCCCCCGAACCCGCTTAGCGGACCGTCACCGTCACGCAGCCGGACAGGGTTTGCCCCCTCACCTTGGGCGTCGTGTTGCGGGTGGAGAACCGGTCTTTGCCCTTGAAGCCGGCCCTGGGAGTGTCATCGGCGAGGGGTCACTCACCGCCGCCACGCCCGGCGGAAGTGAGACCGAGCGGTGATCCGCTTTGGGGAACTCACGCCATGGCCGGCTCGCCGTGCAATTTCGGCCAATGACACATCCCGGCGCAATACTGCAGCGTGAACCCCTGAATTCAGCTTTGCTCCTTCGCCTTGTGCTATCGAGGGCGGTTTCCTATGGTGGCCGCGTTCGAGGCGACAAACGATCGGGAGGATCGCAGGTGCCGACTGAAGCCGCGCGTGCATCGCGCGACACGTCCGCCGATCCGGAATTCGGCCCCTGGCTGGCGCAAGCCTCCATTCTCGTCGTCGATGACGAACCGGGGATGCGCAACTTCCTCATGCGCACGCTCGGTCCGCGCTGCAAGCGGCTGGAGCTGGCGGCCGATACGAACGAGGCTTCGCAGAAGCTTGATCGGCATCATTTCGACATCGTCATCCTCGACAACATCATGCCCAGGAAGAACGGGGTAGAATGGCTTGCCGAGCAGCGGGCGATCGGCTTCTTCGCCGATGCCATCCTGATGACCGCCTATGCCGATCTCGAAACCGCGATCCAGGCGCTGCGTGCCGGAGCCGTCGATTTCATCCTCAAGCCCTTTCGGTCGAACCAACTGCTCAATGCGGTTGCCCGCTGTCTTGATCGGATTCGGCTGCAGCGCGAGAACTACGTGCTGCGCTACGAACTGAAGGCGGCGTCCGACCACATGCTGCTGCGCGACCGGCTGATCGGCGAATCCGCCGCGATCGCCGGGGTGCGCGAAACGATTGCCCGCGTTGCACCGCTGCCGACCTCCGTGCTGCTGACAGGCCAGTCCGGCACGGGCAAGGAAGTGGCGGCTCGTTCGCTGCACGCATTGTCCGATCGGGCGGGCAAACCCTTCGTTCCGGTCAATTGCGGCGCGATCCCCGCGGATATGATCGAAAGCGAGCTGTTCGGTCACCTGAAGGGCGCCTTCACTGGTGCCGACCGAGGACGGGAGGGCCTATTTCAGCATGCGCAGGGCGGTACGCTGCTCCTCGACGAGATCAGCGAGATGCCGCCCGCCACGCAAGCCAAGCTGCTGCGCGTGCTGGAGGATCGCAGGGTGCGGCCGGTCGGTTCCGAACGTGAGGTTCCGGTCGATCTGCGCTTCGTCTTCGCCACCAATGCGGAACTGGAAAAGGAGGTGCAGGCTGGTCGTTTTCGCGCCGATCTCTTCTTCCGCATTAACGTTATGCATATTCATCTGCCGCCTTTGAAGGAACGGGATGGCGACGCGGTGGAACTTGCGGCCCTCTTCATGAAGAAGCTTTCCGCGCAGCTCGCCATGCCGGTAGTGCCAATCGACAATGCGGCGCGGCGGGCGCTTGCATCCTATGCCTGGCCAGGCAATGTGCGCGAACTGCGCAACCTCGTCGAGCGGGCCTTAATCCTCGGCCGCTTTCCCGAAAGCTTCGGATCTGGAGCTGCTGCCGCTGGCGAGGGCGGGTCGCTGGCGGACGTGGAGCGCCGGCACATCCTTGCGGTTCTCGCTGCCTGTAACGGCCAGCGCGAAGAGGCGGCGCGCCAGCTTGGCGTCTCCCGCAAGACCATCGACCGGAAGCTGGCTGCCTGGGATGGCTGACCGCGGGCACGGGATTCGCCCGGTGCGCTCCGTGCGCTACAGGTTGCTCGCCATCGCGCTGCTGCCTATGCTGGTTATCCTGCCGCTGCTGCTTGGCGTCACCGTCTATCGCTGGAACGAGAAGTTCGATGCAGCGCTGATCTCCAAGGTCAATGGTGACCTCACCATCGCACACCAGTACCTTGCCCATATTCTCGACAATACCGGCGAGCACATCACTGCGCTCGGCGGTTCGGTGCGTTTCCGGGATGTCGTCGGTGACAAATCCCGGCTGACGGCTCTTCTCGATGAGGCGAGGTCGCGGCTGGATCTCGATTTTCTCTATCTGATCGATCCGGAGGGACGGCTCGTCACATCCGTGACGGCGCAGACCGCCAGCGTCCTTCGCACCGACTGGCCCGTCATCCGCGATGCGCTCTCGGGCAAGCCATCGACGGGCATCGCCATTTTCGACAATGCCGATCTCGAAAAGCTTTCCCCGGGCCTTGCCGCCCGCGCGCGCCTGCCGCTCGTTCCGACGCCGAATGCGATGCCGACGGAACGGCTGGAGGAGACGCGTGGTATGGTAGTGCAGAGCGCCAGCCCGGTGACCCTCGCCGAGGGACGCAGGGCCGTGCTTGTCGGCGGCATGCTGCTCAACCAGAACCTCAATTTCATCGATACGATCAATGATCTCGTCTATCGCGAGGCGAGTTTGCCGGAGGGCAGCCAGGGAACGGCGACGCTGTTCCTCGATGACGTGCGCATCAGCACCAATGTACGCCTCTTCGAAGGCCGCCGCGCGCTAGGCACGCGTGTTTCCGCGGCGGTGCGTTCGGCCGTGCTCGGCGAGGGGCGTATATGGCTCGATAGCGCCTTCGTCGTCAACGACTGGTATATCTCCGCCTACGAGCCGATCACCGACAGTCGCGGGAAGCGCGTCGGCATGCTCTATGTCGGATTTCTGGAAACGCCTTTCACCGCTGCGAAGCGCCAGACGCTACTCACCATCGTTCTCGCCTTCCTGGCGATCACGGCGGCGAGCGTGCCGATCTTCCTGCGCTGGGCGCGCGGTATCTTCGAGCCGCTCGAGCGCGTCGACGCGACCATCGCCAAGGTCGAGAGCGGGAATCTCGGCGCACGTACCGGCGCAGTCGACAGCCGGGACGAGATCGGCCGGGTTGCCGTGCATCTCGATGATCTGCTCGACCAGTTGGAGCGCAGCGACCGGCAATTGAGGCGTTGGAACGAGGAGCTGAACGCCCGCGTCGACGAGCGCACGCGTGAACTCAAGCTTGCCAACCGGCAACTCGAGGCGACCACCAAGCAGCTCATCATGTCGGAAAAGCTTGCCGCCATCGGTGAGATCACGGCTGGCGTGGCGCATGAGATCAACAATCCCATCGCTGTCATGCAGGGCAATCTGGAGGTCATTCGGTCCGTGGTGGGGGAACAGGCCGAGCAGGCGAAGGTGGAGTTCCAGCTTCTCGATGATCAGATCCAGCGCATCAGCTTGATCGTCACCAAACTCCTGCAATTCGCCAAACCGGAGGAATTCGCGGGTTTCGTCGACCGCCATGCACCCGATATGGTGATCGCCGATTGCCTGCCGCTCGTCCAGCATCTGCTCGCCAAGGCGGCAATCGAGGTGCGGCTGGAGAATACGGCGGAGCGGCTGGTGCTGATGAACCGCACGGAGCTGCAGCAGGTCGTCGTCAATCTGGTAGTGAACGCCATTCATGCCATGCCCGACGGCGGCAGGCTCGGCATCGAGACGCGCGACAGCACGCGCGGGGGGCGGCCCGGCGTGGAGATCGTCGTCAGCGACAGCGGCGTTGGCATGGATCCGGAGGTGGCGGCGAGGGTGTTCGATCCATTCTTCACCACCAAGCGGCAGGAGGGCACGGGCCTCGGCCTTTCCATCAGTCAGACGCTGGTGACGCGGCAGGGCGGAACCATCTCGCTCGCCAGCCGGCCGGGCGAGGGCGCGACCTTCATCGTCTGGCTGCCGGAGGCGGAATGAGCGGACAATTTGTCTGCCGGCCGGACAAATTGTCCGGTTTCTCCGTCGGCGCTTCGCTAAATCCCTGATTTGAAAAGTCATACTCTTTGGCATGCGCCTTGCAAGGTTCGTTGCGGGAGGCCCGGCCTGTCGTCTGCATGGAGGATGCGGGCGTTTTGCCGGGTGCGGGGGAAATCGTTCCTCTCCCTGTCGCGACATCTGCGCATCGGGACGATGCGTTGCGGAGGAGAAACATGACTGTATCGACCGAAACCTATGCCGGCGGCTATTCCGGCAGCATCCTTGACCGGGAGCGCATCGTCGCCCGGCCCGGTTTCAATCGCTGGCTCGTTCCGCCGGCTGCGCTCGCCATCCATCTGTGCATCGGCATGGCCTATGGCTTCAGCGTGTTCTGGCTGCCGCTGTCCAAGGCGATTCCGGGCGCTGCCGATGGGACCTGCGCGGATATCAATCTCCTGTCCGCGCTCGTCACCACGAGCTGCAACTGGCGGGTTGCCGATCTCGGCTGGATTTACACGCTGTTCTTTGTGCTCCTTGGCTGTTCGGCCGCCATCTGGGGCGGATGGCTGGAGCGCGTCGGCCCGCGCAAGGCGGGTTTCGTCTCGGCCTGCTGCTGGTGCGGCGGCATTGCTGTCGCAGCCGTCGGCGTCATGACGCACCAGCTCTGGCTGATGTGGCTCGGCGCCGGCGTCATCGGCGGTGTCGGCCTCGGGCTCGGCTATATCTCGCCGGTCTCCACGCTGATCAAGTGGTTCCCGGACCGGCGCGGCATGGCGACCGGCATGGCGATCATGGGCTTTGGCGGCGGAGCGATGATCGGCGCGCCGCTTGCCAATCTCCTAATGAACGTCTTCAAGACCGATACGTCCGCCGGCGTCTGGCAGACCTTCCTCGTCATGGCGGCGATTTATTTCTGCTTCATGATGGGGGGCGCCTTCGGCTACCGCATCCCGCCGGCCGGCTGGCGGCCCGAGGGCTGGACGCCGCCGGCGGCCAAGTCGACCATGGTCACCGCCCGCAATGTCCATCTGCGCGACGCGCACAAGACCGCACAGTTCTGGCTGATCTGGCTCGTCCTCTGCCTCAACGTCTCCGCCGGTATCGGTGTGATCGGCATGGCTTCGCCGATGCTGCAGGAAATCTTCGGCGGTCGCCTCATCGGCCAGCCGGAACTCAGCTTCGGCCAGCTCGACACGGACCAGAAGGCGGCCATTGCCGCCATCGCGGCGGGCTTTACCGGCCTTCTGTCGCTCTTCAACATCGGCGGGCGCTTCTTCTGGGCCTCGTTGTCCGACAAGATCGGCCGCAAGAACACCTACTACACCTTCTTCATCCTCGGTATCGTTCTTTATGCCCTGGCGCCGACGCTGGCGGATATGGGCAGCAAGGCGTTCTTCGTGCTGGCCCTTGGCATCATCCTGTCGATGTATGGCGGTGGTTTCTCTACCGTTCCCGCCTATCTCGCCGACATATTCGGCACGCAGTTCGTGGGAGCCATCCACGGCCGCCTGCTGACGGCCTGGGCGACGGCCGGCATCGTAGGTCCGGTCGTCGTCAACTATATCCGCGAGGCGCAGATCTCCGCCGGGGTGGAGCCGGGCCCGGCGCTTTATACCGGAACGATGTATATCCTGGCCGGCATGCTGGCACTCGGTTTCATCGCCAATCTTCTGGTACGCCCGCTCGCCGACAAGTGGTTCATGTCTGACGAGGAGGTCGCTTCGCTACAAGCCAAATCCGCGGCGGCAAGTGCCGGTCCGAGCGGTTCGTTCGGCATCGGCACGGGCGGCCTCGATGCCAAGGCGGTGCTTGCCTGGGCTGCCGTCGGCATTCCGCTGCTCTGGGGTATCTGGGTAACGCTGAAAAACACGGCGGCACTGTTCTAGAGTTCCAGTAAAACCGCTGCGCACTTTTGCTGAAAGTGCTCTGAGGATACTGGCTACAGTCCCGGCCATTGGCCGGGGCTGATGGAGGATCGATCTGGCAGGAATTTGCCAGATCCCGGCTTGGTTCGGCAATAAAATGCCGTTCGGACCGGAAGGGCCCGGCCGAAGCCGGACCTGCCTTGGAATGACGTCGCGGAAGGGCTGCGCGTGCAGTTGCGGAATCGGGCGGAGTTCGCTCTCCTCCTCGTTCAGGGTGGAGCGGGCGCGGAAGAGCCTCGCAATCTTGCCGGCGAAGAACAGGTCTGGGAGCAACACGCCGACGAGAACGCCCTTTGCAAGGTCGTGTATACCGACCACAGTGGCCATCGTCGCCGGCGTCACGATCGGCGCAGGTTCAGGATCGAGCACCAGGAAAACGTGCCGATCGATATGTTGTCTGGCCGATCGGCGGCCAGAAGAGCCACTCGGAGTTTTACCAGATCCGGGAAACGAAGCCGTTATAGAAAATGTTGCGCGCGGCTCAACACCGTTCCGCCTTTCCACATGCATCGGGGCGCATTCATGCGCTTGGCGGAATTTCTTCCTGTCCCTTCTCCGCTGCCCGCCGCGCCCGGATGGCTGCGGCGATGAAGACGCGCGACAGTCCATGGTAGAGCGGTTCGCGCGAGAGGATGCGCGACGTCAGGTAGCCGAGCATTGCCACGGCCATGATGGGGATCACGGCCTCGTGGTCGCCGGTCATTTCGAGGATGATGACGAAGGCGGTCATCGGCGCCTGCACGACGCCGGCGAAGTATCCCGCCATGCCGAGCACCGCCGAAAGGGCGATGCTCGTGCCGAGGAGCGAGCCAAGCGTGCTGCCGAGGCCGGCCCCGACCGAAAGCGATGGCGCGAAGATGCCGCCGGGTATGCCTGAAAGCATGGAGAGGAAGCCGGCTGCGAATTTTTCGAGGAAGAAAAGCAGCGGCAGAGCTTGGCCCTGCACGGCGCCCTTGGCCTGCTCGTAGCCTGTACCGAAGGTCTTGCCGCCGGAGATGACGCCGATGGCGGCGATGGCAAGGCCGCAGCAGAGCGCCAGCAGCACCATGCGCTTCATCGGTGCCGGCTGCGCCCAGCGGCGGATGCGCTGGCCGAAATGCAGCGCCATGCCGCTGAAGGCGGCGCCGAGCGCGCCGCCGCCGATGCCGCAGGCCAGAACGAGCCCCCAGTCCCGCATGCTTAGCGGTGCGACGGAGGTGGAGCCGAAATAATGATAGCTGCCGGAAAGACCGAGCGCGGCGAGGCCTGAGAGGATGACGGCGGCGAGAACGATGCCATTGGTGCGGGCCTCGTAGGTGCGGCCCATCTCCTCGATGGCGAAGACGATGCCGGCGAGCGGCGTGTTGAAGGCGGCGGCGATGCCGGCGGCCGAACCCGCGAGGATCAGGCCGCGCGCCTGCGCCATGCCGCCGAAGCGGGCGACTGCCAACATGATCGACGCGCCGACCTGCACGGTCGGGCCCTCGCGGCCGATGGAGGCGCCGGAGAAGAGGCCGAGCACGGTCAGGAGAATCTTGCCGAAAGCGATACGCAGCGAGAGCAGCCTGCCGCGATCCTCGTCATCTTTGAGATGCCGCGCGGCGATCGCCTGCGGAATGCCGCTCCCCTGTGCGTTCGGGAAGAAACGGATCGCAAGATAGGCGGAGAGGGCGAAGCCCGCCGGCGTCAGAAGCAGCGGCAGGAGAAAGCTCCATTCCGTCGCTGTCGTCAGGCGGCCGAACCCATGCTGCGCCAGGTCGGCCAGCTTGGCGAAGCCGACGCTGATCACCCCGGTCGCCAGCGCCCCGCACCAGAAGACGAGCCGCGGGCGCCAGAGGGAGAAAGAACCCCAGAAAACGCGGGATCGGCGGAGCAGCTTGGATTTTCTGTAGAAGGTGGGCATTCTCGACTTCAGGCATCGTGGTTGGAAGAACCGGACGGGCAGCCGATTTCACGCAAATCCTACTACCCTGTCCAGCCCTTCATGCCGTTCTCGCCAATTTCCTGCTCCGCAAATGTCTTCCCTTGTCGCCTCGCCGGGGCTGGTTGAGCATATCTGGTCCCGTTGAAGGCCCTGCGATTGGAAAATCCGGCCCGGTTTGCTCGAAGAGATTCGTTCATGCCGGCACCCTTGAAAGAACCTGAAGGTCGCTGCCGGTTGGGCTCTGGAATACACGCAAGCCGAATTCCGGAAGGATCGCGAACAGGTGGTCGAAAATGTCCGACTGGGTGCCTTCGTATCTGGCCCAGGCCGTGGTGTTGGCGAAGCAATAGATTTCCAGCGGCAGGCCTTCGGGCTGGGGCGGGAGCTGACGCACCATGATCGACATGCCCTGATGGACGCCGGGATGATTGCGCAGATAATCTTCCACATAGGCGCGGAAGGTGCCGACATTGGTGGCGCGGCGTGTATTGGCGGGAATGCGGGCACGCTCGCCAAGCCTGCCGTTCCATTCGGACAGTTCCTCCTGCTTGTGCTTGAGATAGGTTTCCAGCCGGTCGAGCCTGGAAAGCCTTTCCTCCTCTTCGTTGTCGAGGAAGCGAATGCTCGTCTGGTCCAGATGGAGCGCGCGCTTGATGCGCCGGCCGCCCGCTTCCTGCATGCCGCGCCAGTTCTTCACCGGCTCGGTCACGAGCTTGCGGATGGGGATCGTGGTCACGGTCTTGTCGAAGTTCTGCACCTTGACGGTGTGAAGGGCGATCTCGACGATGTCGCCGTCGGCATTCTGGCCGGGCATCTCGATCCAGTCGCCGACACGCACCATGTCCGTGGAGGATATCTGGATGCCGGCCACCAGCGACAGCAGCGTGTCCTGGAAGACCAGGATGAGGACGGCGGCCATCGCGCCGAGGCCGGACAACAGAATCAGCGGCGAGCGATCTATCAGCGTGGCGATCATCAGGAGCGCGGCGATGACGTAGACCGCGATCTTGACGACCTGGATATAGCCCTTGATCGGCTTCAGCCGCGCGTCGGGACGGCGGTGATAGGTGGTGTCGACGATGTTGAGGGCCGCGCTGATGGCCATGGCGACCGTCAGGATCATGAAGGCGCTGGAGACGTTACGCACCACGACGACGACGAAGGCCGGCAGATTGGGCACGAGCGCGATGCCCGCCGAGACGACGAGCGCTGGCATGACGTTGGCAAGCCTCTCGATCAGGCCATGCCGGCGTAGTTCCGGGTCGCGGCCAAAGGCGGTGAAGGCAAGCACGCGGTTGAGCGTACGCACCAGCAGCGCCTTCACCACATAATTGGCGAACAGCGCGGCAAAGCCGAGAGCGAGAAGCGCTATCCCGGTCGTGAGGATCGGGTGGATATCGGCAAAGTTTGAAATCATCGTCACTCCTGAACGTCTGTGCGGCGCCCCTTGCGGAGCCTGCCGCTGAAAGGAATTGTACCGGCTGCGCAACGCTTCGGCGTCTTCTTCGACCGGCCAAAAAGGGGCTTCAGGCGGCCTTCAATGCGACACCGGGCGTGGCGTCTTTGCCTTCCGGGCGAATATTCCCGAAAGGTGTGAAGGTCGGCGCGATGCAGAATAGGGATGATTTTTTCCCTGCAGATGAAAGAAACAATCCGAAAAAATCTGCGGATTCTGGCCGATACCAATTGAAAATCCATGTCGCGAAACACTGGAAGAGTGATACTTTAAAGACAAAGAGAGCGATTGATCCGTTCGATGCTTTGATAGCGTTCTGTCCAATCTCTATCATCGGCGTTTCCTTTCGCTTTTTGGCCATAGGCATATTCGGACACATTCCTCCGGTCGGGATCAATACGTTCTTATTCCATGAATTGCCGGACAGGGCAAATCTGTGATGAAAAACAGTGCGGGCGGCCTACATCGCTCCGGGGCGACTGGCCGCGCTGCTCGGGTGGCGGACGCGGCGTGCTACGCACCCGACAGGAAACCAGGCACCCAGCGCCGTGATTGTTCCGGTCATCGATCGGTATGCAGGCGTTATAAAACCGCAACCTTAGGGGCGGCCGCGTCAGGGCTGCGTACCAGCTTCTTGTTTACGCTCCGCAAAACAGTTGGCCGGACGGCCCCGCGATGTTGCGCCGGACGTTGAACGGGCGTCTAAGGAAACAGGCAGTCGCCTTGCGTTTGGCGATGACGAGCACTCCGCGCCCGTCATCCCAGGCGTCGGACCCGGCGAACAATCATCGCATCCAGCGACAGCAGCCCCGGGCCCCGAGCGGCGATGAACAGCAGGCAGACGGCCCAGGTGCCATGCGTCGGCCAGGCGTCGGGATAGACGAAGATCTCGATCACCAGCGTCATGCCCAGAAGCGCCAGCGCCGACAGGCGGCTTGCAAGGCCGATGACCAGCAGGACCGGGAAGACATGTTCGGCAAGGGCCGCAAGATGCGCGGCGAGCCACGGATCGATGAGGGGCAGCTTGTACTCGTTCTCGAAGAGATAGAGCGCATTATCGGAGAGCATCCAGCCGTTCACCTTCGTCTGGCCGGATTGCCAGAAGACGGCGGCGATCGAGAGCCGGGCAACCAGTGCGATGAGATCGTTCGGGATACGGTCGAGTGCAGCAATGACCTGTCCGCCGAGACCTTGCGGCGCGGAAGTTACAGGGCCAGACATCGTGTCGGTCTTCATGGAACGTCCTCCTTGAATGTCGTGAATGCGCCGGAACAGAGCAGGACAGCGAGCGCTTCGGTGAGATCGAAGCCGTTGTCGTCCAAAGCCGCGGCCGCTTGCGCGAGGTTCGCTCCTGCGGCGAGGCGGCGGAAGAACCGCGCGCCGGCCGGCGGCAGGGGAATAACTTCGACGGCAAGGCGCGGGCGAACGATGAGCGCATGCTCTCCTTGCCAGGGATCTATCGGGCCGAGCGGCCTCTCGCCGGCATTCATCGCCCAGATCGTCACCATGGGATGGGGTGAGGAGAGGATGGACAGCGCGGGGTGCGGTACGAGAACGAGGCTGCCGAGCCGGGCCGGATCGACCGCCGCCAGCGCCGCCGGATCGAGCGGTCGCGCGTTGGCCGCGTGATAGGCGCGTCCGCGCGCCACTTCGAGACGCATCACATCGGGCAGATAGGCCAGCGGCCGCGCAGGCTCGAAAGCGGCTGCGAAGTCCGGAAAATCGTCGCCATAGGCAAGTAGCACCGGCGAGTGTGGCGGATGGTCTTTTATGAAGTCCGCTGCCATGGCCCGGAAGAAATCCGCCCCGACGATGCTTTCCGCCGCGGGAAAGCGCGAGGCCAGGGCACCCGTGAGGCTTGCCGTGACATTGTTGCGATAGACGTCGTAGCGGCGCTGCGGCACGGCTTCGTTCCATGCCGCCAGGCCGTCGGGCGGCAGGCTTGCTCCGAAAAGTCCGGCGGCAAAGGCATTCTGGGTGATCTCTGACATGGTCAGGCCGCTCTCTGCCGTGCGGCATTGTCGAGCATGCGCTGCGCCGAGACCACTTCTTCGCGCAGCACCGGCCAAGCCGGCACGTTATTGTCCCATTCGATGAGGCTTGCCACCGGCCCGATACGGCGAAGAACGGTCTGGTAGAGCGCCCAGACGGGGTCCTTCACCGGCGTGTCATGGCTGTCTATGAGCAAGGGCGCACCGAGATCGTCCACCGTTTCGGAATGGCCGCTGAGATGGATTTCCCGCACGGCTTCGAGCGGGAAGCGGGCGACATAGGCGTCGGGATCGAGATTATGGTTCGTTGCGGCGACGAAGACGTTGTTGACGTCGAGCAGGAGGCCACAGCCGGTGCGCCGGACGATCTCGGCCAGGAAGGCGGTTTCCTCGATCGTACTTTCGGTAAAGAGCAGGTAGGTCGCGGGGTTTTCGAGCAGCATTTGCCGGCCCAGCGCCGACTGTACCTCGTCGATGTGATCGGCGACGCGGGCGAGCGTTTCCCCCGTATAGGGCAGGGGCAGGAGGTCGTTGAGGAAGACGCTGTCATGGGTCGACCAGGCGAGATGCTCGGAGAAGCTCTCCGGCTGGTAGCGGTCGCAGAGCGCCTTCAGCCGGGCGAGATGATCACGGTCGAGCGGCTGCATGGAGCCGATGGAAAGGCCGACGCCGTGAATGGAGATGGCATGGTCCTCGCGCAGCTTGCCAAGCTGCGCATGCGGCGGGCCGCCCGCGCCCATATAGTTTTCCGCATGGACCTCGAAGAAGCCGATGGGCTGCGGCACGGCGAGGATATCGGCGAAATGCTCGGGCTTGAAGCCGGCGCCGGCACGGCGCGGAAGCGTGGAAGGGATCATGGCGGGACCTTTCTGAAGAGAGGTGACGGCGCCGGGCTGGCGCCGTCCGCTGCAGGGCTCGCGTCAGGCCGGGGCCGGGCCCTGTTCCAGCATGCCGTGCCCGTCGGGGGTCTTCATCGACATGCAGGTGCCCTTGGGAACCAGCTTGAAGGCGTTCTTCTGATAGTCGATCTTCGAGGTGCCGGCGCAGGTCGTGCCCGGGCCTGCGGCGCAGTCGTTCTGGCCCTTCATCGCGATGCCGTAGCACTTCTCCTTGGCGTCATCGGCGGCGGCGGGCGTGGCAATGGCGGCAAGCGCGGAAGCGAGCGAACCGGCAAGGGCGAGGGTGGCGATCGTGGTCTTCATTCTCTGTCTCCGTTTTGGGGCCAGCCGCAATTGGCTGTGCAGGATCGGCTACGGAGGGAGGGAGACGGCTCGTTACAGCGGGGCCTATCGATTTTTCACGAAAGCCTTGACGATGGATCGATCCGTTTAAGAAAAAATCCTTTTGTATCAGCTGTTTGGGCGTTCCGTGCATTTCTCGCTGCACGCGCGGTAACAAATTCGTGTCTCCCGGCGTAGGGTAGGCAGCAGTGAAACAGTCGGCGCGCGAAGAGGAATGGGCAGCATGGCTGCGCCTTGCCATGAAGGGCGAGACGCAGGCCTATAGCCGTTTCCTTGTGGCGGTAACGCCGTATCTGCGCGCCATGGCGCGGCGGCGTTGCGACCAGTACGGCGCACCGGCGAGCGAGGCGGAGGATGTCGTGCAGGAGGTGCTGCTCGCCATCCACCTCAAGCGCGGCACATGGGACCCCGCCCGACCGCTCGGCCCCTGGTTGACGACCATCGTGCGCAACAAGCTGGTCGACAGCCTGCGGCGCCGTGGTCGACACGGCAATGTGCCGCTGGAGGATGTTGCGGATTTCCTGGAGGCGGAGGACGAGACGCACGAGGCTGCCGACCGGCTCGATGCGAAGACCATGCTCAACCGGCTGAAGGATCCGCAGCGCGATATCGTGCGCTCGATTTCCCTGGAAGGTGCGAGCGTCAGGGAGACGGCGGAGAGGTTGAAGATGACGGAGGTCGCGGTGCGCGTATCCCTCCACCGGGCGCTGAAATCGCTGGCGGCCCTTTATCGGAGCGAATGACATATGAAGACCGACGACCTGATCACCTTGATGACGCAAGATGCATCTGTCGACCTGCGCTACGGCCGGGCGCTTGCACTTGCGCTCGGGACGGGCACTGTCTTTTCCGCGGTGCTGCTGATCGTCACGATCGGCCTGCGGCACGACATGGCGAGTGTCTTCGAGACGGTGCGTGTCTTCTTCAAGATCAGCGTTACCTTGGTGCTCGCCGTCCTTGCGGCCCGGCTTGCCATGCGCATCGGCCGGCCGGGGGCGGAGACGCGTTTCCCCGCTCTCCTGCTCGGCGTGCCCTTTGCCATGGTCGCTGTCGCCGTCATCATCGAACTCACCACGCTGCCGGTTGATGCTTGGCGGACGAGTCTCGTCGGACGCAACGCGCTGTTCTGTCTGTTCTTCGTGCCGGTCCTGTCGCTTGCGCCCTTGGCGGGCCTGTTCTGGGCGCTGAAAAAAGGCGCACCCGAAAATCCGATGGCGGCCGGTGCCGCTGCCGGCCTTGCCGCAAGCGCAATTGCCGCAGCGATTTACGCCTGGCATTGCCCTGACGACAGCCCACTCTTTCTCGCCACCTGGTACACGATCGCCATCGCCGGCGTGACCGTCGCAGGCGCACTGCTTGGCCGACGGTTGTTGCGCTGGTAAATCGCGAACCGAGCTGGCGTGTGATCAGCGAAAGGCTGTGACATCACAGGTACGGCAGGGCTTTCTGCAATCCGGAGCCTGCGCACATCACATGTTATCTAAATACTGGAAGCTGCACAGCAATCGGACGAGTTCCGATTGCCGGGAGATAGACATCTTGTTGAAGATAGCCTTCAGGCGCGTCCGTGCGCTTTCGTAGGAGATATTCTCCGTACTTGCCGCCTGTCGCAAAGAACTCCCTTCGCTCAGGCGTAGTGTTAGACAGATTTCTGCCGGTGTCTTCATCGTGCAGGACTGGCAGGACGACACGGTCTTCAAGGACCTGCGCATCCAGGCGCGCGCCGCGGCGTGTATCTCCGTCGCGCTCCTCAAGGGCGAACCGCTTCCGAAAGACCTGATGAACACGAGCTTCGACAATGGTGGCAATGTCATCCCCGGCGCCTCGCTGCCGGTGCGCTCGGCTAGAACCCTTCAAGCGCTGCGGTGCCGCGCCATCAGCTTTGCCTGCAGCACGACGACGACGAGGAGGAAGGCGCCGCGGATGACGGATTGCCAGTAGGCGGAAAGCGAGATCCAGCCGAGGCCGTTTTCGAAGTTGAGGATGTTGAAGACCATGGCGAGGAGCAGGGCGCCGGCGAGCGTCGCGCCGACGGAGCCAGAGCCGCCGGTAAGCAGCGTGCCGCCCACAACGACGGAGGCGATGGCGAAGAGCTCCCAGCCCACGCCCTCCGTCGGCTGGCCCGCGCCGAACTGCGCGGCGAGGATGACGCCTGCAAGGCCGGCGAGCGTGCCGGAGGCGAGATAGACGGCGGCCAGCGTGCGCTCGACCTTGAGGCCCATCAGGCCGGCCGTCGCCTCGCCGTCGCCGATGGCGAGGATATGGCGGCCGACCGGCAGCTTCTCCAGCACCAGCCAGCCGAGGACATAGGCGGCGATGCCGATCCAGGCGGGGATGGGAAAGCCCAGGAAGTCGTCCTGGCCGATGGTGGTGAAGCCGCTGTCGTAGGAGACGGAGACCGACTGGTTGTCGGCAAGCAGCAGCCCTGTGCCATAGGCCGCCAGCATGGTCGCGAGCGTGGCGATGAAGGGCTGGATGCGCATCTTCGTGATGATGAAGCCGTTCAGCGCGCCGACGGCGAAGCCCGCCGCCATGCCGCCGAGGAGGCCGGCCGCCCAGTGATAGGGCGACAGGAGGGCCGCCACCACGCTTGCCATCGCCGCCGTGCCGCCGACCGAAAGATCGATGCCGCCGGTGATGATGACGAAGGCCATGCCGAGCGCGATCAGCGCGAACATGGAATTGTAGCGCAGGAAGCTGAGGATATTGAACGATGACAGGAAGTTGTCGTAGCGCAGCGCGCCGAACAGGATGAGGCCCGCGAGCGCGAGGATGACGCCGGCTCGGGCGAGATCGCCCGAGGACTTGATGGCGAAGGGGCGGAGGAGGGCGTGCATGATGGGTCTCCTCAATGCCTGTCGGCGCGCTGCTGGATGAAGACGGCGAGCACGATGAGCCCGGCCTTGACGATGAGGGCGGCGGCATCCGGCACGCCATTGGCGAGCAGCGTGTAGCGCACGAGCTGGATGACGAAGGCGCCGATGACGGTGCCGACGATGTTGGCCCGCCCGCCCGTCAGGAGCGTGCCGCCGACGGCCACGGCCGCGATGGCGTCGAGCTCCATGCCGAGGCCGACGAGATTGGCGTCGCTCGCCGAATTGCGCGCGACAACGACGAGGCCGGCAAGCCCGGCCAGCGCCCCGCTGATCATATAGACCAGCAGCTTGACGCGCTTGACCGGAATGCCCGTCAGCCGCGCCGCCTTCTCGTTGCCGCCGACGGCGATGACCTGGCGGCCGATGACGGTGTAGCGGATCATGGCGGAGGCGAGCGCGACGATGACGATCATCAGCACGACCTGCGCCGGAATGCCGGCGACGCGGCCCATGGCGATGAATTGGAATCCTTCGTTTCTGAAGACCTGCAGATTGCCGTTGGTCATGACCTGCGCGATGCCGCGGCCGGCGATGAACAGCACCAGCGTCGCGATGATCGGCTGGATCGAGAAACGCGTCACGAGCAGCCCGTTGAACAGGCCGAAAAGACCCGCGACCGCGACCGGGATGACGAAGGCGAGCGCCACGGCGAAGGCCATGTTCTCCACCTGCCAGAACTGGCCCATGAAGATCATCGGCGCCAGCGCTCCCGATATCGCCATCAGCGAGCCGACCGAAAGGTCGATGCCGCCGGTGGCGATGACCAGCGTCATGCCGGTGGCGACGATGACGATGGTGGCGACCTGCGTGAGGTTCACGTTCAGCGTCTGCCAGGATAGGAAGTTCGGCGTCACCGCGATGTTGAAGACGATGAGCGCCAGGAAGGCGACGAAGGTGCCGTAGCGGCTCGCCAGCGAAAACAGCCGGCCGCCCGAAGAGAGCGTGCCCGACGGCTGCGGGGCGGGGGTCTCGATCGTCGTCATGTCATTTCACCTGATGGGTCCACCTGATGGGCCATGGCCGAAAGCAGCGCCGCCTCGCTCAGTTCCCTGCGCGGCAGGGTCGCGACCGATGTGCCGTCGCTGAGCACGGTGACGCGGTCGGCGGCGGCGAGAAGCTCTTCCAGCTCGGAGGAGATCATCAGCACGCTGAGGCCCTCGTCGGCGAGGCTGCGCAGGAGCTTGAGGATTTCCGACTTCGCGCCGATGTCGATGCCGCGGGTCGGCTCGTCGATGATGAGGACGCGCGGATCGGTGGCCAGCCATCGGGCAAGCAGCACCTTCTGCTGGTTGCCGCCGGAGAGTTCCTTGATCGGCTGGTCGGGCGACGCGCATTTGACGCCGAGCGCCCGGATGTAGCGGGTGACGATCTCGTTCTGCCGCGCGCGGTCGACGATGCCGGCCTTCCTCAACTTCGGCAGCAGCGCCAGCGTCATGTTCTCGCGGATGCTCATGTCGGGCACGATGCCGTCGATCTTGCGGTCCTCGGAAACGAGGCCGATGCCATCGGCGATCGCATCCGCCGGCTCGCGATAGGCGCGCTCCCGTCCGTCCATGCGGATGGTGCCACGCTGCATCCTGTCCGCGCCGAAGACGAGGCGGGCGGTCTCCGTGCGGCCGGAGCCGAGCAGGCCCGCAAGGCCCGAGATCTCGCCCTCGCGCACGTCGAGGCTCACGTCGCGCACGCGCACGCCCGCGCCGGCATGCTCGACGGAAAGGCGGACGGGCCGGTCGGGCACGTCCCCGTCCGGCGCCATAGCCTGGAAGGCGGCGAGCTCCTTGCCGAGCATGTGGCGCACCAGCGCCATCTTGGGCATGTCGGCCATCGGGCTTTTCGCCACCGTCTGGCCGTCCCGCATGATCGTCACGCGGTCGCAGATCGCGTAGAGCTCGTCCAGCCGGTGGCCGATGAAGATGACAGCGACGCCGGAGCGCTTCAGCGTGCGGATCGTCTCGAAGAGCACCGCGACCTCCCGCTCGTCGAGCGAGGAGGTCGGCTCGTCCATGATGACGAGGCGGGCGTTCTGCGTGACCGCGCGGGCGATCGCCACCATCTGCCGGGTCGCGGCATCGAAATGCGCGACGGGACGGTCGACGTCGATGGAAAGATTGAAGGTCTTCAGCACCGCCTCCGCGCCGCGCCGCATGGCGGCGTGGTCGATCAGGCCGAAGCGCCTGGGTTCGCGGGAGAGGTAGATATTCTCCGCCACCGAGCGCTGCGGGGCGAGGTTGATTTCCTGGTAGATCGTCGCGATGCCGGCGGACTGGGCCTGCGCGGGCATGGAGAAATCGACCTCCCTGCCATCGAAGGTGACGCTGCCTTCGTCGCGGCGATAGACGCCGGTGAGGATCTTGATCAGCGTGGATTTTCCCGCGCCGTTCTGCCCGACCAGCGCCATGACCTCCGCCGGCTCGACGTCGAGCGAGGCGGATTTCAGCGCGGCGACGCCGGCGAACGCCTTGGAAATGCCCTGCATGGACAGAAGCATCGGTTCCTCCTCTATCCCACCCATGACGAACCTACACCCGAACCGGCGGAAGATCGCTCGAAAACGGCCGAGACGGTGGTGCCGCCCCGGCCGCATATGGCTTGGGAGTTTCGATCAGTAGGCGCCGTCGAGTTCCGCGGCCGCGTTGGACGCGTCGTAGAACTTGTCATCGTTGACGAGGATCGGGTCGATGGCCTCGCCCTTGGCGTAGCGCTGCATCGTCTCGAAGGCCTTCGGCCCGAAGCGTGGGTTGCACTCGACGACGGCTGCGATCTTGCCGTCGACCACCGCCTGCACGGCTTCCTTGCCGCCGTCGATGGAGAGCACCAGCACATCCTTGCCCGGCACCTTGCCGGCCGCTTCCAGCGCCGCGATGGCGCCCATCGCCATCTCGTCGTTGTGAGCGTAGATGATGTCGGCATCCGGATGCGCCTGAAGCAGCGCCTCGGCCACCTGGCGGCCCTTGTCGCGGGCGAAGTCGCCGGTCTGCGAGGCGACGATCTCGAAGCCGCCGACCGCCTTGATCGCCTCGTCGAAGCCCTTCTTTCGGTCGTTTGCCGGCGAGGAACCGGTCGTGCCTTCCAGCTCGATGATCTTCGACTTGCCATTGGCGTTCTTGGCGAGCCATTCGGCGATGCGCTTGCCTTCCTCGACGAAGTTCGAGCCGATGAAGGTCAGGTAGTCCTCGCCGGCCTTGGCGAGCGAGGGATCGACCGAGCGGTCGAGCAGGATGACCGGGATGCCGGCCTTCTTGGCGGCCATGACGGCCGGGATCAGCGGCTTTTCCTCGCGCGGGGCGAGGAAGATGACGTCAACGCCCTGGGCGATCATCGAGTTGACGTCGGCGACCTGCTTGGCGGCCGAGCCGGCGGCGTCGGTATAGACGAGCTGGTAGCCGAGCTTCTCGGCCTCGGCCTTCATGCTGTTCGTCTGGGCGATGCGCCAGGGATTGTTGGATTCGGTCTGCGCGAAGCCCACCTTGTAGGTGTCCTTCTGTGCGAGCTTCGGCACTTCGGCGATTGCGACGCCGGCGACGGCAAGCGCGCCGATGGCTGTTGCCGCAAGCATGAAGGTGCGACGGGACATGAATGTCATGAGCGGTTTCTCCTCCCAGGTTCTGGCCGGTACTCCTCTACCGGACGTGAGCAGATTCCTGCTTCACATGTGCAAATCTTGCGCTAATAATATGAGCAGTCAAGAGCCAAAATTATGAGCACTTGCAAAAAGTCCGCGTGCAGTGCAAAGCACGTCGAGGGCAGGGAGCGACGCATGGCAAGAGGAAACGGGCGCAATTCGGACAGGCAGGGCAGCGGACGCCCGACCATGACGGATATCGCGCGCATTGCCGGCGTTTCGCAGTCCAGCGTTTCGCTCGTGCTCAATGAGATGTCGGGTTCGCGCATCTCGCCCGAAACGCAGCAGAAGGTGCGCGAGGCTGCTCATAAAATAGGTTATAAATTACCCGCGACGCGCGGCCCTGTCGCCGCCGCGCCCGCCGTCGAGAAGGATACCATAGCCTTCATCGTCGACGAAATCTCCACCAGCCCCCATCCCGTCGTCAGCCTCGACGGCATCCGTGACCATGCCTTCGAGCAAGGGCTGCTCGTTTCCGCCCATGCCACGCGCTCCAATCCGGATCTGGAGGCGGCCGTGCTGCGCTCGGTTCTGCGCGACCCGTCGATCGCCGGCGTCATCTATGCGACGATCTTCACGCGCAAGGTCTCGGTGCCCAAGGCGCTGAAATCCATCCCGACCGTCCTCCTCAACTGCTACTGCGAGCCGCGCCAGCATGTGGCGATCGTGCCGGGCGAGGTGGCGGGCGGTTTTGCCGCGACGGCGCATCTGACGTCGCTTGGCCACAAGCGCATCGGCTTCATCAACGGCGAACCCTGGATGGACGCGGCGATGGATCGCCTCAAGGGCTACAAGCAGGCGCTCGCCACCGCCGACATCGCCTTCGACGAGAGCCTCGTGCGCGACGGCGACTGGCTGCCGCTGCGCGGCTACGAGGCGGGCCTCGAGCTTCTTTCGCTGGACAATCCCCCGACGGCGATCTTCTGCGGCAACGACCTGATGGCCATCGGCGTCATGGAGGCGGCGCAGGAAAAGGGGCTGCGCGTGCCGCACGACGTCTCCGTCATGGGCTACGACGACCAGGAACTTGCCCGCTACACCCACCCGCCGCTCTCGACGCTGGTGCTGCCGAACTACGAGATGGGCCAGAAGGCGGCCGAAATCCTCATCGACATGGCGATCCACGGCAAGCAGATGCGTCCCATGACCATCAAGGTCGATGGGCCGCTGGTGGTGCGCGAAACCACAGGCGCCACCCGCAAAAGCTAGCCGCCCTATTCGAACAGGTCCGGATTGTCGGCCTCGATCTGCGGCAGGTCGGCCAGGATGCCGTTGAGGTGGCTGCGCATGGCGGCCTCCGCCGCGTCGGCGTTGCGCGTGTCGATGGCGTCGATGATCGCCTCGTGCTCGGCGATCAGCCGGGTCATGGAATCGGGATGGCGGAGCTGGAGATTGCAGACCCGGTCCATATGCGCCTTGATGTCCGATATGGCGCTCCAGGCGAGGCCGCAGCCCGCCCCCTCGGCAATCGCGATGTGGAACTGCTCGTCCTCGCGGCGGAAGGCATTGTGGTCGTGCGCCTCCATCGCCGCCTTCTGGCGGGAAAGGATCGTGTCGATCCTGCGCCGCGTCCAGCTGTCGAAAGCCTCGCTGGCGCGGCGGGCGACGGCGGTCTCCAGCGCTTCCCGCACGAAGCGCGCCTCCATCATCTGCCGCGCCGAGATGCGCACGACGACCGTGCCCCGGTTGGGGCGGATATCCACCAGCTTCGATTTCCCGAGCGCGATCAGCGCCTCGCGCACCGGCTGGCGCGAGACGCCCATGCGGGTTGCGATTTCCTGTTCGGAAAGCCGCATGCCGGGGGCGAGCTCCAGGCGGATGATCAATTCCCGCAGGTCGCGCTCGACCTGCGCCGCCGCGGTTTCGCCGGTGTCGATCTTGAGGGATTCAAGGTTCATCTCTTTTGCCGCCGTCATGCGTTGACATCCATTTGAAGCCACCATACAGTACCATACAATTCATGCGCAACAGAAATCCGGCGGCCTGACAGCCGGATCAACAGGGAGGGGCCGGCATCCATTGGCCGGCCGGAAGACGATATTGCTGTCCAATTTCATTGCACCCGATTCTCGTGACCCGCGGCTGAATATTAAATCCCGCTACCGGATGCTTGTCGATGGCAAGTCCGTCGATGCGGCATCCGGCAGGACGATCGACCGCGTGAGCCCCGGCCATGCGGGCGTGGTCGTCGGCACCTGGCCGGAGGCTTCGGCGGATGACGTGCGCCTCGCGATCGCGGCGGCCCGCCGGGCCTTCGATACCGGCCCGTGGCCGCGCATGTCGGGCGCCGAGCGCTCGCGCCTGATGTTCAAGGTGGCGGACCTTATCCTTGCGCATCAGGAGGAACTGGCGCTTGCCGAAAGCCTGGAGGTCGGCAAGCCGATCGCCCAGGCGCGCGGCGAGATCGGCTTCTGCGCGGACCTCTGGTCCTATGCGGCCGGTCAGGCGCGGGCGCTCGAAGGGCAGAGCCACAACAATATCGGCGATGACCGCCTCGGCCTCGTGCTGCGCGAGCCGGTCGGCGTCGTCGGCATCATCACGCCCTGGAACTTTCCCTTCATCATCGCCTCCGAGCGCGTGCCGTGGGCCATCGGCGCCGGCTGCACGGTCGTGCTGAAGCCGTCGGAATTCACCTCCGGCACCTCGATCCGCATGGCGGAGCTGGCCCGGGAAGCCGGCATCCCGGATGGCGTCTTCAACGTCGTCACCGGCTATGGCGATCCGGCGGGACAGGTGCTGGCGGAAGACCCCGGCGTCGACATGGTCGCCTTCACCGGCTCCGTGCGCGTCGGCACCAGGCTCGGCGAGATCGCGGCGCGCAGCGTCAAGCGCGTCGGGCTGGAGCTCGGCGGCAAGGGCCCGCAGATCGTCTTTGCCGATGCGGATCTGGACGCTGCGGCCGACGGCATCGCCTATGGCGTCTATCACAATGCCGGCCAGTGCTGCATTTCCGGCAGCCGCCTGCTGGTCGAGGAAAGCATCCGCGACGCGCTGATGGAGCGCCTGCTCGACATTTCCCGCAAGGTGACGTTCGGCGATCCGCTCAACGAGCGCACCAGGATCGGCGCGATGATCTCGGAGGCGCATGCGCAGAAGGTGCATTCCTATGTCGAGGCGGGCGTTGCCGCCGGCGCGGAACTGCTGCTCGGCGGCGAGAGGGTCGGCAGGGAGGCCGGGCTCTACTATGCGCCGACGGTCTTTGCCGGCGTCACGCCCGACATGTCTATTGCCCGCGAGGAAATCTTCGGGCCGGTGCTCTCGACGCTGACCTTCAGGACGGCGGAGGAGGCGGTCGCGATGGCGAATGCCACGGAATTCGGCCTGTCGGCCTCCGTTTGGTCGACCAATCTCGAAAACGCCCTGCAGAGCATCCGCCGCATCCGCGCCGGCCGCTGCTGGATCAACAGCGTCATCGACGGCACGCCGGAACTGCCGATCGGCGGCTACAAGAAGAGCGGCCTCGGCCGCGAGCTCGGCCGCTACGGCTTCGACGAATATTCCCAGTTCAAGGGCGTGCACGTCACGCTCGGGCGCCCGGCGCCCTGGTTCGCATGACCGGCTGCTTCGGCAGGGGCAATTCCAGCAAAAGTGTGAAACGGTTTTGCGTCCGGAATTGCGAAAAAACAAAGAGATAGGGCGTTTTCGCGTTTCGTAGAGGCGCGGAAAGGTTCCGGAGGAAAATCTCGGCTGGCGAAATCTTTGGTCGGAGCCCGCCAGCCGAGACTTGGGTCTTTTGGACCCGCATTGCACATCCAAAGGGAGGATACGCAAATGAGATTGACCAGGTTGAAAGCCGCAGGCCTGGCCGCGGCTGCCGCCACCATGATGGCGACCACGGCGCTTGCCGCGGACGTCAAGGCCACGATGATCATCTACCTCGATCCGAGTGTCCAGTTCTTTAATCCCGTGGTGAAGGGTGCGCAAGACGCAGCCGCCCAGTTCGGCGTCGATCTCGACGTGCAATATGCCAACAACGATCCGGTGCGCCAGAACGACCTGATCGAGAGCGCGACGGCGAGCGGCGTCGACGGCATCGCGGTCGCGATCTCCTCGTCGGACGCCTTCGACGAGAGCATCTGCGCGGCCGTCAAGGCCGGCATTATCGTCATCGGCTTCAACAACGACGACCTCGACGGCGCCAAGGGCAATTGCCGCCAGGCCTATGTCGGCATGGATGAGTTCGCCTCGGGCTACGAGCTCGGCAACCGGATGATCAAGGAATTCGGCCTGAAGTCCGGCGATGTCGTCTTCAACCCGCGCGAAATTCCCGAGGCGAGCTTCGCCGTCGCGCGCGGCGGCGGCATCGAGAAGGCGATGACGGAAGCCGGCATCAAGGTCGAGACGGTGCGCGCCGGTCTCGATCCAGCCGAAGCACAGAATATCATCGCCCAGTTCCTCATCGCCAATCCGAACGTCAAGGCGCTGTTCGGCACGGGGTCGGTCACCTCGACGGTCGGCGCGGGCGCCATCAAGGATGCCGGCGTCGATATCCCATTCGGCGGCTTCGACCTTGCGGTCGAGATCGTCAACGCGGTGGAGTCCGGCGCGATGTTCGCGACCATGGACCAGCAGCCCTACCTTCAGGGCTACTACCCGATCGCGCAGATCGCGCTTGCCAAGAAGTACGGGCTGACCCCGACGGATGTCGATACGGGGCAGGGCGCCTTCCTCGACAAGTCGCGCATCAGCTCGGTCAAGCCGCTGATCGGCAGCTACCGCTAACCGGATATCGCGGGAACCTGCCGGCATGAACCGGCGGGTTCCCCGTTCCCCAACGATCGAGTGCCAGACCGTGACACCCATCCTAGCCGACAGTGCCGCGCCCCGTTCGCGCACGCAAAGACAATCCCTTCTGAAGCAGATCATGGCGATGCCCGCCGGGGCGATCTTCCTCGTCTTCATGGCGTTGCAGATCGTCTGCATCGCCGGCGCGCTGATCTATCCGAACGAGTTCCGCTATCTCTCGCCGCAGAACCTGACGATCCTGATGAAGGCGATCCCCGTACTCGGGTGCCTGGCGCTCGGCGCCGGCGTGCTGATGATCGCGGGCGAATTCGACCTTTCCATCGGCTCCGTCTACACCTTCACCGCCGTCCTGATGGCAAGCCTCGTCGGGGCCGGGGTCAGCGCCTTCGTCGCTGCCCCTCTCGGCATCGTCGTCGGCCTCATGATCGGGCTTCTGAACGGCCATATCACGCTGCGCTTCGGTCTGCCGTCCTTCATCGTGACGCTCGGCGGCCTCCTGTTCTGGCGCGGCGCGGTGCTGCTCTACAACGGCGCGGTGCAGGTGCGCTTCGATCCCGAGCCGATCTTCACCAGCCTGTTTTCCGGCACGCTCCTCGGCATCAACGCGGCCTTCATCTGGATCGTGCTCTTCGTCGTCGGCTTCCATTTCCTGCTCCACCGCCACCGCTTCGGCAACCATGTCTTCGCGACGGGGGGCAATCGCGGCGCGGCCGAGGCCATCGGCATCAATACCAGCCGCGTCAAGCTGATCGCCTTCGCCATTGCCGGCGGCATGGCGGCGATGGCGGGCATCCTGGCGACGGCCCGCGTCGGGAGCGTGCAGCCGGGGCAGGGCGCCGGCCTCGAACTCCAGGCGATTGCCGCCTGCGTCATCGGCGGCCTGTCCCTGCGCGGCGGGCGTGGCTCGATCGTCGGCATCTTCCTCGGCGTGCTGCTGATCCACACCATCACCGACGTGCTTCTGCTGCTGCGCGCACCCGGTTTCTATCTCGACATGTTCATCGCGACGCTGATCGTGCTGGCCGCCATCTTCAACCATCTCATCGAGCGGCGAGGCGTTGCGTGATGTCCCATCTTCTCGAACTGCACAACATTTCGAAAAGCTTCGGCGCGCTGACGGCGCTGCGCGATCTCAGCTTCCATATAGGCGAGGGGGAGGTGGTGGGCCTCCTCGGCGACAACGGCGCCGGCAAGTCGACAACGGTCAACCTCATCTCCGGCATTCACAAGCCGACGGATGGCTATCTCAGCGTGGACGGCAGGAAGACGCTCTTCACCTGCCGGTCGGATTCGGCCGATGCCGGCATCGAGACGATCTACCAGCACACCGCGCTGGTCGACAGCCTCTCCATCACCCGCAACATCTTCATGGGTCGCGAACTGACGGACCGCTTCGGCTTCCTCCGGCAGGCCGAGATGCGCGCCATCGCCATGGAGGTGCTGCAGAACGCCGTGCATATATCCGGTATCGACTCCCCCGATACGCTGGTCGGCAACCTGTCCGGCGGCCAGAAGCAGGCCGTCGCCATCGCCCGCGCGGTCTATTTCAAGAAGCGCGTGCTGCTGCTCGACGAGCCGACCTCGGCGCTCTCCGTGCGCGAGACGGAGGCACTGCTGAACCAGGTGCTGAAGCTGAAGGCGGAGAACGTCTCCAGCGTGCTGGTGACGCACAATATCTACCACGCCTACCAGGTCTGCGACCGTTTCGTGATCATGAGCCACGGCACCAAGGTCTTCGACGTCGCCAAGGCCGACACGACGATCAGCCAGCTCACCGACTACGTCGTGCTCACCTGATCCCCAATCTTGAAAGGCAGATGCCGTGACACTTTCCGTATCCGTACGCCAGGCCGTAGGACCCGAGGACGCCGCAAGGCGCAATACACAGGGGCTGCGTGACGGCTTCGTCATCGAGGGCCTGTTCCGGCCCGGCGAGGTCAACCTCACCTACAGCCATCTCGACCGCATGATCGTCGGCGGCGTGGCCCCGACCGACAAGAATCTCGAAATCGGCCATGTCGCCGAAACCGGCACGGACAGCTTCCTCGAGCGTCGCGAGGCCGCCGTCATCAATATCGGCGGCGCCGGCACGGTGAGCGTCGGCGGCAGGGACCATTCGCTCGGTTTCCAGGAGGCGATCTATATCGGCATGGGCGAGGGCGCGCTCGGCTTTGCCAGCGACGATCCGGCGACGCCCGCGCTGTTCTACATCCTCAGCGCGCCGGCCCACCGGACCTGCCCGACGGTGCACATCACCCGCGAGATGGCAAGGAAGGTGCATCTCGGCTCGGCGGAGGAATCCAACCATCGCACCATCAACCAGTATGTCCATCCCGACGTCTGCGAGAGCTGCCAGCTTCTCGTCGGTCTCACCATGTTCGAGCCGGGCTCCGTCTGGAATACCATGCCGGCGCATGTGCATGACCGGCGCATGGAGGTCTATCTCTATTTCGGCATGGCGGCGGCGACGCGCATCTTCCACTTCATGGGCGAACCGGGCGAGACGCGGCATGTCGTCTTGAAGAACCACGAGGCGGTGCTGTCGCCGGGCTGGTCGATCCATTCCGGCGCTGGCACCGGGCGCTACGCCTTCATCTGGGCCATGGCTGGCGACAATATGAGCTTCACCGACATGGACAAGGTTCCGATGGACGCGCTGCGATGAGCCTTTTCGACCTTTCCGGCCGCTGGGCTATCGTCACCGGGGCCAATACCGGCATCGGCCGCGCCATCGCCGTCGGGCTCGCGGCGGCCGGTGCGGATATCGTCGGCGTCGGGCGCTCCGCCATGACGGACACCGAGGCGGAGGTGAAGGCGGCCGGCCGGCAGTTCAAGAGCGTGACGGTGGACCTTTCCAGACCGGGCAGCGCCGCCGCCGTCATTTCCGAGGCGCTGGCTGCAGGCGCAACGCCGGACATCCTCGTCAACAATGCCGGCATCATCCGCCGCGCGGATTCGCTCGATTTCACGGAGGAGGATTGGGATGCCGTGCTCGATACCAACCTGAAATCGGTCTTCTTCCTCTGCCAGGCCTTCGCCAGAGCCGCGATAGCGGCGGGGCGGCCGGCGAAGATCGTCAATATCGCCTCGCTGCTGTCCTTCCAGGGCGGCATCCGGGTGCCGTCCTACACGGCGGCCAAGAGCGGCCTTGCCGGCATCACCCGGCTTCTGGCAAACGAATGGGCGGCGCGCGGCATCAATGTGAATGCCATCGCCCCCGGCTATGTCGAGACGAACAACACGACGGCCCTGCGTGCCGATGCCGAGCGCAACGCCGATATCCTGAAGAGAATTCCCGCCGGCCGCTGGGCGCGGCCCGAAGACATGGCCGGCGCGGCGGTTTTCCTCGCAAGCCCGGCCTCCGATTACGTTCACGGCGCCATCCTGCCCGTCGATGGCGGCTGGCTTGCCCGATGAGAGGACCCATGCAGCCCTATACGCTACCCGAAGATACCGTCTGGACCGAAGTCGCTCCCGGCAACCGCCGCGCCGTGCTGAGCCACCGCCCGGAACTGATGCTCGTCGCATTCCGCTTCGAGGAGGGGGCCATCGGCGCCCTGCATTCGCATCCGCATACCCAGGTGAGCTATGTCGCCGAAGGCCATTTCGACGTGACTGTCGACGGCGTCACCACGCGGCTCGGCCCCGCAAGCAGCTTCATCGTCGCCCCGAACCTCGTGCATGGGGTTGTGGCGCTGACAGATGGCCTGTTGATCGACACCTTCACGCCATGCAGGCGTGATTTTCTCACTGACCAAAATTGAGTGAGGCTGGTCCCCTTGCTTGGGGAAGGATAAGCACGCTTCACCTAAACTTCAAAAGCCGGACAGTCATCCGCGGCAAGGGTGCTGGCACCCCGACAAAGGTACCTTCACGCGCGCCTTGGATAAATTCAGGCCGGGAGGTGTCCCAGCGTAACATACGTCCCCGAGCCGTGACGTCTTTCGACCAGTCCGGCAAAGACCAGCATGCCGATGGCCTCGCGTATCGTTGCGCGGGAGACTGCGTAGCGGTCGCTGAGATCGAGTTCGTTGGGCAGCTTCTCGCCGGGCAGCCGGTGACCGGCGAGGATTTCGGCGCGCAACCGTGCCGCGACCTGGATATTCAGGGGCTGGCGTTCCAGGGGGGCGAGCCGATCGGCCGATGCGGCGAGGTCCGAGGGGTTGCGTTTCATGCCGCGCCGTTCTGCCCGACAGGATCGGCCTGCGTGAGCCGGACGGCATATCGGCGCGCCAGGACCGCGCCGACAAGTATCTGGATCTGGTTGTAAAGCATGATCGGGAGCACGATCATGCCGAAGCCGGACGTGCCCGCGAAGAGCACCTGGGCCAGCGGCAGGCCCGAGGCCAGACTTTTCTTGGAGCCGCAGAAAACGGCCGCGATCTCGTCCTCACGGGAGAAGCCGAACAGGCGGGAGCCACAGGTCGTGAAGGCGACCACCGCGGCGAGCAGGATGGTGCACAGGACCACGGCCAGGCACAAACCGGCGGCCGGCAGAACCTGCCAAAGCCCTGCGGTCACGGATTTGGAGAACGCCGAATAGATGATGAGCACGATGACCGACTGATCGTAGTTCTCCAGCCAGTGTTTGCGGCTGGCGAGCAGAGGGCCGAGCCAGCGATGCGAAAGCTGTCCGAGACCAAAGGGCAGGAGCAATTCGAGAACGACGTCATGCAGCGCCTGGCCCAGGTCAATCGCGCCGGAAGAGCGCATGAAGATGGTCATGAGGAGCGGCGTGAGCAGCAATCCGAATACGTTGGAGCCGGCGGAGTTGCACACGGCGGCCGGCACATTGCCCTTCGCCATGGCCGTGTAGGCAATCGAAGAGGAAATCGCGGAAGGGAGCACGCCGACATAGATGAACCCGAGGAGAAGGTCCGGCGGGAATATGCCTTGCGGGAGGAGACGCAGCGGCTGGACGATAAGGGGAAAGACCAGGAACGTCGTGGCGAAGATGAAGGCGTGGAGCTGCCATTGCTTGAGGCCCGTCAGGATCGCCCTGTGCGACAATGCGGCGCCATGGCCGAAGAAAAGCAGGGCGACGCCGATCGTTCCGAGCAGATCGACATTGTCAGCCCAGCGACCCGTTGCCGGGAAAATTGTCGCGACGATCACCGCAGCGATCATCAGGATGAGGAAGGGGTCCATGCGCATTTGCGATCCATAATTTTCCGAGACGTGTCTCATTCGACTTGTTGTCCTGGATTTCGTGTATTGATCTTGGGAAATGGTCTACAAATTGGTCTGGAAAGGATCGGCACGATGGCAGAGCGCAAGTCCGTCCATGAGGTTGAGCAGGAGCTGCGCGCCTTGCTGGAACGTCACAATCTCGGCCCGCAGGACCGGCTTCCATCGGAGCGCGCCCTTGCGGATCTGTTCGGCTGTAGCCGGGAGACGGTTCGAAAGGCCCTGCGCCGGTTCGAGCGCGATGGCGTTCTCTGGCGCCATCAGGGACAGGGGACGTTTGTCGGCGGCGCGCCCGCGACCGTCGAACGCTCCCTGGATCGGGTGATCGATACCGTATCGAGTATGGATCTGATGGAGGCGCGGCTTGTTTACGAGCCGGCACTGGCGGCGGCAGCGGCACGGTCGGCGACGCCCGAAGACCTTGTCGTGCTGCGGCGTCTGGCGGCCGCGACGGGCGCGGCTCGCGACTGGCGGGAATACGAGACGCTCGACGATGCCTTTCACAAGGCCGTGGCGCGCGCCAGCGGCAACGCGCTTCTTGCGGCGATGCTGACGTCTCTGGCTTCCGTTCGCGGTCGCGCCGCATGGCAACGGCGCCACGATGCGATTTTCCGGGAGGCCCGCAAACGCGAATATGCGGCCGCTCAGAGCGCGATGCACATGGCTGTCGTCACGGCGATCGAAGCGGGGGACAGCGTTCAGGCTCATGCGAGCATGAAGCTCCATCTGGAAGCCATCCGTCGGCTTCTGATCCTTTGCGAGCAGCCCGGCCGGATCGTCCGCCAAGACACCGCACCCTGAATTCGGCAGAGCCTGCGGCGTCGTCGCCCGCTCGGATCGACCATCCGCTGCGTGGTCATTGCCAAGGGAATTGTCAAATCTCGGAAAAGGTGGCACGCCGAGACCGGCCCTTGAACTGAACATCCGGAAGAAGACGAGTCGTATATGTCCCAACGCTTCAGCGTCCTGGTACTGGGAGCCACGGGCTTTATCGGTTCCGTCATCGCTGGCAGGCTTCGCGAAGAAGGGCATGCCGTCACAGGGCTTGGCCGGCATCCCGACCGTGCGAGAAACCAGCATCCCGATATCCGGTGGTTGAAGGCTGACCTCAACGATCTCGGCCGGGCCGCGGATTGGGCGCCGCTCCTCCGGGGTCAGGATATCGTTGTCAATTGCGCCGGGGCCCTGCAGGACGGCCTCCATGACGATCTCGCCGCCGCGCAGGAGCGAGCCATGCTGGCGCTATACGAGGCCGCCAAGCAGGCGGGCCTCCGCCTCGTCATTCAGATTTCCGCCAACACGATGGATGCCGGCGCCGAGACGGCCTTCCTCAGCACCAAGCGCGCGGCCGACCGTGCGCTCGCTTCCAGCGGCGTGCCACATATCATCCTGCGCCCAGCCGTCGTCATCGGCCGCAATGCATTCGGCGGCACAGCGCTGTTGCGTTCGCTCTCCGCGCTGCCGGGACCGATCCCCCTTGCCTATGCCGACAGTCCCGTAGCCACCGTTTCGGTGGAGGACGTCGCAACCTGTGTCGCCAGAGCCGTTACCGGCATGATCCCCGCCGATGGCGATTACGATCTCGCGGCAGCGGAAGACATGAGCTTCCGCGATCTGGTGACGCTGCATCGTGCGTGGCTGGGGCTTCCGCCGGCCCGCATCCTGGCGCTTCCCGGCTTTCTTGCCGGACCGGTCAGCGCGCTTGCCGATCTGGCGGGCAAGCTCGGCTGGCGGTCTGCGATGCGGTCGACCGCGATAGCCGTGATGGCTGGCGGCGTATCGTCGGGGCGTCAGGGTGCCGTGCCGGCCGGCATGACCTTCATGAAGGCATCGCAGGCCCTCGCGCGCCATCCTGCGGGTGTGCAGGACCTTTGGTTCGCGCGGCTCTACCTGCTCAAGCCGCTGATCGTGGTGGTATTGTCGATCTTCTGGATGCTGTCCGGGCTGATCCCGCTTGTCGACCCCGCAGGCGCGGCCTCTTTCTTGCGGCCGTTCATGCCCGTCGCTGCCGTCTGGTTCATGACCTTCGCCACGTGCGCCGTCGATATCGCGCTGGGGCTCACCGTTCTCTATCGACCGTGGACGCGCCGCGCCCTGCTCGGCATGCTCATCGTCTCTGCGGCCTATCTTGCCGGTGGAACGATCCTCACGCCGGGCCTCTGGCTCGACCCGCTCGGCCCGTTCGTGAAGGTTCTTCCCTCCATGGTCCTTGCGGGTGTCGCCATCGCGATATTGGAGGAGCGCTGATGCCGGAATGGGTGGATATCCTGCGGCTGCTGCATGTCGTCGGCGCGACCGTTCTGTTCGGCACGGGCGCGGGCATCGCCTTCTTCATGGTCATGGCTCATCGGACCCGTAATTCCTCCCTCATCGCCCATGTCGCGGGAACGGTCGTCGTCGCCGATACGCTTTTCACCGCCACAGCCGTCGTCCTCCAGCCGGTCACGGGATACTTGCTCGCCCGAGAGATCGGATGGTCGCTCACCGAAGCCTGGATCGCCCTGTCGCTTCTTCTCTATGTTCTGACCGGCCTGTTCTGGCTGCCGGTTGTGGCCATTCAAATCAGGCTGAGAAATCTCGCCCACGTTGCCGCGATCAACAACGAGGTACTTCCGCCAGCCTACTTCCGTCTCTATCGCATCTGGTTTCTGTGCGGTTTTCCGGCGTTCTTCGCGGTTATCGGCATTCTCTGGCTCATGCTCGTGAAACCGTCTTTTGCGTTCTTCTGACGTGTCTCGAGCGTCCGTTGTTGAAACCGAACGACGGAATGGCCTGACGGGAGCGACGGATGATCAGCCGGCCATATCCTTGTCGACGCGGGAGCTGTCAAAGCAGCGCTGATGGGCGATGGCAGCAACGCCGATGGCGCATTCGTAGGGTTCGAGACTGAACAGGCGAACCTCCGGCGCCGGCAGACCCGGAACGATGCCGGCGGCGACATCCCGGCGGAGGCCCTCGATGATGAGGGAGAGTACCGGGCCCAGCGCGCCGCCGAGGAAGACCGTCGAGGGATTGAAGATATTGGCAAGGCTGACGATAGCCAGTGAAAGCCATCCCGCAAGATCGGCCACGGACGCAATCGCCGTGGGATCGCCGGAATTGAAACGGTCGGCCACTTCCGCCGAAAGCGCCTCGAATTGCGCCTCTTCGAGACTGTCTGTCCCCAGATAGGACCGCGCGAGCGCGTCGAGCCCGACATGGCTTTCAAGGCAACCGCGGTGTCCGCAACTGCAAACGGCGCCATCGCGGGCGATGCGCATGTGGCCGAGCTCGCCGGTGGCGCCGCTCGCGCCGCGCAGGAGCCGGCCGTTCATCACCGCCGCCCCGCCGCATCCCCGGCCGATCACGAGAAAGACGGAGCAGCCGGTCTGGAGTTCCGGCATGGTGTAGACGGATCCGAACGCCGCGGCGCCGGCGTCGTTTTCCACGAAACAGGGCCGGCCGACGGCGGCTTGCAGGGGTGTCAGGAGATCGACCTCCTTCCAGCCAAGGATCGGCAGGTTGATGACAAAACCTTCCAGATTGACCACGCCGGGTACCGTGACGCCGACGCTCTGAACGCGGCCGGCATAACGAAGATCGCGCTCCAGCATGGCCACATGCGCGGCGATCGCGTCGACGACCTCTTCCGGCGTGATCGTGCGGCTGACATGCACATCGGAAGTGGCGACGCTGTTTGCCGTCAGGTCGATAAGGGCATAGCGCAGAATGCCGACACCGATCTCGACCCCGAGGAAATAGATCGCACTCGGGTTGAGCGCGAGTGCCACGCCCGGCCGCCCGGCATCGCGCGCTGCCCCCGGCGTCTTTTCTTCAGGCTGCACTTCGCGCACCAGTCCGCGCAGAGCGAGACCGTTGACGAGGCGCGTCACCGAGGCCGGTGTCACCTCGAGATGACGGGCGATATCGGCCCGGCTCGCCGACCCGCCCAGCCGCAGAAAACGAAGGATCTGCCGCTCGTTGATTTCCTTGGCAAGGGTCTGGTCTGCCATGTCGAAATCCCCCGCCTTTCCGCATGCGATGTCTGGAGTCATTGCGTTTATTACTTTTATAAAAAAATGTCATTTTGTTTCGGGCAAATTCGCGGCTCACGATTTGCCGTCCACGAGAAAAATTCACGAAAATCGGGCCTTGAGTCCATTATGTCAGCTTTGCTGACGCAAATTGCCTGCGGGAGCGCAAAAACATTCCTCGTTGACAAAGGTAAATGCGTTCTATTTCTTACTTTAAGAAAGATATTTATCCAGGCTCAGGGAGGAGGTTGGATGAGCAAGCTTGCCAGTCTCGAAAACATTGTCATGGAATTTGGCGCCATCCGCGCGCTCGACGGCGTGTCGATCGATATCAACCGTGGCGAAGTGCTCGGCCTGATGGGCGACAACGGCGCGGGCAAGTCGACGCTGGTGAAAACCATCGCCGGAAACTTCCAGCCGACCTCCGGCCGCTACGTCTTCGAGGACCAGGATGTCAGTTTCTCCGGCCCGGCCGATGCCCGCCGGCACGGCATCGAGGTCGTCTACCAGGATCTCGCGCTCTGCAACAATCTGACGGCCGCGGCCAATGTCTTCCTCGGCCGCGAGCCGATGCGGCAGGTCGGGCCGTTCCGGGTGCTCGACAAGAAGCTGATGAACACGCGGTCCGCCGAAATCTTCCGCGAGCTGAAATCCGAGACGCGGCCGGCCGATCTTGTCGATCGCATGTCCGGCGGCCAGCGGCAGGCCGTGGCGATCGCTCGCACGCGCCTTTCCAACTCCAAGCTGGTGCTGATGGACGAGCCGACCGCCGCCATCAGCGTACGGCAGGTGGCCGAGGTGCTGGCGCTGATCCGGCGGATGAAGGAACAGGGCCTCTCGGTCATTCTCATCAGTCACCGCATGCCCGATGTCTTCGATGTCTGCGATCGTGTCGTGGTCATGCGGCGCGGCCGCAAGGTCGCCGACAAGCCGATAAACCAGTCCAGCCCGGAGGAGGTCACCGGCCTCATCACCGGCGCCATCCACGCCGCCTGAGAAGGGAGGAAACCATGTCCCAGCAAGACGTCCCCGACATGAACATCGACCTCCTGAAGCGCCATGACCGATCGCTTCTGCGCCGTCTGATGCTCACGCAGGAAATGTGGATCGCGATTGCCATTGTCGTGCTTGGCCTTGCCGTCTCGATGATCTCCGGCAAGTTCGCCACGTCCGGCAACCTCTTGAACGTGCTGCAGAATGCCTGCTTCATCGGCCTGATGGCGCTCGGCATGACACCGGTGCTGATCAGCGGCGGGATCGACATTTCCGTCGGTTCGATCCTCGGGCTCAGCGGCGTGACCCTCGGCGTCCTGCTGAATGCCGGCGCGCCCTTGCCGGTCGGCATCGCCGGGACGCTTGCCGTCGGCCTCGTTTTCGGCGGACTCAACGGCGCCGTCATCACGTTCGCCAAGTTGCCACCGTTTATCGTGACACTGGCGACCCTGTCGATCGGGCGCAGCCTTGCGCTCGTCATCAGCGACAATCAGGTGTTTTACGAGTTTGGCACGGCGACGGAATCGATCCTGGCGCTCGGCGGCGGCTACACGCTCGGCGTTCCCAATGTCGTCTATGCGCTCGTGGTCTTCGTCATCGTGCTGCATTGCCTTCTGACCATGACGCGCTGGGGCCGCTACATCTTCGCCATCGGCGGCAACGAGAGCGCTGCGCGTCTCGCGGGCATCTCGGTCGATGCCATCAAGGTCTCGGCCTATGCCTTCAGTGGCCTGATGGCCGCGGTCAGCGCGATCTTCCTCGTCGGCTGGCTCGGCGCCGTCACGAACGCCATCGGCACGGGCTACGAATTGCAGACCATCGCCTCGACGGTCATAGGCGGCGCGTCCCTGACCGGTGGTTTCGGCACGGCGCTCGGTGCCGCGATCGGCTCGATCCTGATCGAGGTGATCCGCAACGCGCTGCTGATCGCCGGCGTCAATCCGTTCTGGCAGGGCACGTTCGTCGGCGGCTTCATCCTCGCCGCGGTGCTCCTCGAACGCATCCGGTCGCTGCGCCGCTGACGGCCGCGCCCGCATAAGGTCAGGGCGCGGGGGAGGAGTGCCGCCGCGCCGTGAAATGAAACGTCTTTAACAGCGAACCAAGGAGGAGATACCATGTCGCTGTCAGGAAGCCTGAAATTTACCCTGTCGTCCGCGGCGATCGCGCTTTGCGCCTTTGCCTCGACGGCCAATGCCGCGGACCGGGAATTCGCGCTGGTCTTCAAGGTGCTCAACAACGCCTTCAGCCCGCCGATCGACGCCGGCTGCAAGGACGCCGCCAAAAAGCTCGGCGACGTCACCTGCACCTATATCGGCCCGACGGAATATGACGAAGCCAAGCAGGTGCAGCTTGCGCAGGACATGATCACCCGCGGCGTCGACGGGCTCGGCATTTCCGCCGGCAACCCGAAGGCGATGGCGCGCATCCTCAAGATGGCGAACGACAAGGGGATCCCGGTCGTCACCTTCGACACCGACGTGCTGCCCGAAGACGCAGGGCTGCGCGCCACCTATATCGGCACGGACAACTATTCCTTCGGCGTGGAGCTCGCCAAGAAGGTGCTGGAGAACAAGAAGGAAGGCGGCACGGTCTGCATCCAGTCCGGCGCGCCGGCTTCTGAAAACCTGAAGGCCCGTGTCCAGGGCATCCGCGACACGCTCGCCGGTGCCTCGAAGGACCAGCCGGTCGAAGCGCTCACCGGCCAGAACGGCTGGACCGAGCCGGCCGGTTGCCCGGTCTACAACAATGACGATATCGCGCTCGCCGCCCAGCAGGTTCGCGACGTCATGACCAATCATCCGGACCTCTCCGCCTTCGTCGCCGTCGGCGGCTGGGCGCAGTATGCGCCGCAGGCCTACAAGCAGGCGATGGAGCCGCTGAAGGAACGCCTCGACAAGAAGGATCTCGTCGTGGTCTTCGGCGACAACTTCGGCCCGCAGCTTCCGCTGCTCGCCGAGGGCCTCAGCCACTACAATATCGGCCAGCGCCCCTATGACATGGGCTACGAGACGATCATGGCCCTCGACAAGCTGACCAAGGGCGAAAAGCTCGAGCCGTTCATCCAGACCGGCACCGAGACCTGCACCCCGGCCGATGCGCTGACCACCTGCGGCAAGGTGGCCGCCAAGTAACACGTCGCCAGAGGGGTGGGCCGGCGGAAAACGTCGGCCCACCCCATTCCAGACAGGACAGGGACATGAGAACGCTGAAACTCGGTATGGTCGGCGGTGGGAATGGTGCGTTCTTTGGCGCCGCACACCGTGCCGCCGCCGCGATGACGGGACGCTTTTCGATGGTCGCGGGCGCCCTTTCGAGCGATCCGGTTCGCGCGCGGGAAAGCGGGCACGATCTCGGTCTCGCCCCCGAGCGCTGCTATGACGATTTCGAGACGATGGCGAAGCGCGAGGCAACCGACGGCGGCATCGACCTCGTCGCCGTGGTGACGCCGAACCACCTGCATGCGCCCGCCTGCCACGCCTTCCTCGATGCCGGCGTCAACATTCTCTGCGACAAGCCGCTGACCGCCACGCTGGATGAGGCGCTCGCACTCCGGACGGCGGCGGCGGACAGCGCCTCTCTTTTCGGTGTCGCCTACACCAATGCCGGCTTCGACATGGTGCGCGAGGCGCGCGCCATGGTGGCGGCCGGGGAAATCGGCACGGTGCGCGTGGTCCGCGTCGTCTTTCCGCAGGAATGGCTGGCCACCGCCGCCGAGGCGACCGGCAACAAGCAGGCCGAATGGCGCACCGATCCGGCAAGAAGCGGCGCCGGCAGTCTCGGCGACATTGGCACCCACGCCTTCCATCTTGCGGAATTCATCACGGGCCTTTCGGCGACCGCCCTTTCGGCCGAAGTCGATACCTTCGTTACCGGCCGCCGCGTCGATGACAATGTCACGGCCAAGCTGCGCTTTGACGGCGGCGCCAAGGGGCTGCTCTGGGCAAGCCAGGTGGCGATCGGCGAGACCAACGGGCTCAGGATCGATGTGCATGGCGACAAGGGCTCGCTCGGCTGGACGGTCGAGGCGGCGAACCAACTGGCCTTCGCGCCGCTCGGCGGCCGGCGCATGGTGATCGACCGGGCCTCGCACGGAACGGCTTTCAAGGGAACGATGCCGCCCGGCCATCCCCAGGGGTTCATCGAGGCGCTGGCGCGGCTCTATCTCGACATGGCCGACCAGATCGACGCGCGTCGCGACGGCCGCGCTCCGGCGGCGGACGCCCTGCTGCTGCCCGGCATTCGCGATGGCGTGCGCGGCTTGCGTTTCGTCGATGCCGCCCTTCGCTCGGGCGCTGAAGACGGCCGCTGGACAGACATCTGAAGGGAACCGTTCATGACCACACCTTTCCGTATCTTCATCATGGCACATCCGCGCCTCGTGGAAGATGTCTTCACGGACGACCATCTTGCGCGGCTCCGTGCGCTTGGCGACGTCGTCATCCATGAGGGCGATGCGCTGACGGACGAGGACTTCGAACGCCACGTTGCGCCCGCCGATATCGCGATGGGCATTTTTGACATGCCGGCCGAGCGGCTGGCGCGGTGCCGAAACCTCAAGGCCTTCGTCAACAGCGAGGGAAATTTCCTGCCCAATATCGACTACCGCCATTGCTTCGAGCATGGCATCCGCGTGCTGTCGGCGAGCCATGTCTTTGCCGAACCGGTCGCTGAAATCGGGCTGGCCATGGCGATCGACCTCGGCCGCGGCATTACCGAGGCCGACCGGCTGATGCGAGAGGGCAAGGAAGAGTACGGATTTGCGGCCAACCGCACGGCACGGCCTTTGATGCGTGCCCGGGTCGGGCTGATCGGCTTTGGCGATCTTGCCCGCGCGCTGCTGCCCTTGCTGAAACCGTTCACCTCGACCATCGACGTCTACGATCCGTGGGTGCCGGCCCTCCTGATCGAGCAGGCCGGCTGCCGGCCGGTGGCGCTGGAGACCGCGCTTGCCGAGAGCGATTTCGTCTTCGTGCTCGCCGGCGTGACGTCCGACAATGCCGGTTTCCTCGACAAGCGTGCGTTCGAAACGATGAAACAGGGGGCGTGCCTGCTCCTTCTGAGCCGCGCAGCGGTCGTCAATTTTCCGGACATGCTGGCAGCGGCCGCTTCCGGCCGGATCCGGGTTGCGACCGATGTCTTTCCCGTCGAACCGGTCGCGGCCGACGATCCGGTGCGCGGGACGCCGAACATCATCCTTTCGCCTCATCAGGCCGGCGCCATGGAATCGACGCTGAACGCCATGGGCGCGTCGATCACCGCCGATATCGAACTGATCGCCCGCGGTCTTCCGCCCGCCGTCTGCAAGGTGGCGCAGCCGGAGACCGCCATGCGCTTCCGCAGCATGCCTGTATCGAAGAGCTGAAGAATAAGGACCGGTCCTGAAAGCACCGTCCACCATGGAAAGGACAATGAAATGAATGAGGGCAAGCCGCTGCTGAAGGTCGGAATTCTCGGTTGCGGGCCGATCTCGCAGGCCGGCCATTTCGAAAGCGCCGTGAAAGCGCGCAATGCCGAGCTTTACGCCATCTGCGACGTCGCGGAGGACCTGCGCGCCCGAATGGCCGCGACCCATGCGCCGAAAAAGGCTTTCTCGGACTACGATGCGATGCTGGCCGACCCGGATGTCGATGCGGTCATCATCGCGACGGCGGATGCCTTCCACGTCGCCGCCGCAGCCCGTGCGCTCGAGGCCGGCAAGCATGTGCTCTGCGAAAAGCCGCTCGGCATGACCGTCGAGGAGGCCGACGGCCTGCGGCCCGTCGTCGAGAAGAGCGGCAAGGTCTTCCAGGTCGGCCATATGAAGCGCTACGACGCCGGCCTCCAGAGCGCCAAGAGCTTCATCGATACGGAAATGGGCGAGATGCTCGCGCTGAAGGCCTGGTATTGCGATTCCACCCATCGCTATGCCGTCACCGACGCGGTGCAGCCCTACATGATCCGTAGCGCCAACGCGAAGAAGCCGTCGCGAAATCCGAAGGCCGATCTCGAGCAGTATTTCATGCTCGCCCATGGCAGCCACTTGCTGGATACCGCCCGCTATTTTGCCGGTCCCATCCTCGCCGTCGATGCGCGGCTGCGCCAGCGGTTCGGCGCATATTCCTGGTTCATCGACGTCGAGTTCGAAAACGGCACCATGGGCCATCTGGATCTGACGGTTGCCGTGCGCATGGACTGGCACGAAGGCTTCCAGATCTACGGCGAGTACGGCAGCATTCTCGGCAAGACCTACAATCCCTGGCTGTTCAAGAGCAGCGAGGTGGACATCTTCAGCGAAAAGACCGGGGCGACCAGCCGCGTTCTGGGTGCGGACGGCCACTTCTACCGGCGCCAGCTGGAGGGGTTTGCGGATACGATTCTCGATGGCGGGCCGCTGACCGGCGCGGGCATCGAGGACGGCATCGCCTCGGTGCGCGGCATGGCGGCGGTGATGCAGTCGGTTCGCGCAAAGGCGCCGGTCAAGCTCGTCGATGCGCATGGGAGCGTGTGATGCGCGCCGGTATCTTCGCCAAGACCTTCGCAGGCACGACGCCGGATGTCGTGCTCGCCGCCGCGCGCGGGGCCGGCTACGCGTCGGTGCAATACAATTTCGCCTGCTCAGGCCTTGGGGCCTTGCCGGAGGTGATCCCGGGCGCTGCCGTCGCGGCGATCCGTGAAGCATCGGAACAGACCGGCGTCGCCATCGCGGCGATCTCCGCCACCTACAACATGATCCACCCGGATATTGCGATGCGAGAGGCCGGCCGGCGCAGCTTTGCGGCGATTGCCGCAGCGGCGCATGCCGCAGGTTCGACCCTTCTGACCGTCTGCACGGGAAGCCGGGATGCCGCCGATCAGTGGCGCGACCATCCAGACAATCAGGGGACCGAGGCCTGGCAGGACATGATCGCCGAGTTCGGCCATCTGCTCGCCATCGCGGAACGGCACGACATCTTCATCGGCGTCGAGCCGGAGCTCGCCAATGTCATCAACTCTGCCGCGAAGGCGCGGCGGCTGATCGAAACGATGGCGAGCGAGCGCATCCGCATCGTGCTGGATCCGGCCAATCTCTTCGAGAACGAGGACGCCGAAACGCGCGGCCGTATCATCGACGCGGCCATCGACCTGCTGAAAGACCGGATCGCCATCGCGCATGCCAAGGATCGCAACGCCGACAGCTCCTTCGCCACCGCGGGCAGGGGCGTCATCGACTATCCGCGCTACGTGGCCTCGCTGAAGCGGGCAGGCTTCGACGGCGACATGATCACCCACGGGCTTTCGGCGGCAGAAGCGCCGGGTGTCGCCGCTTTCCTTGCGCCCCTCATCGCCCCGGAGGGCGGCAACGCATGAATCCGATCCGCCATCCCGTCGAAGGCGCGAACCTCGCGGTCTACGAGGAGGGCGCGGGCATGCCCTTCGTCTTCCAGCATGGCCTGTGCGGGGATCAGGCCCAGCCGGGGCAGGTCTTTCCCGCGGCTTCCGGCTTCCGGCGCATCACCGTCGAATGCCGCGGCCACGGTGCCTCGGACGCAGGCCCCAAGGCGGCCTTTTCGATCGCCACCTTCGCCGACGACATTGCCGGCTATCTTGCAGCACAGGGTGCCGGACGAGCCGTGGTGGGGGGAATCTCGATGGGAGCGGCGATCGCGCTGCGGCTTGCCGTCCACCGGCCTGAACGGGTTCGGGCGCTCGTGATCGCGCGGCCCGCCTGGATTTGTGCCGCCAATCCGGAAAACATGGCGCCGAACCGTATTGCCGGTGAACTTCTCGATCGCTATCCGCCGCAGGAGGCGCGCCGGCAGTATGAGGCCTTGCCCCTGGCGAAAGAGCTGGAACGGGACGCACCGGATAATCTTGCCTCGATCCGCGGCTTCTTCACGCGCGAGCCGATCGACGTCACCGCAGCGCTGCTCAGGGCAATCTCGATGGACGGCCCCGACGTCACCGAGGCGGAGGTCTCTGCTATTGCCGTGCCGACGCTCGTGATCGGCCACGGGCGCGACCTCGTTCATCCGCTTGGTCATGCCCGGTCGCTTGCCGGGATGATCCCGGGCGCGCGGCTGGTGGAGATCACGCCGAAGGCGGACGATGCCGACGCCTATCGCGCCGATTTCCGCGCTGCCCTGTCGGCTTTCCTCAAGGAGCTCTGAGATGCGGCCGTCTTCCGACTGGATTGAAACCTTGCCCGAGGACCGGCTGATGGCCGAGACCGTCGTCACGAGGTCGCCCGCCTTCGAGGCGGAGGGGCTGGCCTCGTCCGCAACCGGTGGAACGACAAGAGGCCTTGTATGAACGACGATTTCACCATCGGCCTCGATCTCGGCGGCACACAGGTTCGCGCCGCGCTGGTGCGCGCCGGAAAGGTTCTGGCACGCACGGCGGCACGCACGGATGTCAGCGGCCCGGAAGAGGTGATGCGGCAATTCAAGGCGCTTGTCGCGGAGGTGTCGCGGGCGGCAGGCAGCGCTCCGGTCCGTGCGATCGGCATGTGCGCCCCGGGGCCGCTCGATACCGTGAGCGGCGTTATCGACCATATTCCGACCCTTCCCGGTTGGGAGCAATTCCCTCTGTGCGACCGCCTGTCGGAGCTTTTCGGCCTTCCGGCCATCGTCGAGAACGATGGCATCGCGGCCGCCTTCGGCGAATGGCAATACGGGGCTGCGCGCGGGCTGGACCACATGGTCTATGTCACGGTCAGTACAGGCATCGGCGGCGGTGTCGTTGTCGACGGCCGGCTGATGCACGGGGCGCGGGGCATGGGCGGCCATGTCGGGCATTTCACGCTGGTTGCGGAAGGGCCCGTCTGCTCGTGCGGGCGTGTCGGTTGCTTCGAAGCGGTTGCCGCCGGTACGGCCTTCGGCAAGCGGGTCCGCGCGGCGGCAAGCGGAAACCCCGCCTCCTACCTTGGCAGGATGGCCGAGCACGAGACGCTTGAGGGCCGCCACGCGGTGGAGGGTGCGCGGGCAGGCGATGCCGCCTGCCTCGCCCTCGTCGCCGAGGAGGCCGATTGGCTCGGCTCAGGCTTTGCCAGCCTGCTGCATCTCTACAGCCCGCAGATGATCGTCATGGGCGGCGGCGTGTCGGCCGCTTTCGATCTGCTCGAACCAGGCATTCGTGCGCGCATCCGCCGCGATGCCATGGCCCCCTTTCGGGAGGTGCCGGTCGTACCTGCAAGCCTTGGCGACGATGCCGGCCTCGTCGGGGTGGCCGATCTCGCGATTATCCGGCAGCGGGCATCGAATACATTACGTCGGCCGGCATGTTCGGAATTCAGCGATATGCCTTGAAGATTATATCTCAAGTGCTTGCCGTTTGAGCGCGCGCCGGCTCGTATCCATTCAAGAACACGGACCTTTTGATCTCTCGACCGAAGAGCCTTTCCTGCCAGTAGGCGCGACTCGGTCGAGAGGCGGTCCGGGCCTCGGCTGACGAACTATCGCCTACTACCCAGGTGATTGGTGCGAATGCCGCGTTTCACGAAAAGATCGCGGCTGTTGGCCGAAATCCTCACTTTTCATGGCTTCTCTCTCGCCTTCTCACCAAGCAGCAACGGTTATGGCACTGGCACCGCCCCAATTCGAGGACTGCTGAATTGCCCATCGTCCTTGATGACCACTCCGCTATCATTACGGCAATCGTCGAGAGGAATGTCGAAGAAGCCGATCGCTTGAGCAGGGCTCGCGCGGAGCAAATTGCCGCGCGTATGTCGAGGGTGTTTGAGCAATTGTCGAACTCTGAAATCGAGCTTCCTTGATTGAATATTTGCCCTCCGCAAGGATGGCCGCACGCAAGGGCAAGGAGATCATCGCGGGCCGCGGCGGCGGCGCTGAACGGCCCGCCGGACTTCGTGACGTCGGCCGTCGTCGAATATCGGGCACGCGGTGAACGCGTCGAAGGGGTTTGGCGCGATCCCTGGCCTTGAGGTTCGTGCGTCGGAGGGGGGCTTCTACCTCTTCCCGAAATGCGCGCCTTTGGACTATCGCGGTCCTTCGTTCCCGGCGCAGGCCCGGCATAGCCTTTTCTATGCCGGGCCTGCGAGCGTGGTGCAGGATTTATCGAGGTTCGTCGCTGTGTCTCGAAGGTGATTTGAGGATCTGACCTTTAGAGCGACGGATTCCTCTATTCGCTTGCGTAGCTTCCATCCGCCTTGTGCGTTTCGTTGCCGGAAAGAGGCGGCGTGAAGACGCAGACGAGCAGCAGGTCGCCTTTCGTGGCGCGCAGGATGTGCGGATCGTTTTCGTTGAGCGAATAGATCGTGCCCGGCTTGATCGGGAACACTTCCCCGGTCACCTTATGCTCGACTTCGCCCTCACCCGAAATGCAGTAGTTGCTTTCGAGATGATTCTTGTAATGAAGATGCAGTTCGGCGCCTTCGAGGACACGGGTTTCATGCACCGAGTGGCCCATGCCGTGCTCGCGCACGATCATACGCTTGCTCTGCCAGCCCGGCCCGGAGACATCCCGTGCGGATCCTGCCATTTCCTGTGAGGTGACGACGATCATTTCAAACTCCTGGTTTTTTCAAAGGGGGTTTCGGATGGTTTTCGCAAGGACCGGTTCAAGCATCCCGGCGATGGCCAGGAGCTTGTCGTCGGCGCCGCGGGCGCCCGTCAGCATCATGCCGATGGGCAGGCCGCCGGCGGGCAGCGTGACGCTCGGCAGGTCGAGCCGGTTTGCGAATTCGGTGAGGGAAAAGGAACGGCTGTTCATCGCGAGATAGCGAGACTGCTCGTCAAGGTCGCCGGCGCGTGGCGGCATCATCGGCACCGTCGGCAGCACGAACGCGTCGAAGCCCTCGATTTCCCGGTCGAACTGTTTCCGGCATGTGTCCAGCTCGACGAGCGCCCGGCGATATTCGCCTTCGGGCGCTTCCGCCCCCTGCCTGAGGCGCGTCGCGATCAACGGGTCGTAGAGATGTTCCGCAGCCTTCAGGAGCGCCTCGTGGTACCTGTAGGCCTCATAGCCGATGATCCGCCCCTCGACGGTGATCCGCGTCGCCGACTGCAGGCTCGGGAGCGGGATTTCCGTGATCTCCACGCCTTCATCCGCCAGGGCGTTCATGCAGCGCGTGAACGTGTCGCGGACGTCCGCGTCGATGGCGGCTTCCCTGTAGAAGGCCGGGATGGCCAGGCGAAACGGCGTGGGCTCCGGCTCGGAGATTTCCCCATGCGCGAGGAGCGCATCGACGATCCGGCACAGGTCCGCCGAGCGGGTTATGAGGCCGGGCACATCGAAGGACGTCGACAGCCATTTCATGCCGTCGCTCGAATAGCGGCCACGGCTGGGCTTGAAGCCCACGACGCCGCAGAACGCCGCGGGGATACGGGCAGAGCCGCTGGTGTCCGAGCATACCGCGATATCGCAATATCCCCGCGCAACGGCGACCGCCCCTCCGGAACTGGACCCTCCCGCCACCCGCTCTCCCGTCGCATCGAGCGGCGTGCGGGGCGTGCCGAAGGCCAAGTTCAGGCCAAGGGCGCCATAGGCGAATTCCGTCATGTTGGTCTGCGCGACAAGGGTCGCGCCGCAAGTGCGCAGTCGGGCGACCATGGGCGCCGTTTGCGTTGCCGCCGGTGAGCTCGCCAATGCTCTCGACGCGCAGCTGGTGGGCCACCCCTCGACGTCGAAACAGGCCTTCGCCGTCATCGTCAGGCCCGCAAGCGGCGGCAGCGAGGCCCCTTCCCGCCGAAGGCGTTCCCAATCGGCCAGCTCGTCGCCCGCGTCGGCGAAGCGTTCCGCAAGAAAAATCGCCTGGCCCTGCCAGGAGCGGGCCTGATAGTCCGCGATGGCAGCCGCAAATTTGGCGTGCGGGGAACGAGGGTCGGTCGGCGCGTTCGGCATGTCGGTCACGTTTCTCATTCTACATCAGCGTCATCAGCATCGCCTCGGCATCGGCGAGATAGATCTCGAGGCGGTCGGCGGCGGTCTCGTATCGGCCCTCGGCCAGAAGTCCGTGGATTTCGGTTTCCCTCATCAGCCACGGTTCCTGGAATGCGCGCTCCTGCGCCCCGGTCACGAAGACGAGGCGCAACTGGGTGACGAGGAGTGAAAACATCTGGTCGAAGATCGGGCTGCCATGAAGGGCGACGATCTCCTGATGGAAGCGCAGGCTTGTCGTTGCCCCGACCTGCCAGTCGGCCCGCTCGATGGCCCCCGTGCCTTCACGCGTCAGGTCCCCGAGCCGTTGCAGCCAGTCGGCCGGCACGGACTGCCGGCCGCGCAGCGCGCTCAGTTCGACGACGCGGCGCACGATGAAGATGTCCTTCAGCTCGGCCGCGGAAAGGCGCTTGACCCGAACGCTCTTGTTGCGCTCCTGCGACAGCAGCCCCTGCTGGCGGAGCAATTGCAGGGATTCCCGCAGCGTGTTGCGGGATACGTTATAGACGTCGATCAGCTCGGCCTCGATCAGGGCGGCGCCGCTCAGGATCCGTCCGCAAAGAATGCTGTTGCGGATTTCATTCGCAACCCGGATGAAAGCTGGTTCGTTTGGAGCGGTTTCGGTCATGTCGGATCTCAGTTTGTCAGGTTCTTCAAGAAGGTCCTGAGCTGAGGATACAGGCCCGCCTTGATGTTCGCGGGCGTATCGTCGCAGATCACCTTGCCCTGCTCCATAAACAAAATGCGATCGGACACATCGAAGGCGAAATTCATCTCGTGCGTGACGATCACCATCGTGACGCCGTCGCCTGCCAGGGAACGGATGACGCCCAGGACCTCGTCCACGGTCTCCGGGTCGAGCGCGGAGGTAGGCTCGTCGAACAGGATGATGCTCGGCGACATCATTAGGGCGCGCGCGATGGCGACGCGCTGCTGCTGGCCGCCCGAAAGCTGGTGAGGATATTTGCGGGCATGCGCGGCCATGCCGACTTTCGCCAGATAGTGGAAGGCTTCTGCCTCAAGGTCCGCGCGCGTGCCGAGACCATGGTAGAGCGGGGCGAGCAGGACATTGTCGAGGATGGTGCGGTGGTTGAACAGGTTGAAGCTCTGGAAGACCATGCCGACATCGCGGATCAGCCGGAAATCCTCCTTGAACAGGTGGGCACCCGACGCGGACGCCCCGGCGGAGATGAAGGGTTCGCCATGCAGGCGCACCGAGCCGCTATCCATGTGCTCCAGTCCGTTCAAGGTCCGGATGAAGGTGGTCTTGCCGGAACCGGAGCGCCCGATGATAGAGATCACCTCGCCCGGCTGGACCGTCAGGTCGACGCCCTTGAGAACCTGCAGGTCGCCGAAGGCCTTGTGGACGCCCTTCGCCTCCAGCGCCGGAACGTCCGCCGGCTGGCGCCTGGAGGCCGGCCGGGCGGTGAAGCGCGCGATCTTCGCCGCGACTTCCCCTTCCGAGAGCGGCTGGGCCTTCTGTCCCAGCCGGTTCACGTCAGCCGATCGCTCGAGAAAGGTGATGCTGCGATCGAAGATCGTGACGATAAGGATGTAATAGAAGGCGACGGCCGTGAGCGTCTCGAGGATCAGGAAGTTCTGGGTGTAGAGCCGCTGGCCGACAAGCAGGATTTCCGCAAGCGAGATGACGGAAACGAGCGAGGTCAGCTTCACGATCGTCACGAGCTCGTTCGCAAGGGCGGGAAGAGCGACGCGGATCGCCTGCGGAATGACGATCAGGCGCTGTATCCCGAAAAAGGAGAGCCCGAGCGCGCGGCCGGCCTCGACCTGGCCTTTCGGTATGGCGATGAGCCCGCCTCGATGGATCTCGGCCATATAGGCCGCCTCGCTGACGACGAGGGCGATGAAACCGGCCGTGAAGGCATTCGACAGGACCGACCGGAGCGCGGGGAAGACCTGCGGCATGCTGTAGATGAAGATGAGCAGGACCAGCAGAGGCAGGCTTCTGAAGAACCAGATATAGGTTTGCGTCGCGCGGGCCAGCACCTTCCACCGGGATCTCTTGGCAAGAGCGAGAGCGAAGCCGACGACGGCGGCGACGAGCCAGCTCGCCAGACTCAGTTGCACGACCGTCCAGGACGCCAGCCAGAAATCGGTATCGGCCAGAAGGCCAACGGTATAGTGCCAGTCGAAACCCATGGGAAACTGCTCGAAAATAAGAGGGGGACGCCGGCCTCGCGGGCCGGCGTTTCGATACGCCTGGAAGACGGATTTACTGCGCGGTGGAGGTGACGCTCTCGATGTCCGCGTCGCTCACCGTCGGCATGGCATATGCTTCGGCGAGAGCGGCATAGCTGCCGTCCTGGCGCATCTTCGAGAAGGCTTCGCTGACGGCGCCGTAGAGGTCCTTGTTCTGCGGGCTGACGGCAACGCCGATCAGCACCGGATAGATGAGGTCCTTCGACGTCACCTCATAGTCGTTCGGGAACTTCTTGAGGAGTTCGGCCGCCACGACATTGTCCATGAACTCGACATCGATGGAACGGGAACGGAGCGCCTGCGTGACCTGGGCGTCCGTATCGAATTCGCGGGTCTCGATGGCGCCGAGGCCGTTCGCCGCGCAGTGCTCGTCCGAGAATTTCTTGAGTTTGGGCAGCCAGGATGCGCCCTGCATCGAGCCGACGACCTTGCCGCACAATTCGGCTTCCCCGGTAGGACGGAACGTCGCGTCCTTCAGCACCAGCAGCGAAGAGCCGGCCTTGAGATAGGGAATGAAGTTCAGGATCTTCTGCCGCTCCGGCGTGACGTAGAGGGCGGAGGCCACGACGTCGAAATGGTTGGCCCGGATACCCGTGATCAGGCTTGCGAAGCGGGTGTCGATGAACTCGGAGCTCAGCTCCAGGCGCTTGGAAAGCGCCTGCATGAACTCGACGTCGAAGCCCGCCGGCGCGCCGTCCTTCAGATAGGCGAAGGGCGGATAGGTCAGGTCCGAACCGACGGAAAGCGTTCCCTCCTTGATCGTCGGAAGCGGCGCGGCCTGCGCGGGCTGCATCGTGGCGGAAGCCAGCAGCAGGGACGCGGCCAGGGTGCCGGCAGCGCATAGTCCGGAGAGAATTCGCGATGGATCGAGCATATCAACCTCCCATATTGCTCAACAAGATTGTTGAACAGTTTTGTTCAGCAATTTGTGAGAGTCAAGAGGGGATTTGCCGAGCCAGGGCTGTCCCCGGTCCCCCTTCCTTTCGTGAGGTATGGGTCCGGGGGTAGCTACAGTGGATGTGCGAGCACGCGCTGGCGCAGTCCTCCGCGAGGACCGCACTGCAGCGGCCCGCAATGAGTGCGGTCCGCCTATAGAATCTGAAATATATTTCAGATGCTGAATTATATTGACATGCGTTTCATCTTCGCCTCTATTGCCCTTCATCGGACTTCGAGGAGGAAGTTCGGTTTCAACGCGATCTGCGGCGTCTTCGGGACGCCCTCGGGCTTTTGGGAGGGGCTTCGGCCTCGAGGAGGAAACTTGCGCAAATTTATCGGCTCGACCGCCATGGCGGTCCTTGCGGCAACGCTTTTTGCCGGCACGGCATCTGCGGAGACGGACAACCCGTTCCGCTGCAAGCCGGGCGAAAAATACGTCATGAACGTCATGGTTTCGGGCGTCGAATACTGGTTCCCGGTCTATGAAATGTTCAAGCAGGCGGGCCAGCAGCTCGGCTGCGAGACGGAATATACCGGCACGCCGGAATATGACGTCAACAAGCAGATCGCCACCTTCGACCAGGCGCTGGCGCAGAACCCGGCCGGCATTCTCGTGCACCCGATGAACTCCGATCCGTTCATCGAGCCGATCAATCGCGCCATCGATCAGGGCACGGCCGTCGTGACCTTCGCCGCAGACTCGCCGCTCTCCAAGCGCGTCTCGTTCATCACCTCGGACAATACTCGTGAAGGCACCTACGCGGCCGATGCGATCGCCGAAAAGATGGGCGGCAAGGGCGAATACGCCGTTCTCGAAAATCCGGGCCAGGACAACCACGACAAGCGCATCGCCGCCTTCATCGCCCGCATGGAAGAGAAGTGGCCCGACATGAAGCTGGTCGGCCGCGCGGCCTCCAACCAGGATCCGACCAAGGCCTACCAGGGCCTGTCGAGCCTCATCCAGGCCAATCCGAACCTCGGCGCCGTCTTCATGCCGGAAGCCAACTCGGCGATCGGCGCGGCGCAGGCCAACAAGGAAGCCGGCGGCAAGGTCCTCGTCATGTGCGCCGACGTCAACGCCAATATTCTCGACATGATCAAGGCCGGCGAAGTCTTTGGCTCGATCAACCCGAACCAGGGCATGCAGGGTTACATGGGCTTCATGCTGCTGTGGCTTGCCAAGCACCCGGAATTGATCGACCCGATGAACGATGCCAAGCGCTCGGGCTTCAACCCGATGAGCATCCCGGTCGTCGACAACGGCCTGTCGATCGTCACGGCCGAAAATGCCGACGATTTCTACTGGGACAAGTACCTGAAGCGCCGTGGCACCAAGGGTATCGAGGAGTAATCTCCCAAGAGACGCCATCCGCGCCGTGCGGCGCGGATGGGCTTCGGGGAGAGGGGAGGAAGACGATGGCGGAGCCGGTGCTCACCATTCATGGCGTGACCAAGCATTTCGGGGCGGTGAAGGCTTTGACGGATGTCGGCTTCACGCTCGAACGCGGCGAGGTCCATGCGCTCTGCGGCGAGAACGGCGCCGGCAAGTCGACGCTGATGAACATCATCGCCGGCGTCTTGCAGCCGACCGCGGGCGAAATCCGCGTCGACGGCCAGCCGGTGCGTATCGCGTCCCCCGCCGCCGCGCAGTCGTTCGGCATCGGCCTGGTGCATCAGGAAATCGCGCTCTGCCCGGATGCGACGGTTGCCGAAAACATGTTCATGGCGGCCACGAACCGCCGCCGCTCGCCCCTCATGAATTACCGCGCGCTGGAGCGCGATGCGCAAGCCGTGATGAACCGTCTCGCCGCCATCGACGTTCGCCGCAAGGTCGCCGATCTGCCGATTTCCAGCCAGCAGCTCGTCGAGATCGCCAAGGCGCTGACGCTCGACTGCCGTGTGCTGATCCTCGACGAGCCGACCGCGGCGCTGACCGAAACCGAGGCGCAGCAGCTCTTCTCGATCATCCGCGATCTCAAGGCGAATGGCATATCGATCATCTATATCAGCCACCGCATGGCCGAGATTTTCAGCCTTTGCGACCGTGTGACCGTCTTCCGCGACGGCCGCTATGTCTGCACGGACCGTATTTCGGACGTAACGCCTGACGACGTGGTGCGCCGCATGGTGGGCCGCGAGATCACCCAGCTTTATCCCGACAAGCTGCGGCCGGACGAGAAGACGGCCGAAACGATTCTCGAGGTGGACGGCATCGGCGACGGCTCCCGCTTCCAGAATGTCAGCTTCAATTTACGCAAGGGCGAGATCCTCGGCATAGGCGGCCTGATCGGCTCCGGTCGAACGGAGATCGCCGAGAGTATCTGCGGTCTGCGGTCCCGTGCCGAAGGCATGGTGCGGCTGCATGGCGCCGTACAGAAGATCGCCACCTATTCCGATGCGGTGAAGGCGGGCATCGTCTACCTGTCCGAAGACCGGAAGGGTTCCGGCGTCTTCCTCGATATGTCCATCGCGCAGAACATTTCCGTGCTGGACCTGAAGTCGCTGACCAATGCCGCCGGCCTGCTCGATGGCCGTGCCGAAGCGGCTCTGGCCGAGGATTTCGCAAGGCGGCTCGCCGTTCGCATGGGCGGTATCGAGGCGCCCGTCAAATCGCTGTCCGGCGGCAACCAGCAGAAGGTGGCGATCGCCAAGCAACTGGCCGTGAAGCCGAAGGTCATCCTGATGGATGAACCGACGCGCGGCATCGATGTCGGCGCCAAGACCGAAATCCATCGCCTGCTGCGCGAGCTTGCGGGCTCGGGCATCGGCATTGTCGTCATCTCCTCGGAAATGCCGGAACTGCTCGGTCTTTGCGATCGCGTGCTGGTCGTCCGGGAGGGGCGCATCGCAGGCGAACTGGGAGCTGACGAGATGTCGGAGGAGGCCGTGATCCGTCTTGCCTCGGGGCTCGGCGCGGCGCGGGTGGCAGATCATGCCGCGTGAGAAGAAACTGGGAGAGCGGGAAATGGCAATCGACACGATGGCGGGTACAGCGCCGAAAACATCGTCCTTCAGGCGCATCGGTTCGATGCGCGAGGCCGGGCTGATCGCGATCATCCTGACGCTCGGCGTGATCATGAGCTTCGCCTCGCCGCATTTCCTGACGCTCGGCAATTTTCGCGCCATGCTGATGAGCTTCTCGGTCGAAGGCATCGTCGTCGTCGGCATGACGATCCTGCTCATCGTCGGCGGCATCGACCTGGCCGTCGGATCCGTCGTCTGCTTTGCGATGGTGCTGTCGGGTTCGCTCTTCCTTGCCGGACTCGACCCGTGGACCGCCTCGCTGATCGGCATTGCCGCCTCGAGCGCCATCGGCGGTGCCATGGGCTTCTTCGTCACGGTCGTCGGGCTCAACCACTTCATCACGTCGCTCGCGGCCATGGTGATCGTGCGCGGTCTCTGCCTCATCATCACCAAAGGCACGCCGCTGTCGCTCTTCACGCTGCCGGCAGCCTTCAAGGAAGTCGGGCAGGGCACCTTCTACGGCGTGCCCTATGTCATCCTGATCTTCGTCGCCATCGTTATCCTGTTCGATTTCCTGCTGCGCCGGGCGACCGCGTTCCGCAAGGTGTTCTACACCGGCAGCAACGAGAAGGCCGCGCTCTATTCCGGCATCAAGACCAATCAGGTGAAGTTCTGGGTGACGGTGCTGTGCTCGACCCTCGCAGGGGTGGCCGGCGTGATCTACATGTCCCGCTTCGGCGCTGCCACACCCACCTTCGGCGCGGGCATGGAGTTGAACATCATCGCAGCCGCCGTCATCGGCGGGGCCTCGCTCAGCGGCGGCTCGGGCACGGTCCTCGGGGCTATCCTCGGCATGGCCTTGCTCTCGCTCGTCACCTCGTCGCTCATCCTGCTCAACGTATCGGTCTATTGGCAGGACATGATCAAGGGCTGCATTCTGCTCGCCGCCGTCTCCATCGATCATTTCATGCACAAGCGGAAGGCCAGCTGATATGCCGATCGCCAGACTGAAACCCAAGACGACCGCCCCGCGCGAGGAAATCGTCATCGCCCGCCAGATGCATCAGGCGCTCGTCCTGCACTTCCTGGAAGGCCTGACTCAGGCGCAGATCGCCGATCAGCTCGGCATCTCGCATGCCACCGTCAACCGCCTCATCAAGCGCGGCCGCCAGCTCGGCCTCGTCGAGATCAAGATCAAGTCGCCGGTCGAGCCGCTGGTGGACATGGAGGAGCGGCTTCTGGCGCTCGGCGGCATCAGCCGCGCCGTGGTGGTGCCGACCGTCTCGGACAATCCGCAGACCGCGCTGCTCGCGGTGGGAGAGGCGGCGGCGCGGCTGCTTCTGGAGGAGATCGCCGATGGGGACACGATCTGCATCACCGGCGGCAAGGGTGTCGGCGCTGTCGTCGCCGGATTGCAGGCCGCGCGCCGTTACGATGTCGAGGTCATCCCGGCGACCGGCTGCGTGCAGGGAAAACACTATACCGACGTCAACCACGTCTCGACGCTGATGGCCGACCGGTTGGGCGGCCGTTCCTGGCAGATCCACGCGCCGCTCTTTGCCGACGACGCCGCGCAGCGCGCGATGCTGATCAACATGCGCTCCGTCGCCGATGTCTTTCAGCGGGCGCGCGAGGCCAAGGTGGCGTTGGTCGGCATCGGCTCGATCCTCAGCCAGGATTCGACCTATTACGATCTGCATCCCTCCTCCAGCGAGGATCGCAATGCCATCGAACAGTCCGGTGCGAGCGCGGAACTGCTCGCCCATCTGCTCGACGGCGAGGGGCGGGTTTGCGACTACGCCCTCAACCGCGCGCTCGTTTCACTGACGCTGACGGAATTCGCCTCGATCCCGACGAAGATCGGGGTGGCGAGCGGCCTCAACAAGGCCGGCTCGATCCTCTCCGTGCTGCGCGGCGGCCATCTCGACACGCTCGTCACGGACGAAGCGACCGGCGCACGCATTCTCGACCTTGCATCCGAAGAAGGACTTTCCGCATGAGCGGCGAACAGTTGAACCGTGAAATCGGCCGCTCCGGCGTCAGGGCCTCGGCCGTCGGCCTCGGCACCTGGGCCATCGGCGGATGGATGTGGGGCGGCACGGACGAGGCCGAATCCATCGCCGCGATCCAGGCCTCGCTCGATGCCGGCGTGACGCTGATCGATACAGCCCCGGCCTACGGTCTCGGCCGCTCGGAAGAGATCGTCGGCAAGGCCATCGCCGGCCGCCGCGACAAGGCTGTCATCGCCACGAAATGCGGCCTCGTCTGGCACACGGGGAAGGGCAGGCATTTCTTCGATCAGGACGGCAGGCCGGTTCATCGCTATCTCGGCCGCGACGGAATCATCCACGAGGTCGAGGAAAGCCTGCGCCGGCTCGGCACCGACTATATCGACCTTTACATCACCCATTGGCAGGATCCGACGACGCCCGTCGAGGAGACTGTCTCGGCGCTGGAAGATTTGAAGAAAGCCGGAAAGATCCGGGCAATCGGCGCCAGCAACGTCAACCGGCCGGAACTGGAAAAATACATTGAGACCGGGTCGCTCGATGCGATCCAGGAGCGGTTCAGCATGATCGATCGCGAGATCGAGGCGGACCTGCTGCCGCTCACCCTTCAAAACGACGTGGCGACGCTCAGCTATTCCTCGCTGGCGCTCGGCCTGCTCTCGGGCACGATCGGGCCGGACCGGGTCTTTGCCGGCGACGACCAGCGCAAGGACAATCCGCGTTTCTCCGTTGCGAACAGGCAGAAGGCCAGGGATTTCTCCGATGCTATCCGCCCGGTCGCGGAACGGCACGGCGCCAGCATCGCGCAGGTGGTGATCGCCTGGACGCTGGCGCAGCCCGGCGTGACCTTTGCGCTCTGCGGCGCCCGAAACCCGACGCAGGCGCTCGACAATGCACGGGCCGGAACGCTCCGGCTCGATCACGACGATCTTGCGGCCATCGACGCCGGTATTGCGGCAAAACTGGCCGATATGGACGGATAACGGACTGCCATCATGAACCGGACAGAGACATTGAACGGGCTCCGTCAGAGCCCGAAGGTGGACGTGTGCGTCCTCGGCGGCGGCATCAACGGGCTCAGCGTCTTCCGCGAGCTGGCGCTGCAGGGCGTCAACGTGCTGCTCGTCGAAAAGGCGGACTATTGCTCCGGCGCGAGTGCGGCGCTCTCGCGCATGGTTCATGGCGGCCTGCGATATCTCGAGAACGGCGAGTTCAGCCTGGTCAAGGAATCGCTCGTCGAGCGCGACCGGCTGCTGCGCAACGCCCCGCATTATGTCGCGCCCTTGCCGACCACGGTGCCGATCTTCGACACCTTTTCCGGCCTTGCCAATGGCGTGGTGCGCTTCCTCGGCCTTACCCGCCGCCCCAGTCGTCGCGGCGCCATCGCCATCAAGGCGGGGCTCGGCATCTACGACTTTCTGACGCGCAGGCGCGCCCTGATGCCGAAACACGAATTCCGCAGCCGCAGGGCGACGCTCTCGAAATGGCCGGCGCTCAATTCGTCGATCCGCAATTCCGCGACCTATTACGACGCCTGGGTCAGCCATCCCGAGCGCATCGGCATCGAGCTTCTGCGCGACGGCCTGTCCGCTGGCGCGAATGCCGGAGCGCTGAACTATGCGACGATCGAGGAAGCCGGGGCCGGTCGCTTCGTCCTGCGCGACGGCCTGTCCGGCGAGGCGCTGCCCCTCGAGCCGCGGCTGATCGTCAATGCGACGGGCGGCTGGATCGACATCGCGAATGCCACGCTGTTTTCAGGCGAGGCACGGCCGTCGCCGCTGATGGGCGGCACCAAGGGCTCGCATCTCATCATCGACAACCCGTCACTTCGCGACATGCTCGACGGCCACATGATCTATTACGAGAACGAGGATGGGCGCATCTGCATCCTGTTTCCCTATCTCGGCAAGGTGCTGGTCGGTTCAACGGATATCCGCGTCGACGATCCCGGCACGGTGCGCTGCGAGGCGGACGAGCGTGATTACATCCTGCAATCGCTCGCCTTCGTGCTGCCGGGCGTCACGATCCGGCCGGAGGAGATCGTCTTCCAGTTTGCCGGCGTGCGCCCGCTGCCGGCGAGCAAGGACAGTTTTACCGGCCGCATCCCGCGCGACCATTTCTGCACCGTGCTGGACGGCAGGAATGGCGGGCCGCCGGTGCTCTGCATGATCGGCGGCAAGTGGACGACCTTCCGCTCCTTCGGGGAGCTCGCCGCCGACATGGCGCTCAAACATCTGGGCGTGACGCGCCGTATCGATACCGCTGAACGGGCGATCGGCGGTGGCCGCGTCTTCCCCAAAGATCCCGGGACCTGGATCCGCGACCTTGCCGCATCGACCGGTCTTTCCGTCGCGCGCGTCACGGTTCTCTTCGGTCGCTACGGTACGGAGGCCGAGAACGTCGCCCGTTTCATCGCGGCGAAACCGGATCACGCGCTGCCGCATGCTCTCTACAGCGCACGGGAGCTGGAATATCTCATCCGTGCCGAGGCGGCCGAGCATCTGGACGATCTGCTGCTGCGCCGCACGACGCTGGCGGTCGCGGGCGATCTTTCACTCGCCATGGCGGAGGCCGTGCTTGAGTTGCTCGCCGCCGAAAAGGGCTGGTCCGCGCAACGGACGGCCGAAGAGCGCGGCCGTTTTCTGGATTTCATGCGTGAACGCCACGGCGTTACCGAACAAACCCTTTCCGCACGGAATGAACACAGGAGTGAATTATGCGAGACAACCGCAAAGTCCGGATGAACCGGCTGTTCGGCAAAGGCCGTTGCCTGGACGTGGCGATCGACCATGGCGTGTGCAACGAGCCGTCCTTCCTTGACGGGCTGGAGGATGTTCCGGCCGTGGTGAAGGCGTTGGTCGATGCCGGGCCGGATGCGATCCAGATGAATTACGGCCAGGCCGATCTGCTGCAGGACATTCCCGGCAAGGACAAGCCGGCGCTGGTCATGCGCATCGACATGGGCAACCCCTATAACCGCATCCGCCATCGCGACATGTGGGCAGTGCTGCAAAACGAGGCCGAGCCGCTGATCGGTGCGTTGCAGATGGATGCGGCCTGCGTGGTCGTCAACCTCTTCATGCTGCCGGATGAACCGGATCTTTTCCGTCAGTGTGTGCAGAACATCGCGCGCGTCCGGGCCGATTGCGAGAAATATGGCATGCCGCTGATGATCGAGCCGCTCGTCATGCAGCCCGTCACCGAGCGCGGCGGCTACATGGTCGACGGCGACGCCGACAAGATCGTCACGCTGACGCGGCTTGCCCGCGAGATGGGCGCCGATATCGTCAAGGCCGATCCGACGACCAACGCGGAGGATTTCCATCGCGTCGTCGAGGCGGCGCGCTGCCCGGTTCTGGTGCGCGGCGGCGGCAAGGAAGATCTTTCCGCGGTCTTTGCGAAATCTGCCGCCTTGATGCGGCAGGGCGCAATGGGCATGGTCTATGGCCGCAACATCTACCAGCACGCCAATCCGAGCGCCGTGGTGCGCGGGCTGATGGCGATCATCCATGCGGATGCGAGCGGCGAGGAGGCCTTCGCACTTTACCAGCAGGGATGAGACGCCGGGTGGTCGCGGGAAATACGCGAGGCGATTTCCCGCGATCGCGCGAGTAAAGTGAACCTGGGAGGGGTTCTGCATGCAAAAATATCTTCTGGGGCTCGATGCGGGCAACACGGTCATCAAGGCCGTCATCTTCGACCTCGAAGGGCGTGAACTCGCCCATGCCGGGGAGGAGGGGCATAGCCGCATGCCGTGCCCCGGCCATGTCGAACGCGATCTCGACGAACTCTGGGCCAACGCCAGACGCGTCATCCGTACCTGCCTCGACAAGGCGGGAATAGCGGCCGGCGACATCGCCGCGATCGGCTGCGCGGGCCATGGCAACGGGCTCTATGCGCTCGATCGCGACGGCGCGCCGCTGATCGGCATCCAGTCGATCGATACGCGCGCGACCGGCCTGGTTGAGGAATGGCTGGCCGAAGGCGTGGGCGACCGCACCTACCCGATCGCCCGGCAGCGCCCCTGGCCGGCCCAGACGCCGACGCTGCTCGCCTGGCTGAAGCGTTTCAGGCCCGATGTGTTCAGGCACATCGGCACGGTGTTCTACTCCAAGGATTTCGTGGTGAACCGGCTGACGGGCCAGCGTGTCAGCGAGGTCTCGGACATGTCCGGTGCCGGGCTGCTCGATCTGGCGGCGCGCCGCTATGACAGGACGCTGATGGAGGCCTATGGCCTCGGGGATTGCATGGACCTTCTGCCGCCGCTCATCGAGAGTGCCGACATTGCGGGGCGCGTGACGGAGGCCGTTGCGGCCGAAACCGGGCTTGCCGCGGGCACGCCCGTCATTGGCGGGCTCTTCGATGTCGTCGCCTCGGCGCTCGGCTCCGGCGTTTCGCGCACGGGCAGCGCCTCGATCATCGCCGGCACCTGGAGCATCAACCAGGTGATCGTCGATGGCCCGGATTTGAAGGGTCCGGTTTTCATGTCCTCCACCTTCGACCGCACGCGCTACATGGCGATGGAAAACAGCGCGACCTCGGCGGCCAATCTCGAATGGCTGGTGCGGGAATTCTTCGACGGCGATCACCATGCCGCCGTCTCGCCCTTCGATGCCTGCTGCGCGCTTGCGGCGGCCGTGGAGCCTGCGGCGGACGATCCACTCTACCACCCTTATCTCTACGGCGCCCAGCAGGACGGGCACGCGCGGGCAGGCTTCTACGGCGTAGCCGGCTGGCACACCAGGGGCCATCTGATCCGCGCCCTGCTGGAGGGCGTCGCCTTTGGCCACCGCCAGCATGTCGAAACGATCCGAAAGGCGGGCGCGACGTTCGAAGAGGCGGTCTTGTCGGGCGGTGGTTCGCGCAGCAAGCTTTGGCCGCAGATTTTTGCGGATGTGCTCGGCGTGCCGGTCTCGGTTGCCGCCTCGCGGGAGACGGGCGCCCTCGGCGCGGCGATCGCGGCCGGCACGGGCGTCGGCCTCTTTGACGATTTCGCGACGGGGGCCGAGGCCATGGTGCGGACAGAGCGGCACTATAGGCCGAATGTCGGCCTTGCCGCGCACTATGCGAGGCGCTACGCGCTTTACACGGATATCGCCGAGGCGATGATGCCGCTCTGGCGGCGGCTGGCGGCTTCGGAAAAAATGGCAACGGGAGTTGCGGCGTGAACCATCCTGTCAATGAAACGCCGGTCGATGAGGGCAGCTACGATTTCATCGTGGTCGGTGCCGGTTCGGCCGGCTGCGTTCTGGCGAACCGGCTCTCCGCCGACCCCGGGAACCGCGTCCTGCTGCTCGAGGCGGGCGGGTCGGACCGCTACCACTGGGTTCATGTGCCGATCGGCTATCTCTACTGCATGGGCAATCCGCGCACGGACTGGATGATGAAGACGGCGGCGGAGGCCGGGCTCAACGGCCGCGCACTCAACTATCCGCGGGGCAAGGTGCTGGGCGGCTGCTCGTCGATCAACGGCATGATCTACATGCGCGGGCAGGCGGCGGACTATGACGGCTGGCGGCAGGCGGGCAATGCCGGCTGGGGCTGGGATGATGTGCTGCCCTATTTCCTGAAGTCGGAGGACAATTATCGCGGCTCGTCCGCCGTCCACGGCGCGGGCGGCGAGTGGCGCGTCGAGCGTCAGCGCCTTTCCTGGCCCATCCTCGACGCCTTCCGCGACGCTGCCGAGGAACTCGGCATCCCGAAGACCGACGATTTCAACGGCGGGGACAACGAGGGCTCGGGCTATTTCGAGGTCAACCAGCGCGGCGGTCTGCGGTGGAACACGACCAAGGCGTTCCTGCGCCCGGCGATGAAGCGCCCGAACCTGCGTGTGCTCACAGGCGCGGAGACACAACGCCTGGAATTCGACGGCAAACGGGCGAGCGGCGTGCGCTTCCGGCTGAACGGCCGACCCGCCGTCGCGCGCGCCTCCCGCGAGGTCATACTGTCGGCGGGCGCGGTCAATTCGCCAAAACTCCTCGAACTGTCGGGCATCGGCCGCCCGGACCTGCTCTCCGCGCTCGGCATTCCGCTGCGCCATGCGCTTGCCGGCGTCGGCGAGAACCTGCAGGACCATCTCCAGATCCGCACGGTGTTCTGCATCGAAGGCGCAAGGACGCTGAACCAGCTCTATCACAACCTCCTGAGCCGCGCGGGCATGGGTCTGGAATATGCGTTCCGCCGCTCCGGCCCGCTCTCCATGGCGCCGAGCCAGCTCGGCATCTTCGCGCGGAGCGACCCGGCGGTCGCCACGGCCGACCTTGAGTATCATGTCCAGCCGCTCAGCACCGACCGGCTCGGCGAGCCGCTGCACCGCTATCCGGCCGTGACGGTCTCCGTCTGCAATCTCCGGCCGGAAAGCCGCGGCACGGTGCATGTGACGGCGGACGATGCGGCGCTCGCCCCGGAAATCCGGCCGAATTACCTGTCGACGCCGGGCGACCGTCTGCTGGCGGCCAGATCCATCCGCCATGCGCGAAGCCTCATGGAAACCCGGGCGATCACCCGCTTCCGGCCGCAGGAAATGCTGCCGGGCAAGGAATACCAGAGCGACGACGAGCTCATCCGGCGCGCCGGCGACATCGCGACGACGATCTTCCATCCCGTCGGCACCTGCCGGATGGGCGACGATCCGATGGCGGTGGTGGATGCCAGGCTGCGGGTGCACGGTCTCGACGGGCTGCGCGTCGTCGACGCCTCCATCATGCCGACCATCGTTTCGGGCAACACCAACTCGCCGGTGATCATGATCGCGGAAAAGGCGGCGGAGATGGTGCTGAGCACGCAATAGATGGAAGATGTTCTTCCGCCGGGCTGTTCAAGCTTCGCGCTGTGCCAATGCTCAACGCGCCATCGCAGGGTGCTGCCAGGGATCAACTCGGCATGGGGGTGGGAGACACCAGGCGCTTCAATCCTCGTGCTTTAGCGATCGTGTTCTTTCTTGCGCCAGGCAAGCACCTCGCCGGAGGTGGCTTTGCCGCCGCGCGGGCCGTGGATCGTGACGGAGCGGGAAGCGGCCGCGATGGAAAAGTCCAGCGCTTCGGTGAAGGACCGGCCCTCTCCCAGGCACCAGGTCAATGCACCGCCGAAGGTGTCTCCGGCGCCGGTCACGTCGACCACGTTCACGGGATAGCCGGCGGCCTGCAGCCGCGTCTCGCCGTCGAATGCCTCGGCGCCGTCCGCGGCCATCGTGCGTACCACCCAGCCGATTTCGTGGTCGCGGATCCACCCGCCGATGCGAGCCATGTCGTCATGGCCGAAGGCGGCGCGGAAGCCGACCTGGTTGAAGATGACGACGGCGGCGTCGGTGAGGTAGGGCATGTCTTCCGGCGTGCAGCCGCCGACATCGAGATCGAAGATGGCGCGGCGGCCGTGGCGCCTCAGGTCGGACAGAAGGTCTGCCTGTTTGAGCACGCCGTTCCCCGTCCGGCTGTGCAGCCGGCGCACGCGGTAGAGCGTCGTATAGAGAAGGCCCGGCCGGCGCAGCGCCGCCAGTGTCGCAGGCGCCAGCCACATCGGCTGCTCGCCCATCTCGACCGTCAGCACGACATGCTCGCCGTCGATCAGGAAGATCAGGTTGCGTGATTCCGCGATGGCGGGATCGACCAGCATGTGCTCGATACCGACGCCGTTCTGCCGGAGGTCGTCCGTGAGCCGCCCCGACAGCGGGCTGTCGTTCAGCAGGGAAATGAACTGTGTTTCACCGCCGAGTGCGGCATGCACGACGGCGGCATTGGCGATGGAGCCCCCGATCTCGGCCGGCAGTTCCTGCACCATGCCCTTGTCGGCGCGGCCGGGCCAGCGGTCGGCGGTGTAATATTCGTCGAGCGCTACGTCTCCGATGAAGAAGGCGGTCATACTGAGGGCTCGTCATTCATCTGGATCCGGCGCGGTCCGCCCTTGACCGGAACCCACGGGCTTTCCCCGAGGCCGCAGATTGCCATCCAGTAATAGGGCGTGGCACGCGTGGCGCCCCGGCAGGCATCGTGCCAGACGTTGCGGTGCATCACCACCACCTGTCCGGGCGCGATGACGAAGGCCTCGATTTCGTCGCGATGCGGCGCATCGGCCTCGGAGGCGGGAGCCACGGCAAGGACGATCGGCTCGGCCGCGCAGAGGAGCGCCTCCTCGGTCTGCGGGTGCCGTTCCATGGCGGTGCATGGCCATGGTGCGCTGCCGCCGCGCGTCATGCCGAGATGGCCCGAACCGTCGATCAGCGGGGTGCGGGTAAAGCCGTCGTTCCAGCCGTCGCCCTTCGTCCAGGTGACGTTGGGGTCGGCATCGCCTGCAAGATCGTAGACCGTTCCGTAGCGGGCGAAATTTTCGGCTGTAACGGGCCGTGCGACGACGGGGGTCATGCGGCGCTCCGTGCGAGGCGGACGGCGCGCATCAGGCGGGCGACGTGGGACGCCTCGACGCGGCCGGTATCCTTGTGGTCGTGCTTGAACCAGCTTCCGACGATCGCGCCATCGGCATGGGCAAGCTGTTCGACCGCGTTCGTTTCGGTAAGACCGGCGCCGATGAGAAGCGGGACGGTCCCACCGGCCGCGGCGCGGAAACGGGCGACCTTGTCCATGTCGGTCGGCTGGCCGGTGGCATCCGACGTCACCACCAGGCCGTCGCAGCGCTGAGCGCCGAGGCGCACGTCCTCTTCCTCCGGCCGGCCGGAAAGAACCGGCTGGTACTTGAACCGCACCCCGCCGAGCAAAAGCGCGGGAACGCTCGCCCGCCGGGCGGCGAAATCGGCCGCGAAGGCGGTGTCGTCTTCCGGCGGCAGGTGGCCGGCGACGGAATCGACCTGAATGAAGGAAACGGAATATTGCCGGGCTAGCGCAAACGCGCGTGTGTCATCACGCAGGACGTTGACGCCGATCTTCGCGCCGAGGCCGAGGCCGCCCAGCCGATCGAGCACGCGCTCGACATCGTCGGCATCGCCGAAATAGTTTTCCACCACCAGCCCGTCGACACCTTCGCCGGCCATGATGCGGGCCTCTTCCTCGGCCTGGGCGAGTTTTGCTGCGGGGTCTTCACCGGCAAGATGCAGCATGCCGAGAATGGGCTTCACGGTGGCGAAGGTCTCGCTGAGACGGCTCATGTCATTTCTCCTGCGTCGCGCCGCCCTCAGGCCGGCGCGGTATCGCGCCCCCAGCGCGTTGCGAATTTCATCTGGACGGCCGGCGAGTAGACGATCGACGTGCGCTCGACCAAACGGTCGTCGGCGTCCAGTACGTCTCCGCTGGCGCAAAGGTAGCCCGGCACCTGGGGCGCTGCCGGGCCGAAGACCTCCCGCAGGCGATCGGACGGCGGCACGACGGTGAGCAGCAGTTCCGAGCGCAGGGGATGGCGGTCATAGTCGCGGTGCAACACCTCGTAGAGCGATTGCGCGGCGAAATCGTAGGTCTCGATGCCCGGATAGAGGGCGAGATCGAGCCGGGACGTATCGACGTTCAGCCAGCTGACCGTCTCGTCATTGGCGAGCCCACGGGCGCGCACGAGGATGAGCTCGCCGTCTTCCACCCGATGGTCGAGCACGCGGGTCACCGGGCGCTGGCCCTGCCGGCGGGCAAGCTCGGTAAAGCTGCCGAAATTCCAGATATTGTGGCTGATCGGCCTGTGCGAGACGATCGTACCCCGCCCGCGCACCTGCTGGACCAGGCCTTCCGACACCAGAAGCGCCATGGCGTTTCGAACCGTCGTGCGGGCGATGCCGAACTGGTCGCGCATCTGGTTTTCCGAGGGAATGGCTTCGCCTTCGGAAAAGTCTCCGCTGAGGATCGCGGCGCGCAGCGCCCGGTAGAGCTGGCGGTAAAGCTGTTCGCTCGAATAGGGATCGAGGCGAAAGCGCGACAGCCGGTCATCCGGATTTTCGCCCGCAACGCTGGCATCTGGTGTGGAAGGGTGGGTCAAGGCAGGCTCCGGTGCGGTTCCGTTACTTGGTGGCTCCGTTTATCTTGAACTCTTCGACGCCCGCCTCTTTCAAGCCGTGGCGGTCGAGGATCTGTGCATAAGTGCCGTCTGCCTTGAGCGCATCGAGCGTGGCGTGCACGGCGTCGCGCAGCTCGCCATTGGCCTTGGCGAAGGCGATGCCGTAGTGATTGACGTCGCCGACCTCGCCGATCTGGTAGAACTTGCCCGGCTCCTGCTTCATCAGGTCGAGCAGGCCTTCGAGGCCGATGACGGAGGCCTGGGCGCGGCCCTGGCGGATCTGCATGATGTGCTCGGCCTGGGTCGGGATTTGGATGACGGTGATCAGCTTGTCGGCCGGGCAGATCAACTTGCCGAGCTCTTCGGCCCAGGTGACCCAGCTCGTGCCGGTCGCGACGGCGACCGTCTTGCCGCAGAGGTCGGCCTCGGTCTTGATCTCGTCCTGATGGTCGATGCTCGAGTAGAAGACGTTGCCGGTCTTGAAGTAGTCGATGAAGTCAAGCTGCGTCTGGCGCTCGACCTTGTCGGAGAAAGCCGTGATGATCATGTCGGAGCGACCGGTGACGACCTGCGGGATGAGCTGCGGAAACTCGACGTTCTGGAATTCCGCCGTCAGGCCGAGGCGCTCGGCGATCGCCTTGGCAAGGTCGATGTCGAAGCCCTTCAGCTCCGTCGAGCCGGCGTCGTTGTATTCCATCGGCGGATAGGCAAGGCTGATCGTGAAGTTCAGCTTGCCGGCGGTGCGCACGGCCTCCGGCAGGGCGGCGGCAAGCTTTTCGTCGCCGGCCGCCTGTGCGGCGCCGGCAAGGCTGATGAAGGTGGCGGAAGCGAGCCCCAGAACCATCGGCAGTATCGTCTTCATGTCCGTTCTCCCATTGTTGGACTGATTTCTTTTCGAGCATTCCCGGGCGGGAACGCTTTTTTCAGGCGAGCACGCGGCTCAGGAACGAGCGCACGCGCGGATCTGCGGGATTGCTGAGGACATCGCCGGGCGTGCCCGTCTCGCGGATCTCGCCGTCGATCATGACCACGACGCGGTCAGCCACTTCGCGGGCAAAGCCGATCTCGTGGGTGACGACGATCATGGTGGTTCCGCCGCGGGCGAGCGTGCGCATCACCTCCAGCACCTCGCCGACGAGTTCCGGATCGAGCGCGCTGGTCGGCTCGTCGAACAGCATGACGCGCGGCTCCATGGCCAGCGCCCGGGCGATCGCCACGCGCTGCTTCTGGCCGCCGGAAAGCTGCGAGGGGTAGCTTGCGGCCTTGCCGGCCATGCCGACCTGCTCCAGCAGCTCCATGGCGCGCGCCTCCGCCTCGGCGCGCTTGAGGCCGCGCACCACCATCGGACCCTCGATGACATTGCCGAGCACGGTGCGGTGGGCAAAGAGGTTGAAGTGCTGGAACACCATGCCGAGCTGGCTTTGCTGGGCGCGCAGGCGCTTGACCGGCAGTTCCTGCAGGGCGCCGCGGGAAAGTGCGTAGCCCATGATGGCGCCATCGACCCAGACATAGCCTCCGTTCGGCGTCTCCAGGTGATTGATGCAGCGCAGGAAAGTGCTCTTGCCGCTGCCGGAGGGGCCGAGGATGCAGAGCACTTCGCCATGGGCGACATCCAGGTCGAGCCCCTTCAGGACCTCGTGGCTGCCGAAACTCTTGCGGATACCGACCGCCTTGACTGCGAGGCTCATGCTTCCTCCGGGGCGGCCGGGCGGCGCGCCCAGCCCTTGAACCACGCCCGCTCGTCGCTCGTGGCGGAGGCGTCGCGGCCGAAATGGCGTTCGAGGTAATACTGGCCGATGGAAAGCACCGTCGTGCCGGCGAGATACCAGACGGCGCAGACGAACAGCAGTTCGATGACGGCGCCGTTGATGAAGTAGATGCGCTGCGCCGCGTTCAGCATTTCGCCCATGGCGATCGTGGCGGCGAGCGAGGAGAATTTCAGCATGCCGATGGCGCTGTTGCCGAGCACCGGCAGGATCAGCCGCAGCGTTTGCGGCAGGACGATGCGGCGCATGGTCTGGCCGGGCGTCATGCCGAGCGTATGCGCTGCCTCCTTCTGGCCCTTGTCGACGGCGCCGATGCCGCCGCGCACGACTTCGGTGAGATAGGAGCCCTCGTTGACGCCGAGCCCGAGCACGGCGGCGACGAAGGGCGTCACGACATCGACCATGCGTGCATCGACGAGGCCCGGAATATAGAGCCTTGGAAAGACCAGCGCGATGTTGAACCAGATGAGCAGCTGGAGAAGCACCGGCGTGCCGCGGAAGATCCAGACATAGAGCCAGGCAGCGAAGCGCAGGATCGGGTTTTCGGAAAGCCGCATGATGCCGAAGGCAAAACCGAGCGCGACGCCGAGCGCCAGCGCGCAGGCTGAGATCAGCAGCGTCCAGCCGAAACCGGTGACGATGACCCCTGCCGTCAGGAATTGCCCGACGACGGTCCACTGGATTTGCCCGACGGCGAAGGCCCGGCCGATCACGGCGAGAAGAAGAAGGACGATGCCGCCGCTGATCCAGCGGCCGGGATGTCGCAGGCGGCGCACGGCCACGTCCGGACCGGGAAGGTCGGCGGGCGCGAGCGTTGCGGTTGATTTCGGGGCGGGCTGTTGCATGGCATCCAATTGTAGGGTTAGGCCTACAACTTACTAGGCAGCATTCATCCGGGAGTCAATATGCGTTCTGCGACACCTGAAGACCCACCGAGATTGCCGCGAAGGAATGTCAGTGCGGTTTGCGCACGCTTCTGGCGATGGCTGCCGCCAGGGTCTCGGCGGCCCGCGAGGGCTTGTTGCGCGGATAGGCGATGTGGAACATGTCCTCGAAGGTCATGCGCTCGGGTGCGAGGATCCGCAAACGGCCGTTGCGCACCCACTCCTCGGCGTAATGATCGGGCAGGAAGCCGATATAGGCGCCGGAAAGCAGCAGAAGCAGCGTGCCTTCCATATGCGGCGTCGCCGCGGCCCAGTTGAAATTCACGCCGCAGATCGTCTCGTTCAGCATGTAGGTGCGGCCGGCGAAGGACTGGGCTTCCAGAAGCGTGTCGGTGAGATCGGCATCGGGGCGGTCGAAGAGAGGGTGGCCGTCGGCGCAGTAGAGTTTCTGCATTTCCGAAAAGACCGGCTGGCTGCGGACGTTCGGCATGACGCTGCCGACCGACGGCATGAGGACGATCTGGTAGGAACCGTTCAGCAGCCCCTGATGCAGGACCTGCGGCGCCGCAACGTCGATCTCCAGATGCACGCGCGGCGCTTCCGCGTGAAAGGCGGCAAGGGCACCGGGAAGATTGAGGTCGCGGTTGCTGATCATCGCATCGACCGTGCCGAAGCTGAGATTGCCGGAAAGCTCGCCCTGTGCCTCGCCGATGCGGCTCTGGAATTTCTCCAGCGAGCCGAAGAGCTCGAGCGCCGCGTCATAGACGAGTCGCCCTTCCTCCGTCAGCTGGAAACCACCGCGCCCGCGGGTGCACAGGCGCAGGCCGATGCGCTCCTCCAAGTGCCGCATATGGGTGGAGATGGTCGCCTGCGTCATGCCGAGCGCCGATTGCGCGGCTGAAAAGCCGCCATGCTGCACCACCGAAGCGAAGACGCGCAGCAGCCGAAGCTCGGCATCGCCAAGCGACAGATTGAGGACGCGGTGCCGGACCTTGTTGATCATTCATTGATTAATGCACAAGTGAACATCCAATCATAGATACTTTTAAACGTTTCGGCCTTTGGCACACTCCTTCGCACCTTTGGAGGAGGGCACATGACCAGCAATTCGTATGAGACCGGGCGCCTGAACCTGCCGTTCGTCGGCATCTGCACCTTCGGCAAGTATCCCTACCAGCCGGATTGGGACGCTATCGACGCGGATGTCGCAATCCTCGGCGCGCCCTTCGACTGCGGCACGCAGTGGCGCGCCGGCACCCGCTTCGGGCCCCGTTCCATCCGCGAGGCCTCGACCCTGTTCTCCTTCGGCCATGGCGGCGCCTACGACCATGAGGACGACGTCACCTACCTGCCGAGCGGCGAAGTCTCCATCGTCGATATCGGCGACGCCGACATCGTGCATACCGACACGATGAAGAGCCATGCCAACATCGAATTCGGCGTGCGCAAGATACTCGAAGCCGGTGCGCTGCCGGTGGTGCTGGGCGGCGACCACTCGATCAACATTCCCTGCATCAACGCCTTTGCCGAGGACTGCGAGAAGAACGGCCCGATCCACATCGTGCAGATCGACGCCCATCTCGATTTCGTCGACGAGCGCCATGGCGTCCGCTACGGTCACGGCAACCCGATGCGCCGCGCGGCGGAAAAGCCCTATGTCAGCGGCCTGTCGCAACTCGGCATCCGCAACGTCTCCTCCACGGCCAAGGAAGGCTATGAGGATGCGCGCAAAATGGGCTCCGATATCCTGTCCGTGCGCCAGATCCGGGCGCTGGGCACGGAAGGCGTGGTCGAGCGCATTCCGGCAGGCGCACGCTACTATGTGACGATCGACATCGACGGCTTCGATCCGTCGATCGCGCCGGGCACGGGCACGCCGTCGCATGGCGGCTTCATCTATTACGAGGTGCTGGAGATCCTGGCGGCACTGGCCAAGCGCGGCGATATCGTCGGCATCGACCTGGTCGAGGTCGCGCCCGACTACGACCACACCGGAGGCACCGCCATTCTGGCCGCACAGGTTCTCATGAACCTCATCGGCCGCATCATGCACGCCAAAAAACGCTGATCGAACAGGCCCGGGAGGACCCGGCGCGCCCATGGCGGCCGGCCGGGGAGGAGGAAAGCATGGACTCGCTCGTCCGCAATTATCTGGATCAATACGGCGTCAGCGACGCGACGCGCCGGTTTCTCGCCAAGCCGCAGAAGATGTTCATCGACGGCGCCTGGGTCGATAGCGCAAACGGCGCGACCTTCGACATCTTCGAGCCGTCGACGGGCGGTCTCGTCACCCGCGCGCCTTCGGGCACGGCGGATGATCTGGACAGGGCCGTCCGGGCCGCGCGCCGCCAGTTCGACGGCGGTGAATGGCGCCGCCTGAAGCCGCTGGAGCGGGAGCGGCTGCTGCATCGCCTTGCCGACCTCATCGAGACCCATGGCGACGAACTTGCCGAAATCGAAGCCATAGACATGGGCAAGTCCGTGACCTTCGCGCGGGAGATCGACATCCAGGGAACGGTCGACACGTTCCGCTATTTCGCCGGCTGGCCCTCCAAGCTGCATGGGCGCACGGTCGAGCCGTCCATTCCCGGCAACTATCTTGCCTATACCCGCAAGGAGCCGCTGGGCGTGGTCGCGGCCATCGTGCCGTGGAACTTTCCGCTGCAGACCATGGCATGGAAGGTCGCGGCGGCGCTGGCCGCCGGCTGCACGGTCATCGTCAAGCCGGCGGAGCTGACCTCGCTGTCCACCCTGCGCTTTGCGGAGTTGGTGCAGGAGGCCGGCTTCCCCGATGGCGTCGTCAATATCGTCACGGGCAAGGGCAGCGTCATCGGCGCGGCCATGTCTGCCCATCCAGGCATCAACAAGGTGACCTTCACCGGCTCGACGCCCGTCGGGCAGGAAGTCGGCCGCACGGCGGTCGGCAATCTCAAGCATGTCACGCTGGAGCTTGGCGGCAAGTCGCCGGTGCTGGTGCTCGACGACGCGGATCTGGCGAGCGCCGCCCGCGCGGTGGCAAACGGCGTATTCTTCAACTCCGGCCAGGTCTGCGATGCCGGCACCCGCGTCTATGTCCAGCGCTCGGTGCACGACGCCTTCCTCGACGAGCTGATCGCGGTCACGCGCACGCTGAAACTCGCGCCGGGCCTCGACCGGGATTGCTATATCGGCCCGATGGTCTCGGCCCAGCAGAAGAAGGTCGTCGCAGGCTATATCGAGGCCGGCCGGCGCGAGGGCGCGAAGCTCGTCCATGGCGGCGCAACTCCGGAAGGTCCGGGTCATTTCATCGAGCCTGCGATCTTCGCCCATTGCACGCCGGACATGAGCATCGTGCGTGAGGAGATCTTCGGGCCGGTGCTGGTGACAAGCCCGTTCGATACGCTGGAGGAGGCGGTTTCGCTGGCGAACGACACGCCGTTCGGGCTGGCCGCCGCGATCTATTCGAACGATCTCGCCCGCGTGCACACGCTCATCCCGCAACTGCATGCCGGTTCGGTCTATGTCAACGCGCATAGCACGATCGATCCTTCCATGCCGTTCGGCGGCTTCAAGGATTCCGGCTTCGGCAAGGATCTCGGGCCGGAACAGCTCGACTATCTCATGGAGACCAAGGCGGTGTGGATCACGCTGCCATAGATCCAGCCGGCCGCCGCCCATGGGCGGCCGCCTCACGACCACCGGCGGCCGATGGAGCCGCCTTTCATCGCGGAAAGACGCCCAAGGCGCGACGCGAAAGGGGAACCGAACATGGAAAACGATATCGCCTGGCAGAACGAGCTGGCGCGCCGCGCCCGCATCTACGAGGACATCGAGGCGGGGCATCGCTTCGAGGGCACGATGACCGTCATCGACTACGCCTGCATGATGGCGCTGACGCTCGTGCTGGTCGTCGCCTTCTGGGTCTGGGGAGGCTGACATGACCGATCACGTCAGCCAGGGCGGCTTTGCCATCGCCGAAACCGAACGGGCGGAAGCCGAACGCAACCGTGCCGCCGCCGAGCGGGGCGATGCGCCGCTGCTTCCCTCCGAGCGTCTATGGGGCTTCTGGGAGTTCACCTACGCCAATTCGGCGCTTGCCATCGCCACCTGGGCCTTCCTGATCGGCGGGTCGGTCGGTCTCTTCGTCGGGCCCAAGGAGGGCATCGCCGCCATCATCATGGGCAATATCGTCGGCGTCATGCTGACGGCCCTTTCCACCACGCCGCTTTCCGGCCGCTACGGTATCGAGCAGTTCATCGCCCTGCGAAGCCAGTTCGGCTATAATGGCAGCCGCATCGTCTACGTGCTCGCCGTGGTCATTCTCACCATGGGCTGGCTTGCCGTGCTTGCGATGATGTTCGGCCGGTCGATCGACGGGCTGACGGCGCTGAGCGCCGGCGAGGCGGCCAATCCCACCGGCATCAAGATGATCGTCGCCGCCGTCGGCGCCATTCTTGTCACCTGGTTCATCGTCGCCAAGGGGCCGACCTCGATCAAGTTCTTCAACATGGTCGTCTCGCCCGCGCTGGTGATCCTGATGATCGTGATGCTGTACCTTATCCTCCAGCATCGCTCCTTCTCCGAATTGCTGGCGATGCCCGCGCTCGCCCCGCCCTTCGAGGACAACACGCTCAACTTCATCATCGCCGTCGAGGTCAACCTCGCCGCGGGCTTCTCCTGGTGGCCCTATATCGGCAACCTGGCTCGTCTGACGAAGAACGAACGCACGGCCTTCTGGCCCAACGTCGTCGGCATCTTCGGGGCGGCGGCTCTCGGTGAGATCGTCGGCCTGCTTGCCGCCGTCGCACTCGGCGACAGCGACCCGACGATCTGGATGACCAAGATCGCAGGTCCCGTCATCGGTATCATCGCGCTGCTCTTCGTCGCCTTCGCCAACATGACCTCGATGGCCAATATCCTCTACACCTCCATCGTCGGCCTGCGGCAGGTGGGCACGGCGTCGATCCGCGCCATCTCCTGGGGGGCGATCCTCTTCCTGTTCTGCATCATCCCGCTCGGCCTCGTGGTCTTCTATCCGCAGATGTACGACGGCTTCTTCATCTTCCTCGTCTGGACCTCGGCGCTGAATTCCGCGCTCGCCGGCATCGGCATCGCCGACTACTTCTTCCTGCGCCGCCAGAAGCTCGACATGCGCAGCCTGCATGGCCCGCAGGAAAACGGTCCCTACCGGTTCTGGGGTGGCTTCAACCCGATCGGCCTCTTCGCGCTTGCCATCGGCTTCGGCGTCTACGTGCTCGTCTTCAATCCGCAGACGCTCGCGAGCCTGCCGGTCTTCAAATACCTCACCGCTTCCGTGCCCTCCTGCCTTGCGGCCGGCACGGTTCACTATGTCCTGACCCGGCTCTTCGCCCGCGGGCGCGGCTGGGGCCTCTACCCGTAACCTCTGGATGACCGCCATGACCGAGACCTACGACTACATCATCATCGGTGCCGGATCGGCCGGCTGCGTGCTTGCCAACCGTCTTTCGGAGGACCCGGCCACAAGGGTTCTGGTTCTCGAATATGGCGGCAGCGACAAGTCGATCTTCATCCAGATGCCGACGGCGCTGTCCATTCCGATGAACGGCACCAAGTACAACTGGAAATACATGACCCTGCCGGAACCGGGCCTCGACGGCCGGCAGGTGCATTGCCCGCGTGGAAAAGTCATCGGCGGCTCTTCCTCGATCAACGGGCTCGTCTACATGCGCGGCAATGCGCGTGACTTCGACGAGTGGGAGGAACTGGGGGCGCGCGGCTGGCGCTATGCCAATTGCCTGCCCTATTTCCAGCGGGCCGAAAGCTGGCAGGACGGCAGCGATGCCTATCGCGGTGCCGACGGCCCGCTCGCCACCAATGCCGGCAACAAGATGAAGAACCCGCTCTACAAGGCCTTCGTCGATGCCGGGCACGAGGCGGGATACATCACCACGGACGATCCGAACGGCCATATGCAGGAGGGCTTCGGCCCCATGCACATGACCGTCAAGGACGGCGTGCGCTGGTCGACGGCCAACGCCTATCTGAAGCCGGCGATGAGCCGGCCGAACCTCAGGGTCGTCACCCACGCCATGACGCGGCGCGTGCTGCTGGAGGGCAAGCGCGCCGTCGGTGTCGAATACGAACTGGCCGGCGGCGAGCGCATCGTGGCGAAGGCCAGCCGCGAGGTTCTGATCTCCTCCGGCCCGATCGGCTCGCCGCACCTCCTGCAGCGCTCCGGCATCGGCCCGGCCGCCGTGCTGCGGAAGGCAGGCGTCGCGGTGCTGCATGACCTGCCGGGCGTCGGCGAGAACCTGCAGGATCATTCCGAGGTCTATATCCAGTATGCCTGCAAGGAGCCGATCACGCTGAACGGCAAGATGGGTCTGCTGAGCCGCGCCATGATCGGCGCGGAGTGGCTGCTGTTCAAGAAAGGCCTTTCGGTCTCCAACCATTTCGAGAGCGGCGGCTTCATCCGTTCCGATGCGTCGCTGCAATGGCCGGATATCCAGTTCCACTTCCTGCCGGCCGCCATGCGTTACGACGGCAAGAAACCGCTCGACGGGCACGGCTTCATGGTGCTGACCGGCCCGAACAAGCCGAAGAGCCGCGGCCATGTGCGCCTGCGCTCGCCGGAGGCGCACGAGCAGCCGGATATCCTCTTCAACTATCTCGACCGCGAGGAGGACCGCGAAGGCTTCCGCCGTTGCCTGCGGCTTACCCGCGAGATCATCGCCCAGCCGGCCTTCGACCGGTTCCGCGGCGAGGAGATCGCGCCGGGAAAAAATGTGCGCAGCAATGACGAGATCGACGCCTGGGTGCGCGAGACCATGGAGAGCACCTATCATCCCTGCGGCTCCTGCCGCATGGGCGAGGACGCCATGGCGGTCGTCGACAGTGACCTCAAGGTGCGCGGCCTCGAAGGGCTGCGGGTGATCGACAGCTCCGTCTTCCCGGCCGAGCCGAATGCCAACCTCAACGCGCCGACCATCATGCTTGCCGAGCGCGCTTCCGATATCGTGCGCGGCAAGCCGCTGCTCGCCGCCTCGAATGCGGAGGTCGGTGTTGCGCCCGGTGTTGGCACGACCCAGCGCAGCGGCTCGCCGGTGCGTACCCTGCAGCATTGAGGGGATCAACGATGCCGCGGGTGATAGGACATGTTGTTGCCCGGCGGGAACGGGAAGACCCGGAGGAACGGCACGATTGGGCGCTCTTCATAGAGGCCCTGTTTCGTGGCCTGCAGGCCCGCTTCGCCATCTGGTCCTCGCGGATTCACGGGGGGCATTATCGGGAAAGAGCCTCTGCGAGGCGCCCGAGATAGGGTTTCATCCGTTCGGCGGGCACGCCGGCATAGCCGAGGATGAGCGCACCAGGCTTTGGGATCGCGACGGTGTAATCGGAGAGCGGGTAGCATTGCAGGCCCGCTTCGAGAACGTCGCGGCGAACGGCGCTGTCCTCCCGTTCGCTCGAAAGCCAGGCAAGCGCGTTGAGACCGCTTTCGGAGCAGTCGATGCGGGCGAGCCCGGCGAGCGCGGCTTGACCCGCCTCCAGAAAGGCTTCGCGGCGCTCCGAATAAAGGCTGCGCATGCGGCGCAGATGGCTGGCGAAGTGGCCGCCGCCGATGAATTCTGCGAGCACGAGCTGGGTTTCCACGGGCACGCTTCGATTGATCAGGCCCGAAAGGTTGCGGAAGGTATCGACAAGCCGCGGCGGCAGCACGAGATAGCCTACGCGCACCCCGGGATAAAGTGCCTTGCTGAAGCTTCCGGCGTAGATGACGCGGTCATGGCCGTCGATGGAGCGCATCGAGGGTAGCGGGGCACCGTCGTAGCGGAACTCGCTGTCATAGTCGTCCTCGATAATCCAGGCATCGTTCATCCGTGCCCATTCGAGAAGCGCGAGCCGGCGCGGAAGCGAAAGCGTCACGCCGAGCGGATGGTGCCGTGAGGGCATGACGAAGGCGATCCGTGCATCCGGATAGCGCATCGCCGCACCGGCGACGTCCATGCCTTCGCTGTCGACATCGGCAAGGCACATCCGGAAGCCAAGTGTATGGAAGAGGTTGTAGGCGGTGACAGGGCCGGGATCCTCGAACCAGATGCCGTCACCCGGATCGGCCAGCGCGAGCACCGCGAGCGTGAAGGCCGCATGCCCGCCGGGTGTGATGACAATCTGCTCGGGATCGCAAGGGTCGTGCCGATGCACGGCGAGATATTCGGCGATCCGCTGGCGCAGAATGAGTTCGCCGCCAAGATCGCCATAGCCAAGCGCGGCCACCCTGCCGCCGCGCGTCACCGAATTCCAGCATTTGCGCCACAGTGCAAAGGGAAAGCGGTCGATAGCCGGTCGGTTGGGAAGGAAGGGCATCGCCTCGAACTGGCCGATATCGGCCGACATCTGCCGGGAGAGAGTGCCGATCCGCGACAGCCGGAGCGGCAGCGTATCGGGTGCATTGGCCACGGGCTTGCGCCGGTACGGTCTTGCCGCCGGTGTCGGCAAGGCGGTAGAGACGAAGGTGCCGGCTCCCTGGCGCGCCTCGAGATATCCCTCGGCTTTCAGGTTCTCCAGCACGCGCACCAGCGTCTGGCGTGACAGGCCGAGCTCCTCGCAGAGAATGCGGCTTGCCGGCAGGCGCGTGCCCGCACGCAGATATCCCTTGAGGATCGCCTGGCGTAACTGGTCCTGCACCTGCCGGAATTTCGGCACGGCCGCCGCCGCATCAAGGCGAAGGAAAGGCAAGATCGGGCCTTCGAACTGCTTGGCCATGGCGACCTCGTGAATTGGTACAATCAAAAGCACAATAATGGACATTTTATTGTTGTCCAATTGTTACATGCTCCATCTACACGAAACGCACCGATGCAGCCCCCGGGACGCAGACAGAGTGCGGGGGAACCGGAATACGCGGTGGCACCTGCGGCCTATTGCCAAGGCCGGCCAGTAGCCAGCGACCACCAATTGTCGAAGATGCCAAACAGGAGGAATTCATGAAGAAGCGCCTATCCCACACCGTCCGCTCGACGTTCGTCTCCACGCTCGCCATCGCTGCCGCGCTACCGGGCCTTGCCCGCGCCGAAGCGCCCCAGGAACTCATCGATGCAGCCAAGAAAGAGGGCATGCTGACGGTCATCGCGCTGCCGCACGACTGGTGCAACTACGGCGAAGTCATCGAAGGCTTCAAGGCGAAGTATGCCGGCATTGCCGTCAATGAGCTGAATCCCGACGCCGGCACGGCTGACGAGCTGGAAGCGATCCGTTCCAACAAGGGCAATACGGGCTCGCAGGCTCCTGACGTCGTGGACCTTGGCCTCGCCTTTGCGCCGGCTGCCACGAAGGAAGGTCTGCTGCAGCCCTACAAGGTGGCGACCTGGGACGAAATTCCCGACAACATCAAGGATGCGGACGGCAACTGGTACGGCGATTACTACGGCGTCATGGCCTTCGGCATCAACAAGGACCTGATCCAGACCTCGCCGGCCGACTGGTCCGATCTTGCCAAGGCTGAATATTCCGGTTCGGTCGCACTAACCGGCGATCCGCGTTCCTCCGCACAGGCGATCCTCGCCCTGATGTCGGCCGGCATTTCGCGCGGCGCAGAACCAGGTGCGGAATCCGGCAAGAAGGGGCTGGAACTCTTCGCCGAACTGAACAAGGCCGGCAATTTCGTGCCCGTCCTCGGCAAGGCCGGAACCATCGCGCAGGGCCAGACGCCGATCATCGCGGCCTGGGACTACAATCTGCTCGCCTGGCGCGATGCGCTGAACGGTAACCCGCCGATGGATGTCATCGTGCCGAAGACGGGCGTGGTCGCCGGCGTCTATGTGCAGGCCATCTCGGCCTATGCGCCGCACCCGAACGCGGCCAAGCTCTGGATGGAGTATCTTTATTCCGACGAGGGGCAGATCGGTTGGCTGAAGGGCTACTGCCATCCCGCCCGCTTCAACGCCATGCTGAAGGCGGGGAAGTTCCCCCAGGACCTGCTCGACAAGCTACCACCGGCCGAAGCCTACGAAAAGGCGGTCTTCCCGAGCGTCGAGGCGCTTGACGCCAACAAGGGCGCGATCGTCGAAGGCTGGGACAAGGTCGTCGGCGCCAACGTGAAGTAACAGACCCGGCCGGAGGCCCTGCTTTCTACCCGGCGTCCGGCCGAACTCCCCTCAGGAAACAATCCGATGACGACAAGCGCCGCACTGCTGCCGGCGGCCTTGCGGCCGCGGCGGCTTCTCAACTGGGTCGGGGTCGCCCCCTTCTTTCTCTTTGCCACGCTGTTCCTGATCCTGCCGACGCTCAACATCGTCGTCGGCGCCTTCCGCAACGCGCAGGGTGAGGTGACCCTCGAAAATCTCGGCAAGCTGCTCTCGCCCTCGATCAGCGCAGCCTTTTGGATTTCCATCGAGCTCAGCCTGCTGACGGCGGTGCTTGGCTGCCTCTTCGGCTTCCTCATCGCAGCCGCCATCACGCTCGGCGGCCTGCCGCGCTGGCTGCGCAACGGTATCGTCACCTTCTCCGGTGTCGCTTCCAATTTCGCCGGCGTGCCGCTCGCCTTCGCGTTCATCGCCACGCTCGGCCGGCTCGGTTTCGTGACGATGCTGCTGCGCAACTGGTTCGGCATCAATCTCTATGGCTCCGGGTTCAACATAGTCTCGTTCCTCGGGCTGGCGCTCACCTATCTCTATTTCCAGATCCCGTTGATGGTCTTGATCATCGCTCCCGCGCTCGAAGGCCTGCGCCGCGAATGGCGCGAGGCGGCCGAAAGCCTCGGTGCCTCCGGTGCGCAATATTGGCGGATGGTGGCCCTGCCGGTCCTGTGGCCGTCGCTGCTGGGTACGCTGGCGCTGCTCTTCGCCAATGCCTTCGGCGCCGTCGCCACGGCCATCGCGCTCACCGGCTCCTCACTCTCCATCGCACCCATCGTGCTTTTCGCGCAGATCCGCGGCGACGTGCTGAACGATCCGCATCTCGGCTATGCCATCGCCTTCGGCATGATCCTGCTGACCGCGATCGCCAACGGCATCTACATCCTCCTGCGCATGCGCGCCGAACGGTGGGTCAAATGACGGGAAAACGCTTCTGGTCTCTTGTCGCCGTCGCGCTGGGCGGCCTCTATTTCCTGCTGCCGCTCGCCGGCATGGTCGATTTCTCGATGCGCATGAAACGCGGCGAATACAGCTTCGAAGCCTATCGCATCGTGCTGGCCGATCCGCAGTTCCAGCAGACTTTCCTCTATTCGGTCGGGCTGGCGCTGCTCACCATCGTCCTCGGTATTCTCCTTGTCGTACCGACCGCCTTCTTCGTACGGCTGAAACTTCCGGGCCTGCGGCCTGTCATAGAGTTCATCACGCTGCTGCCGCTGGTCATTCCGCCCATCGTCATCGTCTTCGGCTATATTCGTATCTACAACACGTCCTCCATCCTGCCGTTGACGGGGACCTGGTGGGGCACCAACCTCCTCCTGCTCTTCGGCTATGCGACGCTTGCACTGCCCTACATGTACCGTTCGGTCGATACGGGCCTGCGCACCATCGATATCGCCAGCCTTACCGAGGCGGCGCAGTCGCTGGGGGCCGGCTGGGTGCGAATCCTTGCGGTCGTCATCCTGCCGAATGTCTTCGTCTCGGTCCTGTCGGGGGCGTTCCTGACCTTTGCGATCGTTATCGGCGAATATGTCTTCGCCGCCCTGCTGAACGTCAATTCCTTCGGGCCCTACATGGTCTGGATGGGCAGCAACCGCGCCTATGAGCCTTCTGCGCTCGCCGTTGTCGCCTTTGCCATCACCTGGGCCTGCATGGGGCTGATCCAGCTCTTCACCCGTTTTTCGAAATTCTCCACCGCGAGGCGCTGACCATGGCTTTTCTCGACATCCAGCATCTGGAAAAAACCTTCGGCTCGCTCCGCGTCGTCAAGGATTTCAATCTCGGCATCGAAAAGGGCGAGTTCGTTTCCTTCCTCGGCCCGTCCGGTTGCGGGAAGACCACGGTGCTGCGCATGGTCGCCGGTTTCGAGACGCAGACATCCGGCACGATCCGCATCGACGGGCGGGATGTGACGGACCTTCCCGCCAATCGGCGCAAGATCGGCATGGTCTTCCAGGCCTATGCGCTTTTTCCCAACCTGACGGTGGCCGACAATATCGGCTTCGGCCTCAAGGTTGCCGGGGAGGGGAAGGCGCAGATTGCCCGCCGCGTTTCGGAAATGCTGGAACTGATCGGCCTGCCGCAACTGGGTGAGCGCTATCCCTTCCAGCTTTCCGGCGGCCAGCAGCAGCGCGTGGCGCTTGCCCGCGCGCTTGCCCCGCGCCCGCAGGTTCTGCTGCTCGATGAACCGCTTTCGGCGCTCGATGCAAAAATCCGCATCAGCCTGCGCGAGGAAATTCGCCGCATCCAGCAGGAGCTTGGCATTACCACCATCTTCGTCACGCACGATCAGGAGGAAGCCCTCTCCATCTCGGACCGCATTGTCGTCATGCATCAGGGTATCGCCGACCAGGTCGGCACGCCTTTCGAGATCTACAACCGCCCGGCGACGCGTTTCGTGGCGGAATTCGTCGGCACGCTCAATCTTGTCGATGCCGATGTGGTCGAGGCGGAGAGCGGCAGGGTGCGCTTCGGCGAAGTGCCCGTCGCGCTGAATCGTCCCCTGTCTGCGCGCGCCGGTGAGCGCATCAGTCTGGCGCTGCGGCCGGAAATCGTGGCGCTCGGGCGCGCCGAGGGGCATGACGTCGTGCTTTCCGGCCGCATCGCCGAAGTGCATTTCCTCGGGTCGGTGATCCGTATCCGCGTGGCGGTGGGCGGCCAGATTCTCTCCCTCGATACATTCAACCAGCCCGACCGGCCACCCCCGGTGGTGGGCGCGCCTGTCGAGGTCAGTGTATCCGGGCGCGATCTGCTGGTGCTCGCCGCCTGAACGCGGAGCACGGTCATTCTCAAGGAGGAGCCGACATCGTGACGGAAATGCCATGGGGCCGGGAAGCGTCTCAGGATTGGCGTGAAAGAGTGGCTGCGTTGCCTGCGGCAAGCCGCCTCCGGCTTGCCGCTCGGGCACGCAGCGCACCGCTCTTCGCCCACGCTTATGCCTTCCATCTCAACATGCGCTTCGGCGGCATGACGCCGCTACAGCTCGTGGATTTTGCCGAAGCGCAATGCCTTGCCGGTCTCAAGCTGCATGTCGACGACGGAGAACAGGCCAGCCTCAGCCGGATGAGCGACGATGCGCTCACTGCCTTCGCCGCGCAACTGAAGGCGCGGGGATTGGAACTTCATATCGAAACCAGCACGACGCATGCGAGCGGTCTTGCAGACGCGGTGCGTATCGGGCTGGCCACGGGGGCGACCTCCCTGCGGTGCTATCCGCGCTACGAGGGGCGGGTATCGCAAATCATCGCCTGGACGATCGCCGATCTGCGCCGCCTTGCCGACTTGGATCCCGAGGGCCGGTTGCGCTTGACGCTCGAACAGCATGAGGACCTGAAATCGGAAGAGCTCGTTCATATCGTGAATGCCGTCGCCAATCCGCGCCTCGGCCTGCTTTTCGACTTCGGCAACATGATCAATGCCTATGAACTGCCGATGCCGGCGCTCGCGATCCAGGCGCCATATGTCACCGAGGTCCATGTCAAGGACTGCCTCGTGCAGCCTGATAATGGTGGCTGGGCACACCTTGCCTGCCTGTCGGGCGAGGGCCATCTGCCGATGCAGGCGATGTTCGTGGACCTGCTTCTGCTGGGGCGAGACAGGCCCCAGGTCCTGGCCTTCGGCCTGGAGGAGGAGGAGGGTTATTTCGCCCCGGCTTTACGCCGGCCCTCTGACGGACCGGATCCCTTCATTCCCGGCCGTACGGCAAGCTTTACCGATATCGGTCCGGGCAATATCGAGGTGCGCCTGAGCCGGGAGGCGGCTGCCGCCCGACGGCAGGTGGAAACGATCCGCACCATGCTCGAAGACATCGCCCATGAAGCTGAAAGGACCGAAGGATGAGCGCCCATACCACTTGCCCGCCGGAATTCCTGGCCTTGGCGCACGCCATGGCCGATGCCGCCGCCGAAGCGATCCGGCCGTGGTTTCGCAAACGGATCGCCGTCGATGCCAAGGCCGACGCCAGTCCCGTCACGATCGCCGACCGCAACGCGGAAACGGTCATGCGCGGGATGATCGAGACTGCATTCCCGGAGCACGGCATAAGGGGTGAGGAATTCGGTGTCTGCCGTAGCGATGCGGACTGGATCTGGGTTCTGGATCCGATCGACGGCACGAAATCCTTCCTTTCGGGGTCATTCGCCTTTGGTACCCAGATCGCGCTTCTTCATCGTGGCGAGCCCGTTCTCGGCCTGATCAACCAGCCGATCACCGGCGAGCGCTGGCTCGGCACAGACGCGGCGGCGACCCTTAACGGTGAGCCGATCCGCACCAGCGACAAAACCGGGCTCGCCGAGGCCATTCTCTATACATCCGCCCCGGAGCAGTTCGACCGCGTGGGCCACGACCGCTTCGCGGCGCTTGCGGCGAAGGTCAGCTTCAGCCGGTTCTCGCACGATTGCTACGCCGCCGGCATGCTCGCGCTCGGCGGCATCGACCTGCTCGTTGAAAGCAACGTCTTCGACTACGACATCCTGCCCCAGATGCCCATCGTGGAGGCGGCTGGCGGCATCGTGACCGACTGGAGGGGCGGCCGCTTGTCGATGCCCGTCGATACGAGGCTGTGCTGATGGCGGCCAATCAGGAGATTCACCGTAGGGCCTTGGACATATTGAACCAATAGTAAGGCGGACGGTAAATCCATGGCCTGGTCATGCATCAGCTCGGGAATGAAAGCCCGAATTGAATTTACTCCGGCATCAGGCCGTTCACGCTTCAAGGATGAGGCCGGCGGCGATGATTGCCAGCACAAGCGCCGCGATAGCCGTGTAGGCGTAGTCTCTTTCTCGCAAAAAGATGGCCAGCAGCAATGCCACGCGCGCGATCGGCAGCGAGATGAACATCACGATGCCCGCTCTCATCGCGTCATGTCCGCTCAGCGGGAGGGCCGGCCAGCGTGGCACCGGTTCGAAAAGAGTCAGGAGAAGGCCGAAGGCGACCAGCGAGGTGGCGAGCCAGGTTCCATACCGGAGAAGTCCGGCAATGATCTGGTCCCGCCGCTCGAAATCGTCTGTCCCGGGCTTCATGCAAATCCTCCGGCAAAGTTGAGATCGAAGGCGCTCAGCACCATCAAAACCGCCAGCAGCGAAAGTACGATCACGAAGAAGACGCGCAGCCTGTCGGCCGGAAGCCACATCAGCAGGCGCGCGCCCAGAAGCGCGCCGCCGACCGAGCCGATCGCGATGGGGCCGGCAATGCCAATGTCGATATCGCCTCTGACGAAATAAGCGCCGGCACTGGCGGCTGCGGTGACGCCGATCATGAAATTCGAGGTGGCGGACGAGACTTTGATGGGAAGCCGCAAGGCGGTGTCCATGGCCGGGATTTTCAGGACGCCGGAGCCGATCCCCAGCAGTGCGGAGATGAGGCCTGCGCCATACATCAGCGCCATGCCGAGCGGGACGCGGCCAACCCGGTACGATACGATCTGCCCCGACGCCGGATCGGGAAAGCTGGAATGCAAGCGCAGCACCGAACCCCAATCCTTCACGTTCGGGGCGGCCGTATCAATCGCCTCGTGCCGTCGCGCAAGCATCTGCTTGGCAGAAATCGCCAGAATGGCAGCAAAGAGACCGTATAGGGCTCGCGTCGAGACGATCCCGATGAGAAGCACGCCGGTCAGGGCCCCGAGCGTGGTGGCCGTCTCCAGCACGATGGCAAGGCGGATATTGGTCAGGCGTCCTTCCAAGAACGCGGCTGCACTGCCGCATGAGCAGGCGATAACCGAAACGATGCTCGCGCCAATCGCGACATGAATGTCCACGCCGAACAGCAAGGTGAGGATCGGCACGATGAAAATGCCGCTGGCCATGCCCAGCACACCGCCGAGAGCACTGGCGCCGAACGCGGCCACGAATAGCCACAGGGTTTCCATTGCCCCGCCTCCCGTCACGAATGGCTGCGCGGACGCCGTTCCAGACGCGTGACAAAGCTGATCAGGTCGCCGCGATAGTAGAGCCTTTCATAATCGACGGGGCGATGCCCTTCGGTGTAGGACGTCCGCTCGATCAGGAAAATCGCGCTGCCGGGCTCGATGCAGAGGGCCTGTGCTACGTCAGGCGCGGCGGTCGTGGCCTCCAGCCGGTACTCCGCTTCGACGAGCGGCAGGTCATACCTGTCTTCGAGCAGCGAAAAGATAGGCTCGGCATCCAAATCATGCGTGACGATCTTCTTCCCGATCTCGTGCGGCAAGTAGGTTTCATCAAATGACATGGCGACGCCATCGGCCATCCGGACGCGCTGAATCCGCATGACGAGGCTCCCGGGCGGCACGGCCAGTTGCCTGCCGGCGACCTCATCGGCAGGCACGCTTTGCTTGTCCAGCAGCCGGGTGGTCGCAGTGCGGCCAAGCGCCCGCATGTCCTCGACGAAGCCTGTCAGCTGGGTCAGTTCCTGGGTCACCTTCGGCGGCGCGATGAAGGTGCCTTTGCCGCGACGGATTTCGACCCGTCCACGCGACACAAGGTTTGCGATCGCTTTGCGAACCGTCGTGCGGCTGACGCCGAAGCGTTCAATCAGACGATCTTCCGGTGGAAGTTGGTTACCCGGACGAAGCACGCCGGCGGATATGTCGGATATCAGCGCCGCTTCAACTTTTGCGTAGAGGGGGCTGTGGTCATCGTCAATGTTCATGATGGTCGTAATGACATAATGACGTCACTATGTCGATGCCTTCCCGTTACGCCACATTTGACATGAGATGCCGATCGCGAGCGGTCCTGCGTAACCGGAGCGAACGTGGTGAAGGCATCGTTTGTTGTCGGGAGCCGGGCGTCACGGAAAACGGTTCCGCCTTGCAGGCCTTTGCAAGGATTCTTACCCGACGCAACTTGACTGCAAACATCTTTGCCAACACAATCGGCGCTGCAAACAACTTTGTCGGGCGCAATGAACATTCTTGATCGCATAAAGGCCAAGTCGAAGAAGCTGACAGACGCGGATCAGAAGCTGGTCGCGACCATGCTGACGAACCGCGCGGAGGCAGCCTTCCTGTCGGGGCCGCAGATCGCCCAGCGCGCAGGCGTTCATGAAGCGACGGCGACAAGGCTGGCGCAGAAGCTCGGCTACAAGGGCTTTCCCGATCTGCGGGCAGAGCTTCAGCGCGAGGTGCTGCTGGATCAGGATGCGGCGAACCGCATGCGCCGCTCGGTCGCCAAGGTCGAGCATGGCGATTACCTGACGGACCTCATCGATGCCGAGATCGCCGCGCTGGAAACGCTCGCGCGCGCCGTGCCGCAGGCCGATATCGACCGCGCCGCCGACATGATCTTCGAGGCGCGCCGGGTCTTCGTCTTCGGGCAGGGCCATGCGCAGTCCGTCGCCGGCTTCCTGCAGCGCCGGCTCGACCGTTTCGGCATGACGACCATCGCGCTCACCGGCCGCGGCCGCGACATCGCCGAGCGCCTCGTCGGCATGGACGGCAACGACATCGTCATCTCGCTTGCCTTCCGCAAGCAGCCGCAAAGCTATGCGCCGTTGGCGCGCCATGCCGCCCGCGTCGGCGCGCGCACCATCCTGATCTCGGACCTCGCCGGTCCACTGATGGAGCCGCCGGCCGATCTCATGCTGGCCGCCCCGCGTGGCCGCTCGGGAAGCGAATTCCAGACCCCGACCATCCCCTTCGCCATCGTCAACGGCATCGTGCTGACGATCGCGGGGCGGCATGAGCGGGAGATCATTGGAAGACTGGAAAAACTGTCGGGGCTTTTCAACGACTTCGACTGAACGAAACCTGGAGGAGGAAACCATGCTGAAACGACTGTGTTCGACCGCCCTTGCGGCCTTTCTCGTTCTGCCGGCCGCCGCGATGGCCGACGATCTCGACGGGCTGACGCCGGAGCAATTGCTGCCGCTCGCCCAGAAGGAGGGCAGCGTCACCGTGTTCTCGCTGTCGAGCCGCATCGCCAAGATCGAAGCGGCCTTCGAGGCGGCCTATCCGGGCATCGACCTCATCGGCCTCGACATGAGCTCGACAAAGCAGATCGCCCGCGTGGAGGCCGAGCAGCAGGCCGGCGTGCATGCCGTCGACGTGCTCTACATCGCCGATTCCCCGGTGGTCTTCACGAAGCTCCTGGAGGAGAAGCGCATCGTGAATTACGTGCCGCCGCGCGTCGCGGGCGTGCTGGAGGATCGCTACAAGGCGCCGCTCCTCACGCAGCGTCTGTCGACCAAGGTGCTGATGTACAACGAGAAGGCCTTCCCTGACGGTTCGCCCGTCACCAATCTCTGGCAGCTCACCAAACCGGAATGGCAGGGCCGGGTGCTGATGGTCGATCCGAGCCAGCGCGGCGAACTGCTCGATCTCCTCACCGAAATCGCGCTCCATCCCGACGAGATGGCGGCCGCCTACAAGGCCGAGTTCGGCAAGGATATCGAAGTCGAGGACGGACTTGAAGGCGCCGGCGAGCAGTTCATCAAGGCACTCATCGAAAACGACCTGATCATGCTGCCCAACAGCGACGTGCTCAACAAGTCGGTCGGCGACGTCAACGCCAAGAACCCGCCTGTCGGCTTCGGCACCTATTCCGACCGCCGCGACAACGAGAAGGAAGGCTGGGCCCTGCAGGTCGCCAACAATGTCGAGCCCGCCAACGGCATCCTCTTCCCGGCGATCCTGACCATCGCCGACAAGGCGCCGCATCCGGCGGCCGCGCGCCTGCTCATCGACTTCATGTTCGGTGACGACACGCCTACCGGCGGTCCGGGCTTCGAGCCCTTCAACGTGCCGGGCGACTATGCGGTGCGTCCGTCCATCGCCGATCATCCCGACTCCGTGAAGCTCGGCGAACTGAAGGCCTGGACGATCGATCCGGCAAAGACGGCGGCCGCGCGCGGGCGCATTTCCGACCTCATCATCACGCTCCAGTAACGAACCCGCAGGCCGGCGTGTCGCGCGGTTCCTTACGGGGAGCCGCACAGGCATCAACACGGGCGCGCCGGTCCGCGCGGAGGGTTTTCATGACATCGACTTCGCTTTCCGTGCCATCGGGCAGCCGGCTGCTCCGATCGGGCTTCCTGTTGCCGGCCGCGCTGGTGCTCATCGTCGCCGTGCTGGTGGTCGCGCCGCTCTTGCGCATTCTCCTCTCGACGCTGACGCCGGAGGGGCTTGCCGCCTGGACGGCGGTGCTCGCCAGCCCGCTTTCGACCAATCTGTGGTGGCGGCCGCTGCTGAACACCATGCTGCTCGGCTTCAGCGTCGCCAGCGGCTGCCTGCTGATTGGCGGCTTCCTCGCCTGGCTCGTCGTGCTTACCGATGTGCCCGGCCGGCGCTTCCTCGGCATGATGGCCTCGCTGCCCTACATGATCCCGAGCTTTGCCGCGGCGCTCGCCTGGGGCACGCTGTTCCGCAATTCGCGCCTCGGCGGTTCGGCCGGCTTCTTCGAGACGAACGGCCTTGCCATTCCCGACTGGCTCGCCTGGGGCCTTATCCCCACGGCCATCGTGCTGATCGCCCACTATTATTCGCTCGCCTACACCATCATCGCCGCGGCACTCGGCTCCGTCGGGGCCGATCTCGTGGAGGCCGGGCAGATGGCGGGCGCAAGAAGGCCGCGCATCTTCTTCGGCATCATCCTGCCCGTCGTCACGCCGGCGCTGATCGCCGCGGCCTCGCTCACCTTCGCCGGTGCCGTCGCCAACTTTGCGGCGCCCGCGCTGCTCGGCCTGCCGGTGCGCATGCAGACGCTCTCCACCCGCCTCTTCGGCATGATCGAGACGGGGCAGAACGAACGCGGCTTCGTGCTTGCCCTGCTGCTCATCGCCGTTTCCGCGCTGTTCCTCTTCCTGTCCGACCGTCTGGTGTCGGGTCGCAAGGCCTTCATCACGGTCACTGGCAAGGGCGGGCGCACGAAGCGCTTTCCACTCGGCGCCTGGCGCTGGCCGCTCTTTGCCGTCGCGCTGCTGATCGGCCTTCTGACCACCGTCACGCCGGTGCTGGTGCTGGCCGCCTCCAGCCTCGCGCCGCAGAGCGGAGCGCTGTTCTCCAACTGGACGCTGCATTTCTGGATCGGCGAGGGCGGCGGCGAGATCGCGCAGGGTCAGGCGGGCATCTTCCGCAATCCGGTGCTGATCGACGCGCTCTGGAACACCATTCGCCTCGGCCTCGTCGTCGCCTTCACCACCATGCTGCTCGGGCTGGCGCTCGCCTATACGATCGTGCAGCGCAAGGGCACCCTCCTGGCGACGCTGCTCAGCCAGCTCGCCTTCCTGCCCCTGCTGGTGCCGAGCATCGCCTTCGCCGCGGCCTATATCGCACTGTTCGGTGCGCCCATCGGCCCGTTCCCCTCGCTTTACGGCACTTTCGCGCTGCTCGTCGTCGCGGCCTCCGCGCACAACCTGCCCTTCGCGGTACAGTCCGGCCGCTCGGTGCTCGGCCAGATCTCGGCGGATATCGAAGAGAGTGCGCGGCTGACCGGTGCGGGCCTTATCCGCCGGCTCTTCGCCATCATCTTCCCGCTGGCGATCCGCGGTCTCTTCGCCGGGGCAATCCTCGTCTTCGTCAAGATGGTGCGTGACCTCTCGCTGGTCGTGCTTCTCTTCACCGCCACCTCGCCGGTGCTCAGCATGGTCGCCTACCGCTATGCGTCGGAAGGCTTCATGCAGTTCGCCAATGCCATCACCCTCGTCATCCTCGTCGTCTGCCTTGCGGCCTCGTTCCTGGCCCATGCCCTGCAGAACCGCGTCCAGAAATGGAAAGAGCAATGAACGCCATCGCCACCGGCGCTGCGGACGCCATACAAATCCGCAATCTCGTCAAACGCTTCGGCGCCTTCACCGCCGTCAAGGACGTCGATATCTCCGTGCCCGCCGGCTCCTTCCTGGTGCTGGTCGGCCCCTCTGGCTGCGGCAAGTCCACGCTGCTCCGCATGCTGGCCGGCCTCGAAAGCCCCAGCGAGGGGGAAATAGCCTTCGTCGGCAAGACGGTTTCCAGCGGGGCGGGCGGCGTCATCGCCGATGCCGGCCGCCGCAATGCCGGCCTCGTCTTCCAGAGCTACGCGCTCTGGCCGCACATGACCGTCGCCGGCAATATCGCCTGGCCGCTGAAGGTTGCCGGCTGGCCGCGGGAAAAGCGCGAGAAGCGGGTGAAGGAAGTCCTCGCCCTTCTCGGCATCGACGCGCTCGGCGAGCGCTACCCGGCGGAAATCTCCGGCGGCCAGCAGCAGCGCGTGGCGATCGCCCGCACCATCGCGCCGGAACCGAGCATCCTGCTTTTCGACGAGCCGCTTTCCAACCTCGATGCGAAACTGCGCATCGAGATGCGCAGCGAGCTGATGCGCATCCACCGGGCGACCGGCGCGACGTCGGTCTACGTTACCCACGACCAGGTCGAGGCCATGACCATGGCGACCCATGTCGCGGTGCTCAACAATGGCCGCGTCGAACAGTTCGGCAAGCCAATCGATCTGCTGCGCAATCCGCAGACGACCTTCGTCGCGACCTTCCTCGGCACACCGCCGGCAAACCTCCTGCCGGTGCGCCGGTCGGGCGAAAGCCTCGTCTTCGGCGAGACGGCGCTGGCTCCGGCCGCGCTGGCCGGCGGCCGGGACGAGGTACAGCTTCTCTATCGCGCCGAGGAAGTCGGCGTCGGTGCCGTGTCCGGCGCACCGACGCTCACCGCGCGGTTTGCCGAGGCGGCGCCCATTGCCGGGCGGACCATGGTCACGGCGATGGTGGGGGATCTGCGCATCACCGGCATGGCCGACGGCTATTTCAGCGCGAGCCCGGGCGAGCCCGTCGCGCTTTCGTTCATTCGCACACCCGATGCGGTCTTCGCGACCACTGGAGAAAGGATACATCAATGAGGCTGATCCTCATGCGCCACGGCGAAACGGAGTGGAACGCCGAACAGAGGCTGCAGGGACAGGACAATTCGCTGCTCTCCGAGCGCGGCGTCGCCCAGGTCAAGCGCTTCCGCGCCTATGCGAAGGCCCTGCAGCCGGCGCGCATCATCGCGTCCGATCTCGGCCGTACCCGGCAGACGGTCGCGCTGATCGGCCATCCCGACGCCCCCTCCGACGAGCGGTTCCGCGAGTTGGACATGGGCGAATGGACCGGCCGCTGCAAGCCCGACCTCATCGCCGAACGGCCCGACGACTACGCGGCCTGGCGGGCCGGGCGCTTCACGCCGGAAAGGGGCGAGACCTGGGGCGTGTTTCGCAGCCGCGTTGCCGAGGGGGTGCGCGACTGGATGGCCCGCACGGAGGGCGATCTTCTCGTCGTCGCGCATGGCGGCGTCATCCGTGCAGCCTGCCATGAATTCCTCGACCTGCCGCCGTCCCGTGTCGTGCCGGTAACGCCTGGAACGGCGACCATCCTCAACTTCCCGGGGCGGGACAGATCGGCTGCGCAGCTCGAAGGCTACAATATCGGGTCTGTTGCTCCCGATGTTTCGGTCGCCGATTGATCCCCGAGGCGGACCGTTGCCTTCGGCTTCGTCCGCCTCCACCTTTCCGCGCCTGCGGGACTTTGCGGTCCTGCCATTCGAAACTGCCGGGGAAGTCCGGATCGGCAGGCCGGACTTCCCGTTTTCATCTCAATGTCCGGTCGATGCTGAGAACGCGGCATGCTCCTTGTCGTGCAGGGCGAAGCGGTCGAGCATGTGCGCGCTCGCCTCGTTGACGCCGGACACGGAGACATCGATGCCCTGCCGGCGGTATCTGAGGACGATCTTGTCGAGAGCGCCGACGGCGGTAATGTCCCACAGATGCGCTTGCGACACGTCGATCGTGACCTTGCTTACCGGCTCGGTGAAATCGAAGGCGGCGATGAACCCTTCCGCGGAAGCGAAGAAGATCTGACCGTCGACGTGATAGGTGCGCTCGCTCTTCTCCTCGTTCAGGGTGGAGCGAACGTGGAAGAGCCTCGCAACCTTGCCGGCGAAGAACACGCCCGAGAGCAACACGCCGACGAGAACGCCCTTTGCGAGATCGTGCGTGCCGACCACGGTCGCCACCGTCGCCAGCATCACGATGGAAGAGGACGGCGGATTTCGGCGAAGGTCCAGGATCGAGCGCCAGGAAAACGTGCCGATCGATACCATGATCATGACGGCGACCAGCGCCGCCATCGGGATGATGCGCACGAGATCGTCCAGCACGAGGATGAGGAATAGGAGAAACGAACCGGCCACGAAGGTGGAGAGCCGTCCGCGACCGCCGGAGGTGACGTTGATCATTGACTGGCCGATCATGGCGCAGCCGCCCATGCCGCCGATGAGGCTGGAGGCGATGTTGCTTGCGCCCTGCCCGATGCATTCTTGGCTCTTCGAGCTTGGCGTATCCGTCATGTCGTCGACGATCTGGGCTGTCAGCAGCGATTCCAGCAGGCCGACCGCAGCGAGCGCCACCGAGTACGGGAAGATGATCTGCAGCGTCTCGAATGTAAGCGGGACCTTTGGCAGCGCGAAGATCGGCAGAGAGGACGGCAGTTCGCCGAGGTCGCCGACGGTGCGCAGATCCAGGCCGCCCCACCAGGCGATGCCGGTCAGGACGAGAATGGCGACCAGCGGCGAGGGGATGGCCTTTGTGACATAGGGAAAGAGGTAGATGATCGCGAGGCCTGCGGCGATCATGGCATAGGTCAGCCCCGGCACGCCGATGAGCTCCGGCAACTGCGCCATGAAGATCAGGATCGCCAGCGCGTTGACGAAGCCGGTGATAACCGAGCGCGAGACGAAGCGCATCACGCGGCCGAGCTTCAGGAGGCCGGCGCCGATCTGGATGAGGCCCATCAGCAACGTGGCGGCGAAGAGGTATTCCAGGCCGTGCTCCTTGACGAGCGTGACCATCAGAACGGCCGTTGCCGCCGTTGCGGCGGAGATCATGCCCGGACGGCCGCCGGTGAAGGCGGAGACGCAGGCGATGGCGAAGGAGGCGAAAAGCCCGACCTTTGGATCGACGCCGGCAATGACCGAGAAGCCGATGGCCTCCGGAATGAGGGCAAGCGCGACGACGATGCCGGAGAGAATGTCGGCGCGAACGTTCGAGAACCACTCGCGCTTGTAGGCTGTCAGATTGAGCATGGGAAAGTCCGCAAGAGTAGTGCATCCAGACCGGACGATGTCCGGCACGTGAACTGGTTTGATGCTTTTGCGTTGTCTGGCGGATCGGCGGCCAGAAGAGCCACCCGGAATTTCACCGGGTCCGGGGTGAATGAAGCCGTTATAGAAAATGTTGCGCGCGGGTCAACGGCGATTTCGGACAAGATGCGGCGGGATGGCCGGAGGAAAGACGATGAAACGAAAGGTAGCCTCTCCTGCGGCGTATTTTCGGGCATCGCGCAGCGCAATCCGGCAAGTCGGGTCTCGATGGCCGTTGCACCCATTCTGCCGGTGTCCTCCTCTACCGTCGAACATCCCTTGAACCGCCCATGATGTCGGCCGTGGCCTGTCAGTGGCGGCCGGTTACGGCTGTCTGAATCAGGAAAGCATCTTACTGTCGATGAGATCGATCTCTTTTTCGGTTGACAGAGGAAAAGGGCATGCTATCCGTTAATGAGATCGATCTCATTTTCACGGAGGAGAGAAAAATGAGCCGCATCCGCCGCATGTTGATTGCTGCAACCGTTTCCATGCTCGCCATCGGCGCGCATGCCGCAAATGCCGAGGACAAGCTGAAGGTCGCCTTCATTCCCGGCATCGCTTCCGACCCGTTCTTCCTGGCGATGGAGAAGGGCGCGCGGGCGGCGGCCGACAAGCTCGGCGTCGAGCTCGTCTGGCAGGGCAGCGCCTCGGAATATTCGCCGCAATCGCAGATGCCGTTCGTCGATGCCGCTCTCGCGGACGATATCGATGCGCTCATTCTCGTGCCGACCGATCCCGACTCGCTCCAGCCGGCCGTCGTGCGGGCGGAGGCCGCGGGCATTCCGGTCATCACCGTCGACACGACCGTCACCGACCAGGCCTACCTGACTTCTCACATCACCGGCGACAATGTCGACGGAGGACGGCAGGCGGCCAGGACGCTGGCCGGGCAGATCGGCGGCGAGGGCAAGGTCTTCATCATGTCCGGCTCGCCGGGCGCGACGACCAACACCTTGCGCGAACAGGGCTTCCGCGAGGAACTGGCGGCGAACTTCCCGAAGATCGAGATCGTCGGCCGCGAATATGCCAACAGCCAGCCGGCCACTGCGACATCCGCGGTCAACACGGTGCTTCTGAACCATCCCGATCTTGCCGGTATCTTCGCGATCGACGGCACGAGCGGCACGGGCACAATCGCCGCGCTGCGCAACAGCAATGCGGTCGGCAAGGTCAAGCTCGTCGGTTACGACGCCTACAAGGCGCAGGTCGATGCGTTGCAGGAAGGCGTCTTCACCGCGCTGGTCGCCCAGCAGCCGGCCAAGGAGGCGGAACTGGCCCTCGAATACGCCAAGGCGAAGGTCACGGGCGAGGGCGCCGACAAGATCGAGAAATCCGTAGTCATTCCGAACGTGGTCATGACCAGGGAGAATTTCGCGGAGACGGGCTCCTCCATGTATTCGGAGTGAGCCGGCGGCTCTCCTGTTTCCCGCACGGAGATCTACGACAATGGAAATGCAAGGCAAGTTGGCCCGCCTGAAGGCGTCCGGCCTCAGGCAGGATGTCGTCCTGTTGCTGCTGTTCTGCGTGATGGTGCTGGCGTTCTCGCTCGCCAATCCCCGGTTCTTCTCGGTCCGAGCCATGGCGAACATCCTGCAGGACTTCTCGCCCGTCGTCCTGATGGCGATCGGCCAGACCTTCGTCATCGCCTCCAGGGGCATCGATCTCTCCGTGGGCTCCGTTCTCGGGCTGGCGGGCGTCTCCATGGCGCTCGTCATCCGCGCGGCGAACGAGGCGGGCATCGATCCGTGGCTGGCGATTACGCTCGGCCTTCTGGCGGCGGTCGGCGTTGGCGTCGTGGTCGGCCTGATCAACGGGTTTCTGATCACCTATTGCCGGCTCGTGCCCTTCGTCGCGACGCTGGCGACCATGGGCGCGGCCGCCGGCATGAGCCTCGTGCTGACCGGCGGCACGCAGATCGCCGGCGCGCCGAAGGAGGTCATCCTGCTCGGCAACGCCACCTATTTCGGCGCGCTGACGGTGCCCGTCATCGCCGTGTTCGTCATCATCGCCGTCTCCTGGGCCTTCATGTCCCGGGCCCGGTTCGGCCGCTGGACCTATGCGATCGGCTCCAATCCCTTCGCGGCGCGTGGTGCCGGCATCAATGTCGAGCGGCATCTCATCAAGCTCTACCTGCTGTCCGGCGTGCTGGCGGCCCTTGCCGGCGCTTTCGTCTATTTCCGGCTCGGCTCCGGCTCGCCGCTCTCCGGGCGCGGCGGCGAACTGAACGCCATCGCCGCGACGGTCATCGGCGGCGTCAGCCTGCTCGGCGGCACGGGCAAGCTGTCGGGCGTCGTGGTCGGCGCGCTCATCACGACCGCGGTGCTGAGCGGCCTCATCCTGATCGGCGTCCAGCCCAACTGGCAGCAGATCGTCGTGGCGGCGCTCATCGCGCTGGCCGTCGGCATCCAGGGACTTGGCGCAAAGGGAGGCCGCTGATGGAAAACGCTTCCGTTCTTTACGAGGTCCGTGGCGTGGGCAAGCGCTATGGCGGCGTCGTGGCGCTCGACAATGTCGACTTCGCCCTGCGCGCCGGAGAAGTGGTCGGCCTCGTCGGCGACAATGGCGCGGGCAAGTCGACGCTGGTCAAGGTGCTGTCCGGCGCGCATGAGCCGGACAGCGGCGAGATCTATCTCGACGGCGTGCGCCGGGTATGGAAGTCGCCGCATGACGCGCTGGAAGCCGGCGTCGAGACGCTCTACCAGGATTCGGGCGTCGCGCCGGACCTCACGGTGGCGGCCAATGTCTTCCTCGGCCGCGAGATCGTGCGCAAGGGTCTTCTCGGCAAGCTCGGCTTCCTCGACGAGAAGGCCATGCGGCGCCAGGCCCATGCCGGGCTCGAGCAGGTCGGCATCGCCGTGCCGGCGAGCGATCGCCCGGTGGCGCGCCTTTCGGGCGGCCAGCGCCAGGCCGTCGCCATCGGCCGGGCCGTGGCCTGGGCGAACAAGGTCATCCTTCTGGACGAGCCCACCAACCATCTCGGCGCGCGCCAGGCGGGGGAGGTGCTGGAGATCATCCGCAATGCCCGCGCCAAGGGCTTCGGCGTCATCTTCATCTCCCACACGCTGCCGCATGTTCTGGAGGTGACGGACCGCATCGTCGTCCTGCGCCTCGGCCGGGTGGTCGCGGACGCGCCGTCCTCGGCATTCACGCCCGACAGCCTCTTGAAGGCGATCACCGGCCTCGGTCAACCTGAAGGAAAATAGCCCCATGCTGCTGCAAGTCGCACTCGACAAGCCCGAGCATCTCGCAATCCTGCCCGCTCTCACCGGCCTTGCCGATATCATCGAAGTGGGAACCCCGCTTCTCAAGCGGTTCGGCGTCGCCGCCATCACGACGGTGCGCGAGATCTGCCCCGACGTGCCCGTCCTCGCCGATACGAAGACGGTCGACGGCGGCGCGCTCGAAGCCAACATGGTGTTCGGCGCGGGCGCCTCCTTCATGACCGTCCTGTCCTGCGCCTCCAGGGCGACGCACGAGACGGTCGGCAAATGCGCCGTCGCCTTCGGCGCTTCCGTCATCGTCGACACGATCACGGAATCCGGCAAGCCGATCCTGCTGCCGCAGGACTTCACCCTGCCGGAGGGCTTTGCCTATGTCGCGGTGCATTCGCCGACGGATGCGCGCCTCGCCGGCGACAATTCGACCGGCCACATCGACGCCGTCGCCGCCATGCATGCACGCGGCTTCCGCGTGTCGCTCGCCGGCGGCATCGGCCCGGCGACGCTGGATTCGGTCATCGCCGTCAAACCCGAGATTCTCGTCGTCGGCAGCGCCATCACGGAATCGGAAACCCCAGGAAAGGTAGCATCATGGATCAAGGAACGGCTCCCGGAACAAGGCCTTGGCTGGCCGTGGGACAAGAAATAGGCGAGCTGCTGGAGCGCATCGATCCGCAGGCCTTCGCCGCCGTCGTGGAGGCTTTCCGTGACGGCGACCGCCGGTGGTTCTTCTCCGGGCAGGGACGCTCGGGGCTTGCGGCCCAGATGTCGGCGATGCGCTTCATGCATCTCGGCAGATCCGTGCATTTCGTCGGCGAGGTGACGGCGCCGTCCGTCCGCAAGGGCGATGGCCTTTTGATCATCTCCGGTTCCGGCGAGACGCCCGTCAGCCTCAGCTACGCGAAGATCGCCAAGGCCGAGGGCGCGAAGGTGATCACGCTGACGCACAAGCCGAAGGGCACGCTTGCCGGCATCGCCGACATCGTGCTGCCGGTTCCGGTGGTCGAGACGAAGCAGTTCGGCGGCAGCCTCTTCGAGCAGACGTGCCTGCTTCTCCTCGATGCGGTCGTGCTGCAGCTTGCCTCCGGCATGGCCGATGCCCACGGCACGATGGCCTATCGGCACACCAACCTGCAGTGAGCCGCCGATGCATGGTGTCGTAACCATCGGCGATTGCATCGTCGACGAAATCAGGGCCGAGGGGAAAGACCCCGAGCGGTTCGCCGGCGGGGCAGGGCTCAACCTCGCCGCCGGCATCGCCCGGCTCGGCCTGCCTTCGACACTCGTCACGCGCGTCGGCCAGGACCGGGACGGATACTACCTCCTGCGCTATGCGCGCGAACGCGGCATCCGGATCGTCAACACGCCGACGGTGGACCCGACCGGCGTCGTCAGCTCGACGCGACTGAACGGCGAGCCGAGCTATGCCTTTGCGCCGGCCATGTACCGCCGCCGGATCGCGTTCGGGCCGGAGGCACTGCATGTGCTGTCGAATGCCGCCGCCGCGGTCGTCAACTCGTATCCGCTGGACAATCCCGCGCATGCCGACGATCTGGTACAGGCTTTTTCCGCCGCGCCCGGCTTGCGGATCGTCGATCCCAATCCCCGTCCGCGCCTGATCTCCTCCCTCCCGGCCTACCGGCAGGGATTCGAGAAGGTCCTTCCCGTCGCGAGCCTCGTGAAGCTCAGCGACGAGGATGTTCAGCTCCTCTATGGAACGGACTGGCGGTCGGTGGCGGAACATCTGTTCGGTATGGGGGTCGAAACCGTCCTGTTTTCGCATGGTGCAGGCGGCGCGACCCTGATCGATCGGTCCGGCCTTCAGGTCGCGGTTCCGATTGCCGGCAGACCGGAGCCGATCGTCGACACGATGGGGGCCGGCGATGCGACGCTGGCAAGCCTTGTCGCCTCCCTGCTGCGCGGCGGGCGGCCCGGCACCGCCGACGTCTGGCGACGATATTTGATGGAAGCGATGGCGGTCGCCGCCGCGACCTGCCGCCGGGCAGGCGCCGAGCTCGTCCTGCCGTAGCGTCGCGCCTCGGGCTACCCGGTTTCCATCCCGGGAGGAACCCAATATGGGATATCGACATGCGGTCGGAAAATCGGAACGGAACATGACGCAGGCACCGAATGACAAGGCAGCGAGATTGATCGACGTGGCGCGGCGCGCCGAAGTGTCGCGCGCCACCGCCGCGCGCGCGCTCGGCGGCTACGGCCTCGTCACGGAGGCAACGCGCGAACGCGTCCTGGCGGCGGCGGCCGAGCTGAATTACCGGGTGAACGAACTGGCCCGGTCGATGCGCTCCGGCCGGTCGCTGACGATCGGCGTCGTGGTCGCCGACATCTCCAACTCGTTCTTCAACAGCGCCATCCGCGCCATCATCGAAACCGCCTCGAGGGCCGGTTACCAGATTCTCGTTCTCAATACGGACGACGATATCGAGAAGGAGCGGAACGCCGTCAGGGTTCTCATCGAGAAGCGGGTCGATGGCCTTATCGTCGTGCCTGCTTCGCAGCATGAAATCGAGCATTTGCTCGTCCAGAGCGAGCCGGAAGTACCAGTCGTGCTGTTGGACCGGCGCGTCGATTCCGATGAAATCGATTTTGTCACGACGGACGATCGCGTCGCAGCCGGGGCGGCGATCCGCCATTTTGCCGCCGCGGGTCATGTGCGGATCGGCTTGCTGGTGGCGACTGCCAGCGTCGAAGGACATTGCCTCGCCATGCCCGAGCAGGTGGTGAGCACGGTTCGGGATCGTGTCGAAGGGGCAACTGCGGCGCTGGCCGAGTTGGGGCTTGCGGTCAATCCGGAATGGACGCGCTACTGCCACAGCAGCGTGGAGACGGCCCGTGCGGCGATGGCGGAGATTCTTGCAAGCCCCGAACCGCCGACCGCTATCCTCGCCACGAATGAGGAAATGGCGCTGGGCGCGTTGGCCGCGGCCCAGGAATTTGCGGTCGGAATTGGCGAGGCTCTCTCGATCATCGCTTTTGACGAAGCGCCATGGACCGGTGTGTTCCGGCCGCCGCTGTCCGTGATAAGGCGTCCTGTCGCCAAACTCGGTGCGGCAGCAGCGGAGCTCCTGCTCAAGAAGATCGAGGATAGTTCGTATCGCAGCTCCCAGGTGCTCCAGGCGGAGCTGATCGCACGGCGATCGGTAGAAGCGCCCGCGCTATAGCCGCTTCTGAGCTTGATGGTCGAGCCACACCTGTTCCAACGCCTACAAGGCAAGAAAACCGTCGACCCAACCGAATGGGTCGACGCAGGAGCATAATCTCATTCGATGACGGTGATCTTCGAGCCGTTGAGGAACTTCGCCGGCTCGAAACCGCGGGCAATGGCCATCGGCACCATCAGCAGCTGGATGGGCAGGATCTCCAGGACAGGCAGAAGCCCTTCCGCCACGGCGGGCAGAGACAGGACCGCTTCGCTTCCCGAAAGCGCGGCCGCCGTGCTTGCGGGCGCGACGACGAGGCTGCGGCCGCCGAAGCGGGCAATGTCGGCGACGGTCTTCAGGTTGAGGTCGAGCGTGGCGCCGGGGCCGCCGAGGAACAGCATGCTGCGGAAACCGTCGCGCACCAATTCCAGCGGACCGTGGCGGAACTGGCCGCCGGACAGTGCCTGTGTCGGCGCCTTTGCGGCCTCGGCCGTGACCAGCGCGCCCATCATGGCGCTGGCATAGCTCGCGCCGCGGCCGATAAAGGTCAGAGGCAAGTCATGGCCGAGGAAGGCCAGCATCTCGTCCAGCCTCGCGGGCACTCTGGCCAGAACCTCGTCCGTGGCGTCGGCGAGCGTTGCGATATCCGCGGCGACCGTGTCGCCCCCGTCGATCAGCATGCGTTCGAAGATATATAGGGCGGCAAGGCCGGCGGTGTAGGTCTTGGTCGAAACGGTCTGTTCCGGGCCAACCTCCGTCGCCAGCGCCAGCGACGCCCAGCGTGCCAGAGTGTTGTCGCGGGGGTTGGTGATCGCCACGCGGATGCTGACGCCGGCATCCAGTTCCGTCATGCGGCACAGTTCGACGCTCTCGCCTGACTGCGAGATGGCGATGACCATGGCGCCGGGGCGCAGCAGCGTGGGCGCCTGCTGGATGAGTTCGGACGTATCCCAGAGTGAGACCGGGACGGGAAGCGACCGGCTCAGCCGCAGCCAGGTGCCGTAGGCGCTGAAGAGGGATCCGCCCATGCCGGTGAGGATGATGTGCCGGACGTCTCCCTTGTCGATCGCGGCGCGGATCGCCCGGATGTCGGCGGCGAGGCCGGGCGTGACGAGCCGGCCCAGCTTGCGGATTGCTGCCGGCTGTTCGGCGATTTCGTCGAGATAGGACTGGGACACGGAAACTCCATCAAGGCTTGGGGGTGGGAAAGATTTGCGCCGCAGCGCCGATGATGCCGGCATCGTTGCCGAGCGAGGCGAGCGAGAAGCGGACCGGTGCGAGATAGAGCGCGAGGCCCGAGAGCCGGGCCTCGCGCTCGAGCGGCCCCAGCAGCAGGTCGCCGGCGGCGCTCAGCCCGCCGCCGAGCAGGATGACGTCGGGAGCGAAGATCTGCGCCCAGGTGGCAGCCCCACGCCCGAGCCATCGCCCGACATCGGCGAGCATCGCCACTGCAGCGGGGTCGCCTTCAAGGCCCATCACCACGACATCCGACGCGTCGGGCTCCCGCCCGAGGCTGCGCGCCCTTGCCGCGAGCGGACTCTCCGGCATTTCGGCGCAATAGCGTTGTACGGTTCCGTTCAGGGCGTCTGCGGAGGCGAGCGATTCCAGGCAGCCGACGCATCCCTGCCGGCAGGGCCGGCCGTCGCTTCCGTGAATGATGAGCTGCCCGGCATTCCCGAGGCCGCCGCCCGAGGTGATGAAGGGCTTTCCGTCGACGGTGAGCGCAACGCCGATGCCGGTTCCCGCCGCGATCAGCAGCGAGCGCCGGGCATCCCTGTCCCTGCCGAACATGGCTTCCGCCAGGCCGGCCGCCGTCCCGTCGTTTTCCATCCGGGCCGGAAGGCCGAACAGGTTGCCGATGCGCTCGGCCAGGGGGAAATCGTCGAGGGCAGGGATGTTGCCGAGATCACCGGAAAGATTGTCCGGATGGATGCGCCCCGGAAAGCCGATGCCGATGCCCAGTGGCTTCGCCTGCGGATGGGCCGACAGGATATCGCCGATCGCAGCCGCATATTGCCGGACGATGGCATCTGCGCCATCGGTCTCGCTGACGACGATGCGACGCCGCTCGGCGATCTCGCCTCTGGTCGAGACGAGGCCGATCTTCGTGCTGCCGCCGCCGATGTCGATGCCGATTGCGAAATCCTGTTGCGACACGGGCGGGCTCCTAGAGGCGGTAGCGGTTGACGTTGAGCATGAAGCCGCCGCCCTTGTAGACGGACTTCACATATTCCACGGCCTGATCGGTGTCGGTCACGGTGACGCGCCAGACGCTGAGCACCGGCGCGCCGGGCTCGATCTTCAGGTAGCCGGCCTCCTCGGCGGTCGCTGCCGTGGGCTCGAACAGCGCATCCGTCCATGTGGGCACGATGCCCCAGGTCGCGGTCATTTCCGCATAGAGCGAGCCGCTCTCGAACATGTCCCGTGTCGCGGACGGGTAGAGTGCCGTGGGAAGATAGGCATCCTCCAGCGCCACGGGGTCGCCGTCGATGCTGCGAACGCGGCGCAGGAAGATGAAGTCGGTGCCGCTTTCCCCCTCGCTCTGGAGGTGCTTGCGGAAAGCGGGCGAAAGTTGCCGGCGTTCCTCGTAGGCGACGACGGTCGAGCCGGGCTCGGCACCGAGTTTGCGCACTTCCGTCGTGAAACTGTGGAAGCCGGAAACGCCCTTCATGCGCGAGGCGGTGCTGAAATAGCCGCGGCCGTGCTCGCTGTAGATGACGCCGCGGGCTTCGAGCTGCTTGAGGGCCTGGCGGATCGTGACGCGCGAGACGCCGAATTCGCGCGACAGCTCGCCTTCGGACGGAAGGGCGAAATGCGCGCCGTTGCGTGCCTTCACCTCGCTGTCCAGGATTTCGGCCACCTGCACATACATGGGAACGGCGCCGCTCTTGCGGATCGGCTTCTTCTTCAGCCATGTCTCGGTCATCGGTCTTCCTTTCTCGTAAGGGCGATCAAACCGTCAGTCTCTAACATGTCGAGACAAGTCGGCAAGCGCGCCCCGCTGAGCATCTTCTTCAAGCCGTCAGCGCCGCGTCATGGTTGCGGCGATCTTTTCCGCCGCCATGATGATCGGCGCGTTGATATTGGCCGAGGGCACGCGCGGAAGAATGGAGCCGTCGACGATGCGCAGCTTCTCGAGCCCATGCACGCGGCCGGCCGAATCGGTGACGGCCAGATCGTCCGTACCCATCCGGCAGGTGCTCGTCGGGTGGTGCTCGGTATTGGCGACGGTGCGCAGCCACGCTTCGATCTCGGCATCCGTGGCCTTGATGTCGGGTGTGTCGACCGGCTGGCCGCGATAGCGGCCCCAGGCCGGCTGGTGGGCCATTTCCAATGTCTTGCGAATGCCGTCCACCATTTCCAATGTGTCGCGCCGGTCGGTGAGATAGTTGAAGCGGATGGAGGGTTTTACCGTGGGATCGGCGGATTTGAGCGCGATGCGGCCGCGGCTGTAGGGGCGCATCTGGCTGACGAAATACTGGAAGCCGTCGGAGATCGTCACCTTGCCGGACTGGAAGTCGGCGAGGAACGGCAGGAATTCATGCTGCATGTTGAAATAGGGAAGGGCCTCGTCGCTCTTGAAGAAGGCGCCGACCTCGAAGAAGTTCGTCGCGCCGAGGCCGCTCTTGAAGAGCAGCCATTCGATGCCGAGTTTCAGGCGTCCGACCATGCTCAGTTGCCGGCGGATGGAGACACCGCCCGGTGCGGTGAAGCGCAGCGGGGCGACGACGTGGTCCTGCAAATCCGCGCCGACGCCCGGCAGGTTGGCAGCGCTGGCGATGCCGTGCTCCGCCAGCGCCGCACGGTCGCCGATGCCCGAGAGCATCAGCAGATGCGGCGAGCCGACCGTGCCGGCCGAAAGGATGGTCTCGCGCGCAGCGCGGATCGTCCTGCGTTCGCCCTGTCGGACGATTGCCACCCCGGTTGCCGTCCGGCCGTCGAGGAGAATTTTTTCGACAAGGCAGCCGGTCATGACGGTGAGGTTGGGACGGTTTCCGGCAGGCTTCAGATAGGCGAGGCTGGTGCTGCAGCGCACCCCGTCGCGGATCGTCGCCTGTGTGATATGGACACCGTCCTGCGCGCCGCTGTTGTAGTCCCCCGCATCCCGCAGGCCGAATTCCTGGCCGGCCTTCAGGAAGGTCCGGTAGAGCGGATGGTCGGCCTTGCTGCGCACGACACTGATGGGACCGGAGCCGCCACGCATCGGGTCGCGTCCCCCCTCGAAACTTTCCAACTTCCTGAAGAAGGGCAGGCAATCCTCGAAATCCCAGCCTTCGACGCCGAGATCGCGCCAGCCGTCGTAATCCTGCTTCGCCCCGCGCACGAAAACCATGCCGTTGATCGAGGAGCTGCCGCCGAGGCCGCGGCCGCGTGCCTGGCCGATGCTGCGACCGTGCAGTTCCGTCTCGGGTTCGCTCTCGAATTTCCAGTTGTAACGGTCACTTTCGATCGGAAAGGTGAGCGCGGCCGGCATCTGGATGAAGATGCTGCGATCGCTCGGGCCGGCCTCGATGAGGCAGACCGAGACGGCAGGATCCGCGCTCAGCCGGTTCGCCAGCACGCAGCCGGCGGAGCCGGCGCCGACGATGACATAGTCGAATTCCTGGATTGTGCTGCGCATGTCTGTCTCCGATGCAACCGGTCCGCGGCCCTGTGCATCCTCGCCTGTTCGGCCTGCCTCGTGAGAGGTTTTGCGAGGGGGATGGACAGTGGTTCGTCTCTGTGTTAGCAAACTGTCTAACATGTAGTAACAAGTTGTCAAGCGGTCAACTTATCTACATGTCGTCAAAACAACGGGAGCGAGACTATGAAACGAAGGGGATTCATCACGTTGGCCGCGGCGCTCGCCGCCTCCGCACTGTCCTCCAGCGCCTTCGCCATCGACTGGAAGCAGCAGTCCGGCCAGCAGATCACGGTACTGCTCAGCGAGCATCCGTGGACGGCCGAACTGCGCAAGCATATCGGGGAGTTCGAGGCCGAGACTGGCATCAAGGTGAAGATCGACGCTTTTGCCGAAGACCTTTATTCCGACCGTATGAACCTTGCGGTGCGTTCGGCCGATTCCGTCGCCGACGTCTACATGATCCAGATGGACTCGGCGCTCTACACCCAATGGGAAGCAGGGGTCGTCGAACCGTTGACGCCCTATCTTGACGATCCCGCCAAGACTGAGGCGGATTACGATCTCGCCGACTATCCGGAAGGCTTCCGCGCGGGCGCGTCCTTCCCGGTCGGCAAGCCGGACCCGCAGCTCTATGCGATCCCGATCTCCTTCGAGGCCTATACGCTCTTCTATAACAAGGACCTGGTCGAAAAGTATCTCGGCGGCAAGGTGCCGGCCACGATGGACGAGCTGATCGCCGCGGCAAACGAGATCAGCGCCAAGGGTGAGGGCAAGATCTTCGGCGCATCCATGCGCGGCAAGCGTTCGGCCGAGCTTGTCGACACGATGACGGGCATCGTGCTCGACGCCTGGGGCAGCCAGCTGGCCGATCTTCCCTACAACATCTGGTTCGACGGCGACTGGTCGAAGCCGCGCTTCGACGATCCGCGCATCGCCAAGGGCCTCTCCTATTATGCCGGGCTGCTGAAGGCCGGTCCCCCGAGCGCGCTTTCCTATGGCTGGGAAGATGCGAGCCGATTCTTCTCCCAGGGCAATGCCGCCTTCTTCGTCGACGCCTCGGTCTTCGGTCCGGGCTTCGAGGACGCCACGACCTCGGCGATCGCGGGCAAGGTCGGCTATGCGCCGCTGCCGGCCTCCACGGGCGATATCGGCTATAGCGGCCACTGGTCCTGGGGCATTTCGATCGCGAAGAACTCGCCGAAGAAGGATGCCGCCTGGCTCTTCGTTCAATGGGCGACGAACAGGAAGATGACGGCGGCGCTCGGCGTTGCAACGGGCGGTGCGCCGCGCGACTCGTCCTGGGCCGATGCCGACTACGTCAAGGCGCTCGACGCCGGCTATGTCGCGGCCGTCAAGGAGCAGATGCAGCATACCCGGCCCACCTCGGTCTTCCGCCAGGGCTGGAACGATGTCGTCCTGCTGATCGTCGATGCGATCCACCAGATCTACCAGGGCACGGCCCCGGAAGATGCCGTGGCGGAACTTCAGACGAACGTTCAGGACACGCTCGAATAGACCGGACCCGTGGGGCCGGCGAACCGGCCCCATGCTTTTCAAAGCAGGATCGTATCGACCATGCGCCGAGACAAACATATCCGTTGGCTGATCGCGCCGGCCCTCGCGCTGCTGGCCGCGGGAACGCTCTACCCCGTCATCTATGCCGGCTACCTCTCGCTCCTTCAGTGGAACTGGGGGGCGGAGGCGAAGTTCGTCGGAATTCGCAACTTCGTGCGGATCCTGTCGGGGACCGGCTTTCCGAAGGCGTTGTTCAACACCTTCTATTTCGCGGTCTTCGCCGTCGTCATCGAGACATGTCTCGGCCTCGGCCTGGCGCTTGCGATCAATCGCATCCGCATCGGCGCGGGCCTGATCCGCACGCTGATGATCCTTCCGCTGATGGTGTCCGGCATCGCGGTGTCGCTGATCTGGAAGGTCATGCTCGACCCGACGCTCGGCATCGTCAACTATCTCCTGTCGCTTGTCGGCATATCCGGCCCTGCCTGGCTCGGAACCGTGCCGACCGCCATGCCGTCCATCATCATGATCGATACCTGGTGGCAGACGGCCTTCACCTTCATCATCCTCTCATCCGCGCTGAAGAGCCTGCCGGCCGAGCCTTTCGAGGCGGCGAGGCTGGAAGGCGCGACGCCTTTCCAGACCTTCCGCTACGTCACGCTGCCGATGCTGAAGCCGGTGTTGATCACCGTCATCATCTTCCGCACCATCGATACGCTGAAAGTCTTCGACATCATTTTCGGCACCACCGGGGGCGGGCCGCTGAGGGCCACGGAAAGCGTGCAGACCCTCGCCTACCAGACGGCTTTCAAGTCCTACAAGTTCGGCGAGTCCGCGGCCATCGCCGTCGTCTTCTCGCTCATCATCCTGACGCTTTGCATCATCTACCTGGTGATCGACACCGACGATGGAGAAAAGGCATGACCGCCTCCGCTTCCGCCCGCCGCGCGTTCTGGCCCTATGCGGTCGCCGTCCTCGCCGTCGTCGTCTCGCTGTTCCCGATCTTCTGGATCCTGACCATCGCGCTGAAGACCCAGGTCGACGCCTTCGCCATGCCGCCGGTCTGGTTCTTCTCGCCGGTCTGGGAGAATTTCGGCAAGGCCTGGTCCTCGACGGGCTTTTCCGGCGCCTTCTTCAACAGCCTCATCGTCTGCGCCATCGGCAATGTGCTGGCGCTCGCCGCGGGCATTCCCGCCGCCTATTACCTCAACCGGAAACATGTGCCGGGGCGGCGCACGATCCTGATCTGGCTGCTGGTCTCCTACATGCTGCCGGAGTTCCTGTTCATCGTGCCGATGTATGTGCTCTTCCAGTCCATCGGGCTCTACGACACGGTGATCGGCCTTGCGCTGATCTACCAGGTCTTCACGCTGCCCTTCACGATCTGGCTGCTGCGCGCCTTCTTCGCCGATATCCCCGAGGCCCTTGCCGAGGCGGCCCGGCTGGAAGGGGCGAGCACCTTCCGCATCGTCTGGACGATCTATGTGCCGATCGCCGCCCCCGGCATTGCCGCAACCGTCATCCTCAATTCCATCAAGATGTGGAACGAGCTGACCATCGCTCTCGCATTGACCTTCGAGAAGGCGCAAACCGTGACGCTCGCCGTCGCCGGCTTCCGCGGCTACGCCTCCATCGATTGGGGCGCGATGTCGGCCGCCTCCATCATCATCATCCTGCCCATGGCCCTGTTCGCCATTCTGGCGCAACGGCGCATCGTGCAGGGCCTCAGCCTCGGCGCGGTCAAGTAAGCCGCATCGGATCAATCAAGGAAAAAAGCCATGTCCGCCGTTTCCCTTCAGGGCGTCGATATCTCCTACGGTTCCGTCGATGTCGTCCGCAATCTCGATCTGGATATCAAGGCCGGCGAGTTCGTCGTCTTCGTCGGCCCGTCGGGCTGCGGCAAGTCGACGACGCTGCGTCTGATCGCCGGGCTCGAGGAGGGCCGCGCGGGCCATGTCTCCATCGGCGGCCGTGTCGTGAACGATGTCGATCCGGCCAGGCGCGATGTCGCCATGGTGTTCCAGAACTATGCGCTCTTCCCACATATGTCGGTGGCCGACAACATCTCCTTCGGCATGCGGCTGCGCGGCGAGGCGAAGGGGAAGATCGCCGCGAGCGTTGCGGACGTCGCGCGCATGGTCGGCCTGCAGGACCACCTTCACAAGCGGCCGGGCGCGCTCTCCGGCGGCCAGCGGCAGCGCGTGGCGCTTGCCCGCGCCATCGTGCGCAAGCCTGCCGTCTTCCTGTTCGACGAGCCGCTCTCCAATCTCGACGCCGAATTCCGTGCCGCCATGCGCTATGAGCTGAGCAAGCTCCACCGCGAGCTTGGTTCGACCATGATCTACGTCACCCACGACCAGGTCGAGGCGATGACGATGGGCGACCGGATCGCCGTGCTGGCACCCCTGAAGCAGGCCGGCCGCTCCAATCTCATGCAGTTCGGCACGCCGGAAGAAGTTTATCACCGTCCCGCCAATCTCTTCGTCGCCAAATTCATCGGCTCGCCGCCGATGAATTTCTTCGAGGCTCGGGCAGAAGGCGGCAGCATCCGCATCGGCGCCCTGAATCTGCCGGGCGCGGGCCATCTTCCGACCGCGCTCACCGTCGGCATCCGGCCCGAGCATGTCCGCCTCGGGGCAGGCGACGGGCCGTCGATCGCCGGCACCATCGAGGGCGTGGAGAACCTCGGCCATGAAAAGCTCTGGTTCATCGCCACCGCCGAAGGGCGTATCGTTGCCCGCACGTCGGATAGCGCAGGCCATGGCGTCGGGGAGAATGTCGCCGTGCATCTCGTGGCGGACAGGTTGCACGTCTTCGACCGCACGACCGGGGACAGAGTGGAGGTTTAGGACGAGCGGCGCGCCGTCCGCGGTGGTCAATCGTATGCCGGCGGGGACCGCGGCAAACCTTGCCAACTTGCACTGGCGGGAAATATACCTGCAAAGGCAGAATGTCTCTGTGGCCGTTGTGCAGGGAGGGTGCGGTGGTCCATTTCAACCGATGGGGAGGCATGCCTGCCGTTCAGGCCGGCCATCGGCCCCGTTTCGAGCGAATGAAGGCGGTTGCCCTGCGTTTTCATCCGGTAGCCCATGACATGGTTTCGCAGCCCGACTGTCCTTTCGATTGAGACCAGAGGAGTTGGAAATCATGATGCAATCCCGAGGCGCACTTGGGCCGGCTGCCAGAATATGGCTGTTCGTGCTCGGCGCCGTTCTCATTCTTTGCGGCCTGTTTTTCGCCATCGGCGGCGCGAAGCTCGCCATGCTCGGCGGTAGCTGGTACTTCCTGATAGCCGGCATCGCCATCGTTCTCTCCGGGCTGCTGGTCGTTTTGCGAAAGCCTGCGGGCGCGCTGCTTTTCGGCCTTGTCACCCTGCTCACGGCCGTCTGGGCGGTGTGGGAGGTCGGTCTCGAATTCTGGCCGCTGAATTCGCGGTTACTTGCCTTCGGCGTCGGCGCGACGGTCGTGGCGCTCTCCTACCCGTTGCTGGGCCGCGCTTCCGGGCGTTCCCCGGCCACCGTGCCTTCCTTCGTCGTCGCCATCCTGCTCGCCTGCGCGTCCGCCGCAGGTTTTGCAGGCATGTTCGTGTCGCATCCGAGCGTCGCGTTCTCCGGCACGCCCGACGCGCTCGTCAAGGTCGACCCGGCCAATGAGCAGAAGAACTGGGAGGCCTACGGCAACACATCCGGCGGCAGCCGCTTCGTCGCCCTCGACCAGATCACGCGCGACAATATCGGCAAGCTCCAGGTCGCCTGGACCTATCGCACCGGCGACACGCCGATCAGCCCCGGCGGCAACGGCGCGGAAGACCAGCAGACGCCGCTGCAGGTGGGCGATCGCGTTTTCCTGTGCACGCCGCATAACAACGTCATCGCCATCGATGCCGATACCGGCAAGGAAATCTGGAAGAACGAGATCAATGCCCAGTCCTCCGTCTGGATGCGTTGCCGCGGCCTTGCCTATTTCGATGCCACAAGGCCGCTCGTCCAGCCGACGGCGGCAGGCTCCACGCCGGTGACGCCGGTCAGCGTCCCCGAAGGCGCGCTGTGCCAGCGCCGCATCCTGATGAACACGATCACGGCCGAGCTGATCGCGCTCGACGCCGACACCGGCGCATTCTGCCCGGACTTCGGCAACAATGGCCGCGTCGATCTGAAGGTCGGGCTCGGCGAGGCTGCCGATCCGAGCTACGTTCTCACCTCCGCGCCGACGCTGGCCGGAACGACGGTCGTAGTCGGTGGCCGTATCGCCGACAACGTTCAGGTCGACATGCCCGGCGGCGTCATGCGCGGCTTCGATGTCGTGACTGGCGAGCTGCGCTGGGCGTTCGACCCGGGCAATCCCGAGATCACCACGCTGCCACCCGCGGGCCAGACCTATACGCGCTCGACGCCGAATGTCTGGGCCTCGATGTCCTACGATCCGGCATCGAACACCGTCTTCATGCCGGTCGGCAGCCCCTCGGTCGATCTCTACGGCGCGACACGCACGGCGCTGGACCACAAATACGGTGCTGCCATGCTGGCGCTCGACGCCACGACCGGGCGCGAGAAGTGGGTCTACCAGACGGTCCATAACGACCTCTGGGACTTCGACGTGCCGATGCAGCCCTCCTTCATCGACTTCCCGAAGGCGGACGGCACGACGGTCCCGGCGCTGGTGTTCGGCACCAAGGCCGGGCAGATCTACGTGCTCGACCGCGCCACCGGCATGCCGTTGACCCAGGTGGATGACGTTCCGGTGAAGGCCGGTTCGATCCCGAACGAGCCCTATTCTCCCACGCAGAAGCTCTCGGTCGGCATGCCGCAGATCGGCGCGGAGACGCTGACCGAAAGCGACATGTGGGGTGCGACGCCTTTCGATCAGCTTCTATGCCGCATCGGCTTCAAGGGTATGCGCTATGATGGCGTCTATACCGTGCCCGGCACGGATCTGGCGCTGAATTTCCCGGGCTCGCTGGGCGGCATGAACTGGGGCGGCATTTCCACCGATCCTGTGACGAACACCATCTTCGTCAACGACATGCGCCTTGGTCTCTGGATCCAGATGGTCGAGGCCGCACCCACCGAAGCCGTCAGCAGCGGCGGCGAGGCGGTCAATACCGGCATGGGCGTCGTGCCGATGAAGGGCACACCCTACGCCGTCAACAAGAACCGCTTCCTTTCGGTCCTTGGCATCCCCTGCCAGAAGCCGCCCTTCGGCTCGATGACGGCGATCGACATGAAGACGCAGAAGATCAAGTGGCAGGTTCCGGTCGGCACGGTGGAGGATACCGGCCCGCTCGGTATCAAGATGGGCCTGCCCATTCCGGTCGGCATGCCGACGCTGGGCGGTACGCTGGCGACGCAGGGCGGCCTGGTCTTCATCGCGGGCACGCAGGATTACTACCTGCGCGCCTTCGACAGCGCCACCGGCAAGGAGGTCTGGAAGGCGCGCCTGCCCGTCGGCAGCCAGGGTGGTCCGATGAGCTACAAGTCGCCGAAGACCGGCAAGCAATATATCGTCATCTCCGCCGGCGGTGCCCGCCAGTCGCCGGATCGCGGCGATTACGTGATCGCTTACGCGCTGCCGGATTGATCGGCGTGGAGATCGCCCCGGCCTTGAAAAGGGCCGGGGTATCGCTTCCTCGCCGTGGGGATGCAGAAGATTGAGGATCAGCCGCAACCGATCGCGCTCCTAGACGATCTCGACATTCACCTTCGAAGCGCGAATGAGATCGAGTTTGTCGGGCGGTATGTCGCCGGTCAGGATCACCAGGTCGAAATCCGTGATCTCAGCCACATAGTTCAGCGCGCTGAAGGTGAACTTCGTGGCGTCGGCGAGGAGGATGCGCTTGCGTGCCACCTGCATCATCGCCTGCTTCGCGCGCACCACGATCTCGTCGGGCGTATAGAGCGAAAGCCCTTGGATCGTCGTGGTCGACAGGATCGCCACGTCGACGTGATAGGAGCGGATCGCCTTTTCGCAATTGGCTCCGAAATAGCCGTGATAGCCCGGATGATAGCGCCCGCCTGTCGAGATCAGGTCGATTTCGGGGGCGTGGCGGAGCTTTTCCAGGATCGGCGCGGCATTGGTCACCACGGTCAGCGGGGCGACATCCAGCAGGAATTCGCTGAGATAGTAGGTGGTGGTGCTGTCGTCGATCATCACCGCATTGCCGGGCTCCAGCCGGGTGACCGCCGCGCGCGCCAGCCGCTTCTTGTCCTCCACGTTCTTGCGCCCGCGATAATTGTAGCTGCTTTCGAACAGAAGCGACTTCTCGGCGGAGACCGAGCCCCGCAGGCGGCGCACGAGCCCTTCCTTTTCGAGCACGGAAAGGTCGCGGTGGATGGTCATCAGGCTGACGCCGAGGGACTCGGCAAGGTCCCGTATCTGGGTCGACGAGCCGCTCATCAGCGTCTGGATGATTTTCGTGCGTCTCCTCTCGGCCTTGGAAGAGGCGGCCTCGGGATCGGAATTGTTATGATCGTCCATGTCGTCCCGCTCTGAATTTAACATTTTTCCTTTATTGGGGAATTCATGCTGCGTGTCCATCGAATTCTTGCGCAAGCGCGAGATCTGGAAAAATGACGAATTATCAGCGTTTTTAGCGGATTTCCTCGCATCGGAAGCGTAGTTTTTGAGGATGCGGGCATTTAGCGTTTTTGGCGATGCAACATAAATTCCGATATAAATAACATAATCCTTGATATTTATAAAATCGATTGCTAGGAATCGATCATTCGACGGTGGGAGGTCACCGACAGGCAAGACGGCGTTTCCGGCGGGAGTTTCAGGCTCCGGGCCAGCGATGGCGCGCGTCTGTAAAACGCCGCCGGACGGGCGGCAGAACAGAGGATGACATGGCAGATCTGGACGACATCAAGGACGGCAAGGACTGGGGACGGGATCGTCCGGCGGACACCTCGCGCTTTTTCCTCAAGGGCAATGCGCATCACGATTGGGGCATGAAGGCGCGGCTTTCGCAGGTCTTCCGCCCCGATACCGGCCGCACCGTGATGCTGGCCTTCGACCACGGTTACTTCCAGGGGCCGACCACGGGCCTCGAACGGCTCGACCTGACCATCGCGCCGCTCGCCGCCCATGCCGACGTGCTGATGTGCACCCGCGGCGGCCTGCGCAGTTCGATCCCGCCGGAATCGCTCAAGCCCGTCGTGCTGCGCTGCTCGGCCGGCAACTCGATCCTGACGGAGCTTTCCAACGAGCTCGTGAGCGTGGAGATCGACGACGCCATCCGGCTCGGCGCGGCCGCCATGGCGGCGCAGGTCTATATCGGTGCGGAATACGAGCACAAGTCGATCGCCAATGTGGTGAAGCTGATCGATACCGGCACGCGCTATGGCATCCCCACCATGGCCGTCACCGGCGTCGGCAAGGCCATGGCCCGCGATGCCCGTTACTTCGGCCTCGCCACCCGCATCGCGGCGGAAATCGGCGCGCAGTTCGTCAAGTCCTACTATGTCGACGAAGGCTTCGAGCGCATCACCCTCGGCTGCCCGGTTCCGATCGTTATTGCCGGCGGCAAGAAGCTGCCGGAGCGGGAAGCGCTGGAAATGGCCTATCGCGCCATCGACCAGGGCGCGGCCGGCGTCGACATGGGCCGCAACGTCTTCCAGTCGACCGATCCGGTGGCGATGCTCGCCGCGCTCGCCGCCGTCGTGCACGAGGGCCGGACCGGCGCGCAGGGCTACGAGCTCTTCCAGGACCTGCACGGCAAGACGGCGGCCTGAGGGCCGCCATCGCCGAGAGGAGGGGCCGGGTCTTGCGGCCCGGCTGCATAACAAGGATCATCGCATGGAAAACCTCTGGAACGAGGCTGTAGCGGATAAGGCCATCACGGGCCTCGACCTGCGCGCCTACTCGTCGCGGCTCATCGGCCGCGACCCGGCCATGGTGCTGCATGGCGGCGGCAACACGTCCTACAAGGGGGCTCTCACCGACCGTTTCGGAAACGAGCGGCAGGTGATCTGGGTCAAGGCCAGCGGTTTCGATCTGGGCACGATGGGCATAGAAGGCTTCACCGCGCTCGATCTTCCCGCATTGCTGGCGCTCGCCGAGCTCGAAACCCTGACGGACGGCGACATGGTGGCCGAGGTCAAGCGCGCCCGCCTCGATCCGCAGGCCGCGGCCGCCTCCATCGAGGCGATCGTCCATGCGCTGTTTCCCGCCGCCTATGTCGACCATTCCCATGCCGACGGCGTGCTGACCGTCTCCAACAGCGCGAATGGAACAGCGCTGCTGCGCGAGATTTACGGCCCGCGCGTCATGATCCTGCCCTATGTGAAGCCCGGCTTCGATCTCGCCCGCCAGATGCGCGCGGCGCTCCTTTCGCCGGAATTCGCAGAGGCCGATGCGATCATCCTGGAGCATCACGGCGTCTTCACCTGGGGCGATACGGCCCGGGAAAGCTATGACCGCATGGTGGCGATCTGCGCCCGCGCCGAGGATTGGCTTTCCGCCCGCATTCCGCCCCTGCCGGCTACCCCGGATGCCGCGACCGATCCCGTCGATATCGCCCGCCTTCGCGGGGCCGTCAGCCGCATCGCCGGCCGCGCCATGATCTCGCGTCCCGTGCCCGGCGTGCCGGCTTCGGAGATCGCGGAGATCGCCCGGCTTTCGCGCCACGGCACGCTGACGCCGGAACATGTCATTCACAACAAGCCCTTTCCCGCCGTCGTCGGCGACGCGCCGGAAAAGGCGCTGGAGGACTTCGCCGCCGAATACCGCGCCTATGTCGAGCGCGGTGGCGACAAGGACCTGATACCGCTGCCGCCCCATCCCCATTGGGTCCTGCTTTCCGACGGCGCGGTGCGCAGCTTCGGGCCGACGCTGGCGCGCGCGCGCGTCTCGGCGGACGTGGCCGCGGCCAATCTGCGCGCCCTTCGGCTGGCGGCTCGTCTCGGCGGCTGGCAGGGGCTCGACGAGGCCGACCTGCGCGCGCTGGAATATTGGGAGCTGGAACAGGCCAAGCTGCGCGCGCAGGGCGCGCTGCCGCCGCTGGCCGGCAGGGTCGCCGTTGTCGGCGGCTGCGCCACCGGCATCGGGCGCGCCGCGGCCGAGGCGCTGCGTGATCGTGGCGCGGTGGTCGTGGGGCTCGACATCAATCCTGCGGTCAAGGACCATATGGATCGTCCGGGCTATGAAGGCATCGTCGTCGAACTGACCGATGAAGCGAAGGTCAGCGCGGCGCTACGGCAGGTCGTGAACGACTATGGCGGCCTCGATATCCTTGTCTCCAATGTCGGCATCTTCCGCGCCGGCGCGAATATCGAGGTGCTGGACGATGCGGCATGGGACGCATCGCTCGCGGTCAATCTGACCTCGCATCGCAAGCTTCTGAAGCAGGCCGTTCCGTTCCTGCGCCACGGCGTCGATCCGAGCGTGGTCTTCATCGGCTCCCGCAACGTGCTGGCGCCCGGCGCTGGCGCGGCCGCCTATTCCGTCTCGAAGGCGGGGCTGACGCAATTGATGCGCGTCGCCGCCCTCGAACTGGCGCCGGAGGGTATCCGGGTCAACGCGATCCATCCCGACGGCGTCTTCGACACCGACCTGTGGACGCCCGAGGCGCTGGCGACCTCGGCGCGGCGCTACGGCCTGACGGTCGAGCAATACAAGGCGCGCAACCTCATGCGGACCGAGGTCACGTCGAAGGACGTGGCGCGCGCGGTGGTCGCGCTGGCGGACAGCACCTTTTCCCGGACGACGGGCGCACAGATTCCGGTGGATGGCGGCAATGACCGGGTCATCTGAACCGGAGGAATACCAGGCGGCTGGATCGTAAAAGGCCAGCTTCCGAAGAACGACAGCAGGAAGAACCGGTTGTAAAGCAAGCACCAGCACAAGAGGAGGATAGGATGCGAGGCTTTTTGAAGGGACTGACCGCGGTATCGGCACTGTGCCTGATGGCAGGGGCCGTGTCCGCCAAGGACTACAAGGTTGCCGTCATCCGGTGGGAACCGAACGACATCTATTTCAACGGCGTCGCGCTCGGCCAGCAGCAAGAGGCAAAGCGCATCCAGACCGCGACCGGCGACACGATCACGTTCAACGTCTTCGGCGCGAACGATGCCGGCCAGCAGCTCAAGGCGCTTCAGGCGCAGTTCGACAGCGGCGTGGACGGCGTGCTCCTGACGCCCTGGCGCGGTGAGGCCATGCGCAGCATCGTCAAGCAGCTGCAGGAGGCCAACATTCCGGTCGTCACGACCAATGCCTGGGTCCCCGGCGTCAAGCAGACCTTCGTCGCCTTCGACAACGAGACGGCCGGCCGCCTCGGCGGCGAGGCGCTGGTCAAGCGCCTCGACACGCTGCGCGGGGAGGGCTGGGCCGAAAAGGGCGGCGTCTTCATCGAACTGCGCTGCATCATCACCGCTTCCTTCGACATCGCGCGCCACACCGGCTACCGGACGGTGCTCGATCCGATCGCCGCCAAGTATCCCGGCGTCAAGATCGTCGAGCAGGAAGCAGGTTGCGACGGCGGCAAGGCGCGCAAGGTGGTCGACGACGTGATCTCGCGCGAAGGCGCGGACAAGATCCTGGGCATCGCCAGCATCGACGGCACGATGGGCATCGGCGGCGCGGTTCCGGCCTTCAAGGCGCAGGACCTGCTCTTCCCGATCGACGATCCCAAGCACATCCCGGTCGCGACCATCGACGGCACGGTGCCGGAATTCCAGTCCATGGCCCGCGGGGAGATCGACCATATCTCCGTGCAGCCGGCGACGGGCGAGGGCATCATCTCCATGCGGATGCTCCATACGTTGATGTCCGGCAACGCCTTACCGGAAGAAGGCAAGGTGCTGCTCGACGGGGAAGATCCCGTCTGGGCGCCGGTGAAGGTGCTGACGCCCGACGCGATCGAGGGTTCCTGGTACCAGACGCAGGCCTACAGCGTGCCGGGCGATGCGAACTACGACGACCCGCACAACTGGGCGAATGAAATGACGGTCGAGCAGACGGGCAAGATGCCCGACTTCGGCAAGTAACCGGGCCTCGGCTGCGGGCGTTCAAGCGCTCGCAGCCATTCCCGCAACAGGAGTTCACATGACACTGGACCCTTCGCTGAGCTTCGCGGTGCAAGGCGTGACCCGCCGGTTTCCCGGCGTTCTGGCCGTCGATTCCGTCGATCTGGGCGTCCGCAAGGGCGAGATACACGGTCTGATCGGCAAGAATGGCGCGGGGAAGTCGGTGCTCGTCTCCATGGTGGCGGGATTGCTCGCACCGAGCCAGGGGCAGATCGTCACCGAACACGGCGCGCTGACGCCGACGCATTCCGGCCCGGCGCGTGCCAAGAAACTCGGCATCGCGCTCGTCACCCAGGAGCCGGCCTTCGCCGCCGACCTTTCCGTGGCGGACAACCTCTTCATGGGGCGCCATCCGGGCGGCCGCCTGAATTTTCTTGCTCCCGCCGTGACGCGCCGGCAATCGGCGGAGGTGATACGCGAGCTCGGCCTTCGCGCCCGCCCCGAGGATCGCATGGGGGACCTGCCGCTGGAGACCCAGCAGCTTCTCGCATTCGGCCGCGCGGTCTTCATCGAGAAGGCGCGCACGATCCTTCTGGACGAGATCACCGCATCGCTGACGAGCGAGCGCAAGGAAAGCCTGCTCGGCCTCCTGCGCCGGTTGATCGTCGACCAGCCGGACCTGTCCTTCACCCTGATCTCGCATCATGTCAGCGAGGTAATGGGCTTTACCGACCGCGTTTCCGTGATGCGCGACGGCGAGCGCGTGGCGACGCTGGAGACGGCGGCGACGACCGGCAGGGAACTGGCCGACTGGATTGTCGGCGACGTTGCGCGAACCGAGATCAACTATACCGACCAGCCCGAATTCACCGCTCCTCCCGTGCTGACGGTGCGGGGGCTGAAGGCCGGCCGCTCCCTCACGCATCTCGACCTTGCGCTTCATCGCGGCGAGGTGCTGGGTTTTGCCGGCTTGGAAGGCTCCGGCAAGGACGCGGCCATCGAGGCGCTTTACGGGCTTGTTCCGAACCATGGCGGCTCCATCGAGATGGACGGCGTCGAGGTGCATCTGAAAAGCCCCAAGGCGGCCCAGACGGCGGGCGTCTCCTTCCTGCCCAAGCATCGCGAGGAGCAGGCGGTGATCCAGAACCGCTCCGTGCTGGAAAACGCGATCATCGCCGGTCTTCCGGTGCTGACGAACCGGCTCGGCTTCGTGCGGCGCGGCGAATGCGAGGCCGTCGCCCGGTCCATCGTGTCGCGCCTCAAGGTCAAGACGCCCGGCCTCGACGTGCCGATAGACGGCCTGTCGGGCGGCAACAAGCAGAAGATCCTGCTTGGCCGTCTCTCGCTGACGGCGCCGCGGCTGGTGCTTTTGAACGAACCGACGCGCGGCGTCGACATATCCGCCAAGCCGGACATTCTGAAGATGATCCGCGAGGATCTGTCGCGCGATGCGGGCGTCATCATGATCTCGGAGAGCGAGGAAGAGCTGGCCGAGATCTGTGACAGGATCCTGATCTTCTATCAGGGACGTGCGGTCCGGGAATTGAAGCGCGGCATGCCGGGCTTCGATGTCGAGACGATCTACAAGGCGATACAGGGCGTAGAGGTGCGGGTATGACTTCGGTGAACAAATTTGTTTTTCTCATTCTGGAAAAGCACCTGATCTGGGCCCTGCTCGCGCTGTTGTGCCTTGCGGGGCTGGCGGTGCCGGGCTTCCTTTCGGCGCGCAACATCCTGAACGTGATGTGGGCGGCAGCCCCGCTCGGCTGCATGGTGCTCGGCCTGTTCTTCGTGCTGCTGACCGCCAATGTCGACCTGTCGCTGGAATCGACCTTCGCCCTCGCGCCAGCGCTGGCCGTCGTGTTCTTCTTCCAGGGGATGGGGCTCGACAGCTATCCGATCGTCGCCGTGCTCTGCACGTTGCTGTTCGGCGCCATCGCGGGGCTGGTGAACGGCCTGTTCTCCGTCAAGCTGAGGGTCAGCTCCTTCCTCGTCAGCCTCGGAACGATGCTGCTGATGCGCGGCATCGTGGTCTACCTGATCCCGGAAGGCGTCTATTATCTGCCCGAGGGCTATGTCTATCTCGGCTCGGCCAAGCTCTTCGGCATCCTGCCGGTGGCCGTCCTGGTGTGGATCGCGATCTTCGTCCTGGCATGGCTGATGATCGACCGCCATCGGCTCGGCAAGGATATCCTCGCGCTCGGCAACAACGAGCATGCCGCCTTCGTGGCGGGCGTGAACATCGAGCGGACCAAGATCGTCTGCTTCGTCATCGCCGGCTTCCTGGCGTCGCTCGGCGGGCTCCTTGAGGTCGGCCGCCTGGAATCCGTCGTGGCCGACATGGGGCAGGGCGATATCATGATGGTCTTCGCCGGCACCATTCTCGGCGGCACGGCCCTGACCGGCGGCAAGGGCAATGTCGGCGGCGTCTTCGCGGCGGTACTGGTGATCTCGATCATCGAGAACCTCATGAACCTTCACGGCGTGCCGCCTTCGATCCGGCAGGTCGTCTTCGGCGGCGTTCTTCTGGTGGCGATCTATCTCGCCAGCCTGCAGGAGCGGCTGCGCCATGCACGGCTGGAGTCCTGAAATGCCGGCCTATCTCCTGGGGCTGGACAGCGGCCTGACTGTCACCAAGGCCGTCGTCTTCCGGGACGACGGCAAGGTCGTGGCCCTTGCCCGCCGCGAGATCGCGCAGATCAAGGCCGTGCCCCGGCACGTCGAGCGCGACATGGCGGCGCATTGGCAAGCCTCCGCCGCAGCAATCCGCGAGGCGCTGGAACGGGCGAGCACCAGCGTCGGCGCGACGGTCCGCCCGGCCGCCGTGTCCGTGGCGGGCCATGGCGACGGCCTCTATCTGCTCGATGGTAATGGCGCGCCGCTCGGCCTTGCCGCCACCTCGCTCGACAGCCGCGCCCAGCCGCTGCTGCGCCAGTGGGACGAGGCGGGCGTATCGGAAAAGGCGCTGGAGCTGACGGGGCAGCGCCCCTTCGCGTCCTCCCCGGCGCCGCTGCTCGCCCATATGAAGGCGCACGAGCCGGAACGCTTCCAGCGGATCGCCGCCGTCCTCTCCTGCAAGGATTGGCTCCGCTTCTGCCTGACGGGCAGGGTGGCGACCGATTTCACCGAGGCAAGTGTCGCCTTCACCGACATAGGAACGCAGCGTTATAGCGAGGAGGCGCTCGCCCTCTTCGGCCTTGGCGCTGTCGCAAATGCCCTTCCGGACGTGCTGATGCCCTGCGAGATCGCGGGATATGTCACCGAGGAGGCGGCGCTCGCCACGGGGCTTGCGGCCGGCACGCCGGTTGCCACCGGATTGCATGACGTGACGGCCTGCGCCGTTGGGGCCGGGGTGACGAAAGCCGGCACGATCGCCGTCATCGCCGGCACCTATTCGATCAATGAAATGCTGGTCGACGTGCCGGGAACGTCGGCGGGCTGGAATGCGCGCAATGGATTGCGTCCCGGCCAGTGGATGAACATGTCGGTTTCCCCCGCCTCCAGCGCCAATCTCGACTGGTTCCTGGGCACGGCCGCGCGGGACGCGCTGGCAGGCGGCGATCCCTTCGCCCTGCTTCAGGCCGAGCTGGACGCCGTCGCGGACGATCCGTCCGACATCGTCTACCTACCCTATCTCTACGGGTCCCCCCATGCCGAGGATGTGCCGGCGGCCTTTCTCGGGCTGCGCGGCTGGCATGGGCGGGGCCACATGCTGCGCGCCGTCGCGGAAGGCATCGTCTTCAACCATCGCCACCATGTCGATCTCATCGACCCGGACGGAAGCGTCGGCAAGGTGCGGCTGACGGGCGGAAGCAGCCGCAATCCCTTCTTCGGCCAGCTCTTCGCCGATGCGCTGAACCGCCGCGTCGAAGTGCCGGAAATGCCGGAGGCCGGGGCGCTTGGCGCGGCCATCGCGGCGGGGATTGCCGTGAACGTCTACGGCGACTGGGAGGAGGCGACCGCGCGAACCGCGCCGGACCTGCGGATCTACCAGCCGGGCCGGGCCGTTCCCCGCCTTCAGGCCGGCTATGGCCGCTATCGCGAGGCCATCGACACGGTCATGCACCGCCACAAGGAGAAGACCGCCCCATGAGCGCAGGCGACACTACGCGCGAAGCCCGGCTGGAGGCCCTGCGCCGCATCGGCCATGTCCCCGTCCTGATCGTCGGCGGCGGGATCAACGGCATGGGAACGTTCCGCGACCTCAGTCTCCAGGGCGTCGGCTGCCTGCTCGTCGAGCAGGGCGATTTCTGCGCCGGCGCAAGCAGGGCCCCCTCACGCATGATCCATGGGGGGCTCAAATACCTGGAAACCGGTGAATTCCGGCTGGTCAGGGAATCCGCCGAGGAACGCAATCGGCTGTTGCGCAATGCCGCGCACTATGTCCGGCCGCTCGAAATGATCATCCCGATCCATTCCTGGTTCGGCGGCATCGTTCCGGCATTGCGGAAGTTCCTGCGCATGCCGGCAAAGATCACGGAGCGTGGCGCGCTGGTGATCAAGCTGGGCCTCTGGCTCTACGACCTCTACGGCGCGCTGAACCGGACCATGCCGCGCCACCGCATGATCGCGCGGCAGGACATATTGCGCGAAATCCCCGATCTGGACCCGGACCTGAAGATCGCTGCTTCCTACTACGACGCCTGGATCACGTCGCCCGAACGGCTTGTCGTGGAACTTGCCCTCGACGGCATGGCCGCCAATCCGGGCAACATGGCGCTGAACCATCTGCGTTTCAGCGGGATCGACGGCAACCGCGTCGAGCTTCAGGACGTCGATACGGGCGAGCTGTTCCCGCTGACATGCGACGTGCTGGTCAACGCCGCGGGCGCCTGGATCGACCGGGTGAATGCCAGCGCGGCCCCCGGGCGCCGGATGATCGGCGGCACCAAGGGCAGCCACCTCCTGCTCGACCTTCCGGCCCTCGCCGAAACCCTGCACGGCCGGATGATCTATTTCGAGGCCGAGGGCGGGCGCATCTGCATCCTGTCGAACTTCATGGGGCATGTGCTACTCGGCTCCACCGATATCCCGGTCGACGATCCAGACGGCGTGGCCTGTGACGACGAGGAGGTGGACTATCTCCTCGGCGCGTTCCGGCGGCTCTTCCCGCAGGTTCCGGTCGATCGTTCGAGCATCTTCTTCAGCTATGCGGGCGTCCGCCCCCTGCCGGCGAACGATGCAAGCGACCCCGGCGCCATCAGCCGCGATCACTCGATGCCGGAACTGCCCCCCGAAGGCGAGCGCCGTTTCCCGATCGTCTCGCTTGTCGGCGGCAAATGGACCACCTTCCGGGCCTTTTCGGCCGAGGTGACCGACAGGATACTCGCCCATCTGGGCAAGCGCCGCTCATCTTCGACGGCGGATCTGCCCATCGGCGGAGGAGCCGACCTTTCCCAGGCCTCTGCCCCGACGGAGCGCCTGCTATCCGCCATCACGGATGAGCACGGGCTTTCGCGCCAAAGAGCCCGCCAGCTTGTCGCCCGCTACGGCTCGCGCGCAAAGTCGGTCGCGCCGGCCCTCGCGAAGGGCGAAACCTTCTTGGCCTCCTTGCCGGAATTTTCTCGGGAGGAGATCGCGATCATCTGCGATACGGAGCTGGTCCTGCACGCCGAAGATTTTCTCTTCGGGCGCAGCTCGGTGTTCCTGGAGCGGCCGCTGGGCCACGATGCGCTGGAGGAACTGGTCGGCGTTATCGGACTGTTTCGTCGCTGGGATGACGCGCGCCGGGCGGCGGAATTGGAGCGGTTGGTATATCGTTACCGCAAGCTGCATCGGATCGACGTGTCCGGGCTGACAGGATCGCGGCCTCGATTTATCTGAGGTCGCGGAAGGAGCGCGGAGGGCCCTGCCGATGGACGACGCCATCGCTACTTTCATTCTGGACCAGATGGCGGACGCCCTGATCTTTGCGACGGTCGATGGAAAGATAGCCGGGTGGAATGGCGCGTCGACTGCGCTTTTCGGTTTCGAAAAGGGCGAGGCCATCGGTGAATCGCTCGATCTTATCATTCCGCCGCATCTGCGGAACGCGCACTGGGCCGGCTTCGATTCCGCCGTCAAGGCGGGGCAATTGAAGCTGAATGGCCGGCCGACACTGACCAGGGCAACACACAAGACGGGGCGCAGGCTTTACGTCGAGATGAGTTTCGCACTCGTCCGGTCCTCCGATTGTGTCGTCGGTTCCGTTGCCGTGGCGCGAGATGCGACCGAGAGAGTTGAGCGAGAGCGGGCAAAAGCGGCCCGATAGCCGCTGCAATCGCTGTCAGGCCGGATTTCCATGCGAATACGATGTCGTGGGTTGCCGGAACGCATGCTGCCGTCGGGACACAAGAAGAACTTGTCTAAGGGTGCCAATTTCTTCGTTTAAGCCGATGGCCTGTGCAGGCATCTTCTGGCTTGCCTCATGGGAATCGTGTGATGACGAAAGCACTTGTCACGGGGGCGACGCGTGCTCCCGGACGCGCGATCGCCACTTCGCTTGCAAAAGTAGGCTGGGAAGTGCACGCGCTCGGTCGTGACCGCGTCGCGCTTGACGAAATGCGCGGCGAACACGGGATCGTGCCGCTGGCCATGGATCTGACGGATCGCGAATATGTCCGCTCCGTTGCGGAAGGCCTCGAAACCGATGTCCTCGTCCATGCCGCGCTCCGCTGGCCCGAAGAGAACCGTTTTCTCGGTCTGGCGGAGGCGGACATCGACATGGCTCTTGAAGTCAATCTGTCCGCCATGCTGCATGTCACGCGCGCCGTCCTGCCCTCGATGATCGAGCGCGGCCGCGGTGCGTTCGTGATGCTCTCCCTGGATGGCAGCAACGCGAATGGTGCGATCGAACGGACCGTCGCGGGGGCTATCGACGGGTTCTCGCGCGCGCTTGCCGATGAGACCCGGGGCAGCGGTGTATCCGTTCATTGCCTTTCCTTGGGAGAGCCGCCGTTCCAGCATTTGGGGCCGCAGGTCCTTTCGCTGCTGTCAACAGGCGGCTTTCAATCTCAATTCATCGAACGACAGGAATACGGACATGGAACGTAATGGAGGGCAGCTGCTCGTCGAGTGCCTCCTGGCGCTGGGCGCGACGAAGAGCTTCGGGGTGCCGGGGGAAAGCTATCTCGCGGTGCTCGATGCGCTGCACGACACGGGCGGACGCCTCGACTACGTTCTGTGCCGCAATGAGGGCGGGGCGGCATTCATGGCGGCGGCCTACGGCAAGCTGACCGGCCATCCGGGTATCTGCTTCGTGACCCGTGGTCCGGGCGCCACCAATGCCTCGATCGGCGTGCATACGGCGATGCAGGATTCCGCACCCATGATCCTTTTCGTGGGCCAGGTCGGGACCGACATGAAGGGCCGGGAAGCCTTCCAGGAAGTGGACTACAAGGCCGTCTTCGGCACCATGGCGAAATGGGCGGTCGAGATCGACCAGGTCGAGCGCATTCCGGAAATCCTTTCTCGTGCCTGGACGCTTGCCGTCTCGGGTCGTCCCGGCCCGATCGTCATCGCCCTGCCAGAGGATATGCTGACTTCGCTCACCGCGGCCGCGCCGCTGTCCGGTCCCGTGGAGATCGCCGAACCCGCGCCGTCGGCCGTGGGCATGCAACGCGTGCGGGAGATGCTGGAAGGCGCTAAGCGCCCCGTCATTCTCTATGGCGGCTGCAACTGGGCCGAGGGCTCCATGGCCGTCGTCCAGCGGTTCGCCGAGGCATCCGACATGCCGGTCGTTTCCGTCTTCCGCTATCAGGATCAGTACGACAACACCTCGCCGACCTTCTGCGGCGAAGCCGGGGTCGGGATGGTCGCTTCCGTCAAGGAACTGCTGCGCGAGGCCGATGTCATCCTCGCCATCAACAACCGTTTCGGGGAGAATTCCACGGACGGCTACACGCTGTTCGACGTTCCGCAGCCCCGCCAGCAGATCATCCACGTCCACGGCTCGGACCTTGAAATCGGCAAGGTCTATCGGCCGGCGCTCGGCATTCACGCCGGCCCGAACGCCTTCGCGCGTGCGCTCGATGCTCTGGAGCCCGTCAAAGGCGGATGGGCGGAATGGCGGGCCAAGGGGCGTGCCGCCTATGAGAAGGGCTTCGACCTCCCCGACCTGCCGTCGCCCGTCGACATGGGCAAGGTCACGGCGCTGCTGAACGACGTCCTGCCGGAGGACGTGATCCTGACCAACGGCGCGGGCAACTTCACGGTCTGGCCCAACAAGTTCTTCAGGTTCGGGCCGAAGGCGCGGCTTCTCGCTCCGCAATCGGGCGCGATGGGCTATGGCGTGCCGGCGGCCGTGGCCGCAAAGGTCGCCCATCCCGAGCGCACGGTCGTCTGTTTTGCCGGCGACGGTGATTTCCAGATGAACTGCCAGGAGCTGGCGACCGCCCTTCAGCATGGGGCGCAGCCGATCATCCTGCTGCTCAACAACGGCATCTACGGCACGATCCGCGCCCATCAGGAGCGGCATTATCCCGAGCGCGTTTCCGGCACCACGATGGTCAATCCCGATTTCGTCGCGCTGGCGAAAGCCTATGGCTTCCATGCCGAGCGGGTGGAATCGACGGCGGACTTCGCCGCCGCTTTCGAGCGCGCTCGCGCATCGAAGACCGGCGCTCTCCTCGACCTCGCTATTTCACCTGAGGCGTTGACCCCTCGCCAGACGCTGAGCCAAATGCGCAAGGCAGCACTTTCTGCAAAGGAAACCGCATGACACAGCGTCACGACATTCGCCTCGGTGCCGATATCGGCGGGACCTTTACCGACATCGCGCTCGATGTGCGGGGCAAGCTCTTCTCCACGAAGGTGCTGACCAATTACGCGGCCCCCGAGCAGGCGATCCTCGACGGCATCGAGGTCGTGGTGCGGGATGCGGGGATCGCGCCGAAGGATATCGACATCGTCATCCACGGCACGACGCTCGCCACGAACGCGCTTATCGAACGCCGTGGCGCCAAAACCGCGCTCGTCACGACGGAAGGCTTCCGCGACGTCATCGAGATGCGCACGGAAAACCGTTTCGAGCAATACGATCTCAGCCTCGTCCTGCCGAAGCCGCTGATCCCGCGCGAGGATCGCTTCCCGGTCAAAGGGCGCATCGATGCGCAGGGCAGGGAGCTTCAGCCGCTCGACGAGGCGGCGCTTGAGGCTCTGGCGAATGCCATCGCGGAACGCGGCTTCGGGGCCGTCGCCATCGGCTTCATCCATTCCTACATGAACCCGCGGCACGAGGAGCGCGCCCGCGAAATCCTGTCGAGAAAACTCTCGATCCCGATCTCGATCTCGTCGGAAGTCTCGCCGCAGATGCGCGAGTTCGAGCGCTTCAACACGGTCTGCGCCAATGCTTATGTGCGCCCGCAGATGGCAGACTATCTCTCGCGCCTGCAGGTGAGGCTGAAGGAGATGGGCGCGGAATGCCCGGTCTTCATGATCCATTCCGGCGGCGGCCTCATCTCGGTGGAAACGGCCTCGGAGTTTCCGGTGCGCCTCGTCGAATCCGGCCCGGCAGGCGGGGCGATCTTCGCCGCCGATATCGCCCGCCGCTTCAGCCTCGACCGCGTCGTCTCCTACGACATGGGCGGCACGACGGCGAAGATCTGCCTCATCGAGGACTATCAGCCGCATACCGCGCGCACTTTCGAGGTCGCGCGCACCTATCGCTTCTGCAAGGGGTCGGGCATGCCGATCTCCATTCCGGTGATCGAGATGATCGAGATCGGCGCCGGCGGCGGTTCCATCGCCTGGGTCGATGCCATGGGCCGCATCCAGGCCGGCCCTGAATCCGCAGCTTCGGAACCGGGCCCGGCCTGCTACCAGCGCGGCGGCGAACGCCCGGCGATCACCGATGCGGACCTCGTGCTCGGCAAGCTCGACCCCGACAATTTCGCCGGCGGCAAGATCAGGCTTTCGGTCGACAATGCCAGCGCGGCAATCGCGCGCGATGTCGGCGACAGGCTGAAGCTGGCGACCGAAGCTGCCGCCTTCGGCATCGTCGAGGTGGTGGACGAGAACATGGCCAATGCGGCGCGTGTCCATGCCGTCGAGAACGGCAAGAACATCTCGGAAAACATCATGATCGCCTTCGGCGGCGCAGCTCCCCTGCATGCCGCCCGGCTCTGCGAGAAGCTCGGCGTCGACCAGTGCCTCATCCCGCAGGGGGCGGGCGTGGGCTCGGCCATCGGCTTCCTCAAGGCGCCGTTCGGCTATGAAGCGCTGGCCTCTAAAATCATGCGCCTGTCGAAATTCGATGCCGGCGCGGTGAACACCATGCTCGACGACCTGAAGGCGACCGCTGAAGGCTTCGTGCGCGCCGGAACGGATGGCGCGATCGTGCGCGAGATCACCGCCTTCATGCGTTATGCCGGCCAAGGCTGGGAGATTCCCGTGGCGCTGCCCGATCGTGCCTTCACGGCGGCGGATACCGCAATGATCGAGGCTGCCTTCAAGGAGCGCTATGCCCAGTTCTTCGGCCGTGCGGTCGAAGGCCCGGAAATCGAATTCGTCACCTGGTCGGTAAAGGCGCAGGACGTTCGCCCCGAAGGTGAGCGCTTTACCCTTGAAACGGACGGTGTCGTCGCATCCGTGCCCGTGACGAGAGCGGTCTTCGATCCCGCGTCGGGCAAGGCGCTGGAGACGGCGATCGTGCCACGCGATACGCTGTCGCCGGGCGCGCGGGTAACCGGCCCCGCCGTCATCGTCGAGCGGGAAACCTCCACCGTCGTCACGTCGCCGTTCGATGCCGTCATTCAGGTCGAAGGCACCATTCTTCTCGTGCGCAAGGGTCACTGATCATGAGCGATATCAATGAAATTCGCATGCAGGTCATGTGGAACCGCCTGATCTCGGTGGTCGAGGAACAGGCGCTGACGCTGCTGCGCACCGCGTTTTCCACTTCCGTCCGCGAGGCGGGCGACCTTTCGGCCGGCGTCTACAATGCCAAGGGCGAGATGCTTGCCCAGGCCGTCACCGGCACGCCCGGCCACGTCAACACTATGGCCGAGGCGGTGCTGCATTTCATCGCCGAAATTCCGCGCGAGGAAATGTATCCGGGCGATACCTATGTGACCAACGACCCCTGGAAGGGCACCGGCCACCTGCACGACATCACCATGGTCTCGCCCTCCTTCAAGGGCGAGGAACTGATCGGCTTCTTCGCCTGCACGGCGCATGTGGTCGATGTCGGCGGGCGCGGCTTCGGGGCGGACGGCAAGTCGGTCTATGAGGAAGGCATCCAGATCCCGATCATGAAATTCGCCGAGCGCGGCGTGGTGAACAAGGATCTCCTGAAGATCCTGCGCCTCAATGTGCGCGAGCCGAACCAGGTGATCGGTGACTTCTATTCGCTCGCCGCCTGCAACGACGTCGGCCACAAGCGGCTGATCGAGATGCTGGTCGAGGTCGGCTACGACAATCTCGACACGCTCGGCGATTTCATCCTGTCGCGCACGCATGCGGCGACGATGGAGCGGATCGCCGGCCTGCCGAAGGGCGCGTGGACGAATGACATGCTGACGGACGGCTATGACGTGCCGATCAGGCTCGCGGCCGAAGTCTCGATCACCGACACGGGCGTCAATGTCGATTTCTCCGGCACGGACGCGATGAGCCGCTGGGGCATCAACGTGCCGCTCATCTACACGAAGGCCTATGCCTGCTACGCGCTGAAATGCGTGGTCGCCCCCGACATCCCGAACAACGCGGCGTCCCTTGCCGCCTTCAACGTGTCGTCGCCGACCAATATCCTGAATGCCGAGCGGCCGGCCCCGGTTTCGGTGCGCCACGTCATCGGCCATATGGTGCCGGATCTGGTTCTCGGCGCGCTCGCCAAGGCGCTGCCCGGCCAGATTCTCGCCGAAGGCGCGGCCGCCCTGTGGAACATCCATATTTCGGCCCGGCCGGTTGCAGGCTCCGCCGGCCGCCGTGCCGAGGTGCTGATGTTCAACTCGGGCGGCATGGGCGCGCGCCCGGGCATCGACGGCCTGTCTTCGACCGCCTTCCCCTCGGGTGTCCATACGATGCCGATCGAGGCGACCGAGCATACCGGCCCCATCGTCGTCTGGCGCAAGGAGTTGCGCCCCGATTCCGGCGGTGCCGGCAAATATCGCGGCGGCCTCGGCCAGATCATCGAGATCGCGCCGGCGGAAGGTCATGAGTTCGACTTTTCGGCGATGTTCGACCGCATCGCGACCCCGCCGCGCGGGCGCGACGGCGGCGAAGACGGTGCACCCGGTTCGGCCAGGCTCGATGACGGCACGAAGCTGCGGCCGAAGGGCTGGCAGCATGTGCCGGCAGGCCGCAAGCTGGTGCTGGAACTGCCCGGCGGCGGCGGCTTTGGAAACCCCGCCGAGCGCTCGGCCGAGGCAACGGCCGAAGACCTTTCCAAGGGCTATATGACGGAGAAGAAGCAATGAGCCATATCGCCAGCCGGCTTTCCGCCGTCAAACCCTCCGCCTCCATGGCCGTTTCGCAGGCCGCCAAGGATCTGGCGGCCACCGGTGTCGACGTGATCGACCTTGGCCTCGGTGAGCCGGATTTTCCGGCCCCCGCCCACATTACCGAGGCCGCCTTCGCGGCGGCGCGCAAGGAGCGCATGCTCTACACCGCCTCGCTCGGCACGGTGGAGCTTCGCAAGGCGATCGTCGCCAAGTTCAAACGCGAGAACGGCCTCGACTATGCCATCGACGAGATCGCGGTCGCCAACGGCGCCAAGCAGATCATCTTCAATGCGCTGATGGCGACGGTGGAGGAGGGCGACGAGGCGATCCTGCCCGCGCCATACTTCGTCTCCTATCCGGAAATGGTGAAGCTTTTCGGCGGCGTGCCGGTCACGCCGGCCTGCCCGGCGGAAAACGGCTTTCGCCTGACGCCGGAAGTGCTGGAGGCGGCGCTCACGGACAAGACCCGCTGGCTGTTCCTCAACATGCCGGGCAATCCCTCCGGTGCGGTCTATACCGAGGCGCAATTGAAGGCGCTCGGCGCGGTGCTGGCGAAGTACCCCAAGGTCATGATCCTCTCGGACGAGATCTACGAGCACATCCTCTTCGACGGGCGCAGCTTCGTCTCCTTCGGTGCGGCCTGCCCGGAATTGCGCGACCGTTCGCTGATCGTCAACGGCATGTCCAAGGCCTATGCCATGACCGGCTGGCGCGTCGGCTATGCCGCAGGTCCGAGGGACCTGATCAAGGCGATGGCGACGATCCAGAGCCAGTCCTGCACCTCCGTCTCGGCTCCGGCGCAGATCGCGGCGAGGGCAGCGCTGGAGGGGCCGCAGGACTGTGTCGCCGAGTTTCGCACCGCCTTCGAACGCCGCCGGAACCTCGTTGTCGAGGGCATCGCGAAGATCAACGCACTGAGCCTCGACCCGCCGGAGGGCGCCTTCTACGCCTATATCGGCTGCGCCGCGCTGATCGGCGCGAAGACGCCGGCCGGAAAGACGCTGGAAGACGATGTCGCCGTCGCGAAATATCTTCTCGACGAGGGCCATGTGGCGGCCGTTCCGGGCACCGCCTATGGCCTGTCGCCGTTCTTTCGCATCTCCACCGCGACCTCCGACGAGGTTCTGGCCGAGGCGGTGAAGCGTATCGGCGAAGCCGTTTCCAAACTCGAATTCTGATTGGAAGGAAGAATGTCCAAACCCTACAAGACCATCCTGATCACGGGGGCGGCCGGCCGTCTCGGCACGGAACTGCGCCGCGGCCTCGCGCCGCTGGCCGACCGGCTGCGGCTCGCGGATGTCGCGGAAATCAAGGATATTCAGCCGAACGAAGAGGCGATGGTTTTCGACCTCGCCGACGAGGCCGCCGTGATAAAGGCGGTCGAGGGCGTCGACGCCATCGTGCATTTCGGCGGCGTGCCGCTGGAACGCCCTTGGGAAGATATCCTCGACGCCAATATCCGTGGCAGCTACCACATTTACGAGGCTGCCCGGAAGCACGGCGTCAAGCGCGTCGTCTACGCTTCTTCGGTCCATGCGATCGGCTATCACACGCTTGAAGGCCATATCGATACGGATGCGCCGGTGCGGCCCGATAGCCTCTACGGTGTTTCCAAATGCTTCGTCGAGGCGCTCAGCCGCTTCTACTGGGACAAGTTCGGGCTGGAGAGCGTGTGCCTGCGCATCTTCTCCTCTTTCCCGGAGCCGGCGGATCGCCGCATGCTCTGGTCCTGGCTGTCCTTCGAGGATTGCATCCGCCTCGTCACCGCCAGTCTGACGGCGCCGCGCGTCGGCCACACGATCAGCTTCGGCCTCTCCGACAATGCCGTAAAGCCGGTCGACAATTCCAAGGCCGGCCATCTCGGTTACGTGCCGCAGGACAATACCGAGCGCTTCCGCGCCAGTGTCGAGGCGGAAAAGCCGCCGGTCGATCCCAAGGCGCCGTCCACCCTTTATCTCGGTGGTTGGTTCGTCGATATCGGCCACCCCAATGATGAGGCATCGAAATGAAAGACCAGTATGACGTCGTCATCGTCGGCGGCGCGGTGATCGGCTCCGCCGTCGCCTATTATCTCGCGGCCAATCCCGATTTCGACGGGTCGGTGCTCGTCATCGAGCGCGATCCGACCTATCTGCAGGCGGCGACCTCGCTGTCGTCCTCCTCGATCCGCACGCAGTTTTCCAATCCGATCAACGTGAAGATCAGCCAGTACGGCTCGCAGGTCATCCGCAATTTCGGCGAGATGATGCGGGTCGAGGGCGACAGGCCGGATCTCGGCTTCCATTCGGGCGGCTATCTCTTCCTGGCCAATACCCCGGAGCAGGCGCAGGTTCTCAGGGAGAACCACGAGGCGCAGGTTTCCTGTGGCGCGGATGTCGTGCTCTGGAATCGCGACGAGCTCGCGAACGCCTTCCCGCATCTCAATGTCGCGGATATCGAACTGGCCTCCTATGGCCGTTCCGGCGAGGGCTGGTTCAACAATACCGGCCTGATGTACGGCTTCAAGAACAAGGCCCGCTCGCTCGGCGTCGATTATGTCACGGACGAAGCCGTGGCCATCGGCCGTGACGGCGACCGGGTGACGTCGGTGACGCTGAAATCGGGCGCGGTCGTCAAGGCCGGTACGGTCGTCAACGCCTCCGGTCCCCGCGCGGCGCTCACCGCCCGCATGGCCGGCCTCGATATTCCGGTCGAGCCACGCAAGCGCACCCTGTTCGTGTTCGATTGCGCCAGCACGCCCGAGGGGACCGCGCGCGTCAATGAGGGGCGGCTGCCGCTGATGATCGATCCCTCCGGCGTCTTCTGCCGGCCGGAAGGCCGTTTCTTCCTGACGGGCTGCGCGCCCGTCGAGGACCCGGCGGCCGACTGGGACGACTTCGAGCCGCGCTACGAAGAGTTCGAGGAAATCATCTGGCCGGCGCTCGCCGAACGCTCGCCCGCCTTCGAGGCGATCAAGGTGGTGAACCAGTGGGCGGGTCATTACGACTTCAACACGCTGGACCACAATCTGGTCGTCGGCCGCCATCCCACGGTGCGCAATTTCGTCTTCGCCAACGGGTTTTCCGGCCACGGCCTGCAGCAGGGACCGGCAACGGGGCGGGGCGTTTCCGAGCTGATCGTCTATGGCGAGTATCGCACACTGGACCTGACGGAAGTCGGCTATGAGCGGATCGTGGAGAACCGCCCCTTCCTCGAAAAAGCTGTGATATAACGACCGCCGGCTCCGCCCGCGCGGCGGGGCCGGTCGTCATGGAAAATCGCCTGCCGGAGGGTGACTTGGCTGGACAACATACGCGGCTTCCCCCTCTCAATGCATTGCGCGCCTTCTGGGCCGTCATGCGCCAGGGGACGTTCCGCAGCGCGGCGGACGAGCTTCTCGTCACGCCGCAGGCCATCAGCCAGCAGATCAAGCTGCTTGAGGATACCCTGCACGTTCCGTTGTTCGAGCGGAAGGCGCGGGTCATCGAGCCGACCGAGCATGCGATCATCCTCTCGCATTTCATTCAGGCGGGATTCGACGAATTTACCGAAGGCATCCGCCGGGTCACCAATTCGACTTACCGCAACCGCATCAACATCAATGTCAGCCCGTATTTCGCCACCCGTTACCTGATGGAGCGGCTCGAGCGCTTTCGCCAGCTCATGCCCGGCGCCGATATCCGCCTGACGACGATGGTGAATGTCCGCGACTTCGCGGCGGACGAGGTGGACGTCTCCATCCAGTGGGGCTTCGGCAACTGGAAGGAATATGATGTCCGGTTGCTGATGCACGATCCGAAGATCATCTGCTGCTCGCCGGAACTGGCGAGGCAGATCTCTTCGCCTGCCGACCTCGGCCGCATGACGCTGCTCCATCCTGTCATGGCGCGGGACCTCTGGCGCAAGGTGCTGGCGCATCTCGGCCTGCCGTCGATGGAGATGGCCGGCGAGATCGAGTTCCAGGACGCCGCGACGATGCGCAGGGGCAGCATTTCCGGCATCGGCGTCGGCCTCGTTTCAAAGCTCGATGCGCTCGCCGATATCGAGGCGGGCACGCTGGTCGCGCCGCTCGGCATCGATATCCTCGAGACGATGGACAAGAAGGACGTCCCCGGCTTCTACCTCGTCGTTCCGAAAGCCCATAAGCGGGTGAAGATCATCTCTGTCTTCTGCGAATGGATTTCTGCCGAACAATGGTGAAGCGTCACGAAGGGGCGCTAGAGCGCCCCTTCGTGCAACCGGCTCAGAGGGCCTTCTCAAGCTCCGGGAGGGTTTCGAAGAGGTCACCGACGAGGCCGTAGTCTGCGACCTGGAAGATCGGCGCCTCCTCGTCCTTGTTGATCGCGACGATGACCTTGCTGTCCTTCATCCCGGCAAGGTGCTGGATCGCACCGGAGATGCCGCAGGCGATGTAGAGCTGCGGCGCGACCACCTTGCCCGTCTGACCGACCTGCCAGTCGTTCGGCGCATAGCCCGCATCGACGGCCGCGCGGGACGCACCGACGGCGGCACCCAGCTTGTCGGCGACAGGAAGGATCACTTCCTGGAACTTCTCCGACGAGCCGAGCGCACGGCCACCCGAGATGATGATCTTCGCCGATGTCAGCTCCGGACGGTCGGACGAGGACAGCGCATCCTTGACGTGGGTCGAAAGGCCCGGGTTCGCGGCGGCAGAGATGGTCTCGATGGATGCGCTTCCGCCTTCGCCGGCTGCGGCGAAGGACGCCGTGCGTACGGTGATCACCTTCTTCGCATCGGTGGACTGAACCGTCTGGATGGCATTGCCCGCATAGATCGGACGCTTGAACGTGTCGGCCGACACGACCTCGACGATCTCCGAGACCTGCGCGACATCGAGCAGGGCGGCAACGCGCGGCAGCACGTTCTTGCCGACCGAGGTGGCAGCCGAGACAATGGCATCGTAATTGCCGGCGAGCGACACGATGAGCGCGGCCAGCGGTTCTGCGAGATTGTTGCCGAGGCTGGCGTCGTCGGCGAGCAGGACCTTGGAGACGCCCGAGAGCTTTGCGGCTGCATCGGCCGCAGCCTTAGCGCCCGAGCCGGCGACGAGCACATGCACGTCGGAGCCGATCTTGCTCGCTGCCGTCAGCGCCTTGGCGGTCTGGTCGGAAAGGGTGGCGTTGTCGTGGTCTGCCAGAAGAAGAATGGCCATGGTTTAGTTCTCCCTTTCCTGCTTTAGAGCACGCCGGCTTCGGTCTTGAGCTTTTCGACCAGCTCGGCAACCGACTTGACCTTGACGCCCGCCTTGCGGCCCGACGGCTCCTCGGTCTTCAGCACCTTCAGGCGCGGGCTCGTATCGACGCCGAAGTCGGCCGGGGCCTTCTTGTCGAGCGGCTTCTTCTTCGCCTTCATGATGTTCGGCAGCGAGGCATAACGCGGCTCGTTGAGGCGAAGGTCGGTGGTGACCACTGCCGGAAGCTTGACCTCGATGGTCTGCAGACCGCCGTCGACTTCGCGGGTGACCTGCGCAGAGCCATTGCCGATCTCGACCTTGGAGGCGAACGTCGCCTGAGCCCAGCCGAGCAGCGCCGAGAGCATCTGGCCGGTCTGGTTGCTGTCGTCGTCGATCGCCTGCTTGCCGACGATGATCAGGCCGGGCTGTTCGGCCTCGGCCACGCCCTTGAGGATCTTGGCGACGGCAAGCGGTTCGACGGCATCATCCGTCTCGACCAGCACGGCGCGGTCGGCGCCCATGGCGAGCGCGGTGCGCAGCGTCTCCTCGGCCTTCGCAGGGCCGATCGACACGACCACCACTTCCTCAGCCTTGCCCGCTTCCTTCAGGCGCAGGGCCTCCTCGACCGAGATCTCGTCGAACGGGTTCATCGACATCTTCACATTGGCAAGCTCGACACCCGAGCCATCCGCCTTCACACGAATCTTTACGTTGTAGTCAACAACACGCTTGACGGGCACGAGAAGTTTCATGGGCTGGATCCTCAGGCGAGTGTATAGGCGGTCTTGACGGTGGTGTAGAACTCGGCGGCATAGCGGCCCTGTTCACGCGGGCCGTAGGACGAGCCCTTGCGGCCGCCGAAGGGCACGTGGAAATCGACGCCGGCCGTCGGCAGGTTGACCATGACCATGCCGGCTTCCGAGTTGCGCTTGAAATGGGTCGCATGCTTGAGGCTCGTCGTGGCGATGCCGGACGAAAGCCCGAAGCTGGTATCGTTGGCGACGGCCAGCGCCTCGTCGTAATCCTTCACGCGGATGACGGCAGCGACCGGGCCGAAGATTTCCTCGCGCGCGATGCGCATGTCGTTGGTTGCCTCAGTGAAGAGGGCGGGCGAAAGATAGAAGCCGGGCGTTTCCCGCTCCAGCCTTTCGCCGCCGAATGCCAGCCTTGCGCCTTCCGAGCGGCCGATGTCGATATAATCGGCATCCTGCTTCAACTGGCTTTCGTCGACGACGGGGCCGATATGGGTGCCGGCCTTGAGGGCGTCATCGATGACGAGGCCCCTCAGGCGGTCCGTCAATGCGGCGACGAAACGGTCGTGAATGCCCTCGGTGACGATCAGGCGCGAGGACGCGGTGCAGCGCTGGCCGGTCGAGAAGAAGGACGAATTGGCGGCCGCCTCGACGGCGACGGCAAGATCGGCATCGTCGAGTACGACGAAGGGGTTCTTGCCGCCCATTTCGAGCTGGAATTTGCGATTGTGCTCGACCGAGGCGAGCGCGACCCGCTTGCCCGTGCCGACGGAACCGGTGAAGGTCAGCGCGTTGACGTCGGGACTGTCGAGCAGCGTCTGGCCGACGACGCTGCCGCGGCCCATGACGAGATTGACGACGCCGGCCGGTGTGCTGGCACGGTGCAGGATATCGACGAGCGCCCAGGCGGAGCCCGGCACGAGATCGGCGGGCTTCAGGACGACCGTGTTGCCGTAGGCGAGCGCGGGCGCGATCTTCCAGGCGGGAATGGCGATCGGAAAATTCCAGGGCGTGATGATGCCGACGACGCCGATGGCCTCGCGGGTGATCTCGACGCCGATATTCGGACGCACCGAGGGTAGCACTTCGCCGGAAAGCCGCAGGGTTTCGCCGGCGAAGAAATCGAATATCTGGCCGGCGCGGGTGACTTCGCCGATGGCTTCCGGCAGCGTCTTGCCCTCTTCGCGGGCAAGCAGGCGGCCAAGCTCCTCCTTGCGGGCGAGGATTTCGTCGCCGGCCTTCTTCAGGATTGCATGGCGTTCCAGGATGCCGGAGCGGGACCAGGCAGGCAGCGCGGCCCTGGCGGCGGCGATGGCGGCCTTCGTGTCCTCGGCGCTGGCGCGCGCATAGTCGCCGACGACGTCGTTTGTGTTGGAAGGATTGATGTTCGCCGAAGCGTCGCCGGAGACCCATTCGCCGGCAATCAGGTTCTTGTGCAGCATTTTCTTTTCCGTTCAGTGCAGGCCGAGATAGGCCTTGCGGACATCTTCGTTGTCGAGAAGGGCAGCGCTTTCGCCAGAAAGGTGGATGCGGCCGTTCACCATGACATAGGCGCGCTGCGAGAGCTTCAGCGCGTGGTTGGCGTTCTGCTCCACGAGGAAGATCGTCTTGCCCATGGCGGCGATCTCGCTCAGCACCTCGAAGACGCGCTTGACGACGAGCGGGGCGAGGCCGAGCGAGGGCTCGTCGAAGAGGATCAGTTCCGGACGGGCCATCATGGCGCGGGCGATGGCGAGCATCTGCTGTTCGCCGCCGGACATGGTGCCGGCCGTCTGGTTGCGGCGCTCCTTGAGGCGCGGGAAGAGATCGAACATCGTCGCCCGGTCCTCGTCGAAATGCGCCATGCCGATGGGCGTCGTGCCCATCATCATGTTCTCCTCGACGCTCATCTCCTGATAGATCTGCCGGCCCTCGGGCACGAGTGCGATGCCGCGGCGGGAAATCCGGTTGGTCGGCAGGCGGGAAATGTCCTCGCCCTTGTGCAGGATATGTCCCGAGGACGCGCGCGGCGCACCGAAGATCGAGGAGAGAAGCGTCGTCTTGCCGGCGCCGTTGGCGCCGATCAGGCTGACGATCTCGCCCTTGAAGATGTGGACGTTCACATCCTTCAGCGCCTCGACCGGGCCGTAATGCGCGCGCACGCCGGAAAATTCGAGCAGGGGTGCCTCGCTCATGCTTCTACGTCCTCTTCGCTGACGCCGAGATAGGCGGCGATGACGGCGGGGTCGTTCGCCACATGCTCGGGCGTGCCGTCGGAAATCACCTCGCCGTGGTCGAGCACGACGATGTGCTGGGAAATGCGCATCACGAGGCCCATGTCGTGCTCGATGACGAGCACCGTCTGGCCGTGTTCGCGGCACAGCCGCTGGATGACTTCGGAAAGCTCGCGCGTTTCGGACGGGTTGAGGCCGGCGGCCGGCTCGTCGAGGCAGATGAGCTGCGGGCCCGTGCACATGGCGCGGGCGATCTCGAGGCGGCGCTGGCGGCCGTAGGGCAACTCGCCGGCAAGGCGGTTGGCGTCGTCGGTGAGGTTCATCTCGCCGAGCCAGTGATAGGCCCGGTCGACGGCCTCGCGCTCGGCCCGGCGGAAGGCCGGCGTGCGGAAGATGCCGGAGAGAAGGTTGTTGGCCGTGACCAGATGCTGGGCGACCAGCAGGTTCTCGACGACGGACATTTCCTTGAAGAGGCGGATGTTCTGGAAGGTGCGGGCGATGCCGGCGCGGGTGACGAGATGCGAGCCGCCGGTGATGGGCCGCGTCATCAGCGCGCCGATATCCTCGGCGCCGTCACGGCCGTTCAGCACGATCTCGCCTTCGCTGGCGCGGTAGAAGCCGGTGATGCAGTTGAACATCGTCGTCTTGCCGGCGCCGTTTGGACCGATGAGGGCCGTCACCGCGCCGCGCTCCACGGCGAAGCTGACATTGCGGTTGGCGACGATGCCGCCGAAGCGCATGGTGACGTTGCGAACGTCGAGGAGAGGCGTGTTCATCGGGCAGCCTCCGGCTTTGCCGCAAGCGGAATGTCCCGCTCCGCGGCCGTGCTGGGGAAGAAGGCCGGGCGCTTGATGTGCACGAGACCGCGCGGCTTCCAGATCATCATGACCACCATCAGGACGCCGAAGATCAGCACGCGGTATTCGGCAAAGTCGCGCAGCAGTTCGGGCAGGATCGTCAGCACAAGGGCGGCGGCGATGACGCCGACCGTGGAGCCGAGCCCGCCGAGCACGACGATGGCGAGGATGAGCGCGGATTCGAAGAAGGTGAAGGAAGTCGGGTTTACGAAGCCCTGGTGGACGGCGAAGAACACGCCGGCGAGGCCACCGGTCGAAGCGCCGAGCATGAAGGCCGTGAGCTTGGTGAAGACGTGGTTCACGCCGAGCGAGCGGCAGGCGATCTCGTCCTCGCGCAGTGCTTCCCACATGCGGCCGAGCGGCATGACGCGCAGGCGTTCGACGGCATAGATGACGAGGCAGACGACGAGGAACAGCACGAAGTAGATGAACCAGAACTTGTAGTCTGCGCTGTAGGTGATGCCGAAATAGTCGTGCAGCGGCACGCCGCCCTGCTTGGCCGTGCGGGTGAATTCGAGGCCGAGGAGTGTCGGCGGCGGTACGGGCGCGCCGTTCGGGCCGCCGGTGAAGTCCAGCCAGTTGTTCAGCACGAGACGGATGATCTCGCCGAAGCCGAGGGTGACGATGGCGAGATAGTCGCCATGCATCTTGAGCACGGGAAAGGCGAGCACCATGCCGCAGAACCCGGCGAGGAACGGCGCGATGACGAGCGCGCTCCAGAAGCCGAGGCCGAGATATTGCGCGCCGAGTGCCAGAAGATAGGCCCCGACCGCATAGAAGGCGACGAAGCCGAGATCGAGCAGGCCGGCAAGGCCGACGACGATGTTGAGCCCGAGGCCGAGCAGGCAGTAGATCAACGCGAGGATCGCGATGCCGAGGAAATATTTGTCGGCGAAGAAAGGAAGGGCGAGCCCGGCAAGGAAGATCAGCCCGAGGATGAGGACGGGCGACTTCTCCTTGCCCGTCATGACCGTGACGCCGCTGCCGCTGCTGGCGGCCCTGCCGGCGACCTTCCGGCCCAGGGCCGTCATGCCGACCAGCGACAGCGCGATGCGGCCGGCGGTGACGATGGCGGCCAGCAGCACGGCGCGCGTCAGCTCGTTGCGGAAGGAAAAGCCTTCCAGCACCAAGCCGGAGATCGGGCCGAAGAGGATGAGCGAGACGGTGAAGGTGAGGAGCGCCTGTTTGGCGAGGGTGAGGAAGCGGTTCTGTTCCATGGTCCTGCCCTCACACTTTCTGGATTTCCGGCCGGCCGAGCAGGCCGTAGGGGCGGAAGAACAGGAGAACGATGAGCAGCGCGAAGGCGAAGACATCCTTGTAGTCGGTGCTGACATAGCCGGCGAACAGCGCCTCCGTCAGGCCGAGCAGCACGCCGCCGAGCACGGCGCCGGGCAGCGAGCCGATGCCGCCGAGGACGGCCGCGGTGAAGGCCTTGATGCCCATGACGAAGCCGATGAAGAAGTTGAAGGAGCCGTAGTTGAAGGTGACGAGCGTGCCGCCCACGGCGGCCGTGGCGGCGCCGATGACGAAGACGGTCGAGATGATGCGGTCGGTGTTGACGCCGAGCACGGCGGAGATGCGGATGTTCTGCTGCGTGGCGCGGCATTCGCGGCCGATGCGCGTATAGGTGATCACATAGGTGAGGATGCCCATGGCGATCAGCGCGGCGAGCAGGATCACCGTCTGCATGTAGGTGATCTGCGCGAAATGGGTGTCGTCGCCGAAGCGGAAGGCGCCGCTGATGAGCGTCGGCACGCCCTGATCGCGCGCGCCTTGCGAGATCTGCACGTAGCTCTGCAGCATCAGCGAGATGCCGATGGCGGAAATCAGGGGGGCGAGCTTGGTGGAGCCGCGCAGGGGACGGTAGGCGACGCGCTCGATGGCCCAGCCGTAGACGGCGGTGATGGCGCAGGTGATCACCAGCACCGAGATCAGCGCGAAGGGCACGGACTGGATGCCGAAGAAGGTGAGCACGGCAAGGGTGATCGCGGCGATATAGGCCGAGACCATGTAGACGTCGCCATGGGCGAAGTTGATCATGCGGATGACGCCATAGACCATGGTGTATCCGACGGCGATCAGCCCGTAGATCGTGCCGAGCGTGACGCCGTTGAACAGTTGCTGGATGAGGATATAGACATCCATACGTGAACCCCCTGAATTTCGGGCACGGTGAGGCCGGCCGGATGGTGTTCCGGCCGGCGATGCCGCCTTACTTGACGAGGACCGGATTTCCCTGGTCGTCGAAATCGTAGAAGACGAACTGGAAGTCCTTGATGTCGCCCTTCTCGTCCCAGGTGATCTTGCCGATGGCGGAATCGACCGTGTTGCTGCGCAGCCAGTCCGTCTGGGCCTTGATGTCCGCGCCGGCCTTGAGCGCGCCGACGACGGCCTGCGCATTCGCATAGCCGTAGAGCGTGTAGTTGGCCGGGGCGACGCCCGCTGCCTTCAGCGCATCCTGAACGCCCTTGGTGGACGGGTCGGCGAGCGGATCGGGCGTTGCCGAATAATAGACGTCCTTCAGGTTGGCTGGGCCGCCGGCAGCCGCGATCAGTTCCTTCTGCGCGAAGGAGTCGCCGCTGATGAAGACGACGTCGAGGCCCTGTTCGCGGATCTGGCGGATCAGCGGGCCGCCTTCGGGAATGAGGCCGCCGAAATAGACGGCGTTCGCGCCCGTGCTCTTGATCTTGGTGACGAGCGCGTTGAAGTCGCGTTCGCCGCGCGTCAGCCCCTCGTAGAGAACCGGCTCGATGCCGCGCGCCTGAATGGTCTTCTTGACGGCGTCCACGAGGCCCTGGCCATAGGTGTCCTTGTCATGGATCAGGGCGATCTTGTCGCGCTTCAGCGTGTCGAGGATGAAGCCGCCGGCGACGACCGCCTGCTGGTCGTCACGGCCGCAGCCGCGGAACACGGTTTCGAGGCCGCGCTCGGTCACCGTGGGATTGGTGGAGGCCGGCGCCATTTCGAGGATGCCGGCGTCGTTGTAGATCTCGGAGGCGGGGATCGTGCTCGAGGAGCAGAAGTGGCCGATCACGGCCTGCACCTTGTCCTGGTCGACGAAGCGGTTGGCGACGGCAACGGCCTGCTTCGGCTCGCAGGCGTCGTCGCCCTTGACCAGCTCGATCTGCTTGCCGTCGATGCCGCCGGCGGCGTTCACTTCGTTCACATAGGCGGAGACGCCCGCAAAGACCTGCTCGCCGAACGTGGCGTTCGCGCCGGTATAGGGACCGGCGACGCCGATCTTGACCGTGTCGGCGAAGGCCGGGGCGAGAAACAGGGTGGAGGCGATGGCAGTCGCCGCCAGGATTTTCGAAATCTGGATCATGGGCTTCCCTCTGGTTAAGCCGTTAAACTCTTCAGTGGGATACGGTTCGCTCCGCATCTGTTGTTGTCACAGGGGCGAGCGCAGGCGTTTTCTTCTGCGCTCGTCCTTGCAGTTTTTTGGCCACTGAAAAGAGTATAGGGGCTGCCCACGCGCCGGAGTGCGTAAGAAATTCCGTCGATCGACAAGCTATCCTTGATGCGTCGATGGCGTCTTCATGAGCCGAAGAGCGATACGAGGCTGTGGTTGGTCTCGTAGTCCGTCATGTCGATGCGCAGAGCCGAGACGGAGGGCGCCTTCAGCGCCAGCGCCTCGGCATCGCTGCCGACCTCGTATTCCGCCATGTCATGCACGGAATGGATCCAGTAATAGGGGAACTTCCGGCCATCCAGCCGCTGTTCGACCTGGTAGCCGTGGGCGCGCTTGCCCTGCGAGACGACGCGTACCGCCTGGAGCTCCTCGTCGCGGCAGTTCGGGAAATTGATGTTGTAGAAGACGCCTTCCTTGCGCGGCAGGGAGAGCAGCTTGCGGATGATGGCCGGGGCGTTCTTGCGGCTGATGTCCCAGTTGAAGACGCGCTCGCCATCGACGAAGTCGTAATGCTGCGAGAGCGCGATCGAAGGCACGCCGAACAGCGTGCCTTCGATCGTGCCGCCGATCGTGCCGGAATAGATGATGTCGTCGGCGATGTTGGCGCCGGAATTGACGCCGGAGAGAATGAGATCGGGCGGTTCGGGCAGAAGGTCGCGCACGCCGACGATCACGCAGTCGGCGGGCGTTCCGGTAACGGAATAGCGTTTGTCACCGTATTTGCGCACGCGTAGCGGCTCAAGCTGGGTCAGCGAATGGGCAAGGCCGCTGCGGTCCGTTTCCGGCGCCACGGACCAGATGTCGTCGGACAGCGTGTGGGCGATCTCCTCGAGCACACGGAAGCCGTCGGCGTGGATGCTGTCGTCGTTGGTAAGCAGAATTCTCATGTCATGTCTCGCAAATGAGGTTTTGGATGTTGAAGGGGCGGGCGTCAGCGGGCTTTCGGCCGGCCGACGAGGGCGAGGATGGCGTGCATGACGAGCGTCGCGGCGAGCACCGTCGCCATGATGCAGACGGAGAAGGCCGCCGCCTGCGTGCTCTTGCCGCCTTGGTCGAGCCGCATGACCGTCACCGCCGCGACCGTCATGGACGGCGTGACGAGGAAGATGACGGCCGAGAGCGTGACCATCGCCCGCATGAACAGGAAGAAGAACACCGAGACGAGCGTCGGCGTCATCACCGGCATGACGGCATCGCGCAGTGCATGGAGATTGCTGCCGCCCATGCAGGTGACGGTTTCCTCGAGGCTCTTCGGTACGGCGCGGATGCCCGTCACCATCGTGAGGAAGCCCTGGGAGTGGTAGTGGTAGAAATTGCAGATCGCGATGAGGAAGGCCGAGCCGTAGAGCGCGCCGAGCATCGAGCCCGATACGTTGAAGGACAGGACATAGGACAGGCCCAATACCAGTCCGGGTACGCCGACCGGTACGATCGCCAGGAAGTAGACCACGCGCGCCGCGACCGGCCCCAGCCGGCGCTGGGCGAGCGCCAGCAGGAAGAGCGAAAGTGTCCCGATGGCTGCGGTCTCAAGGGAGATGAGCAGCGTCGACCAGAGAGAATCGTAGCCGCCCGCCATGGAGATGTCGTAGTTCGCCAGCGTGAAGTCGAGCCGATAGGGCCAGAGCTTCACGAAGCTGGCGTAGACGACGGTGGCGACCACCGCAAAGACCACGAGGCCGATCGCATGGACGACGAGGCCGAGCGGCAGGTCGCGCAACGGCACGTAGTCCTGTGCAACAGGCACCGCGCTTTCCGACGAGCCGCCGAACTGGCGTTGATTGGCGACCCGCTGGATGTAGATGGCAAGCAGCGTCGGCAGCAGCAGCATGATGCCGACGACGGCGCCCATGTTGAAGTTCATCTGGCCGACGACCTGGGTGTAGATCTCCATGGCCAGCACCTGGAACGAGCCGCCGATGACGGCGGCATTGCCGAAGTCCGTGACGGAGACCGTGAAGACGACGAAGGCGGCGCTGATCAGGCCGAACTTGGCCGAAGGGAAGGTGATGTCGACGAAGCGCCGCCAGCGTGACGCGCCAAGCAGGAGGGCAGCGTCGTAGGGACGGGCGTCGGACCGGCGCAGCGAGGTCTCGAGGATCATCACCGCCTGCGGCAGGGCATACATGCAGTTGGCGATCAGCAGACCCCAGAAGCCGTAGATCTGAATGTCGAGATGCAGATACTTGTTGATGAGCCCGTTGCGGCCGAAGAGGAAGATCAGGCCGAGCGCCTGCACCAGCGAGGGAGCGAGCAGCGGCAGGATCAGGATGATGCGGATCAGCCGCTTGCCGGGGATCTTCGTACGCTGGAGCATGAAGGCGATGGCGAAGCCGAGCACCACGCAGACGAGCGTGGTGACGCCGCCGATCAGCAGGCTGTTGCCGATCACGCGGGGGATATGGGCGAGCTGGAAGACGCCGGCATAATTGCCGAACCCGAGCGAGCCGTCGCCTTCTGTGAGGCTGCGCCCGACGATCTGCGACAGCGGATAGAGAAAGAAGAGGGCGAGTGCGGCGAGCGGCACCACCAGGCAAGCAAGGAAGAACAGCCGGTCCGGATTGGCGTGCCGTCTGGATCGTGCCCTGGGCAGGAAGGGGAGAGCCGTCATGGTGCCACCCAGTGGCCGCGGCCGTCGTGAAGGGAAAGGGAGACCCGTTCGCCCGGCACGAACCGCTGGCCGAGGCGCAGATCGCTGGTGATCGCCCGGCCCCGCCAGTCGAGCCGCACGTGGCTGACATTCCCGAGGAAGGCCACATCCTCGACGATGGCCTCACCCGCGGGGTCGGCGGTCAGCACAAGCTCCTCGGGGCGCACCACGAGGAGCGAACCGCCGATGACACCGTCCTGTTGCACGGCGGAGAGCCTTTCACCGAACAGCGTGCCGGCTTCCTCGGTATCGAAGAAATTGCTGGTGCCGATGAAGCTCGCCACGAATTTCGTGCGCGGGCGGAAATAGAGATCGTGCGGCGTGCCGACCTGCTCGATGCGGCCGTGGTTCATGCACACCACCTTGTCGGCCATGCTGAGCGCTTCTTCCTGATCGTGCGTGACCATGATCGTCGGAATTTTCAACCGCCGCTGCAGATCGCGGATTTCGCCGCGGATATCGAGACGCACGCGGGCGTCGAGCGCCGATAGCGGCTCGTCCAGCAGCAGAAGCGATGGCGCGACAGCCAGCGCTCGGGCGATCGCGACGCGCTGCTGCTGGCCGCCGGAAAGTTCGTGCGGATAGCGGCCGATCAGGTCGGGGAAGCGGATAAGGTCGAGCAGGGCGCGTACCTGTTTTTCTATCTCGGCCTTCGGTACGCCGCGGATCTTCAGGCCATAGCCGATGTTCTCGCCGACCGTCATGTTGGGGAACAGCGAATAGGACTGGAAGACGATCCCGAAATTGCGGTTGCGCACGTCGATCGTGTTGAGGTCGCGGCCATCGAAGCGGATCTCTCCGTCGGCATAGCTTTCAAGCCCCGCGACGATGCGCAGGAGGGTCGTCTTGCCGCAACCGCTCGGGCCGAGCAGACAGACGAACTCGTCGCTGCCCGCATGCACATTGATGTCGTCGAGCGCAAGAAAGGAACCATATTTCTTGTGCAGGTGGCTGATATCCAGCATGAGGTATCTCCACGGAAGGGAGGCGCCCGCCTGAGCGGGCACCGGGCGAGGACGACTAACGACCGGTTGTTTCCGACCAGCGAGCCAGAATCTGCTCGCGATCGCGCGCCATCGCGGCGAAATCCATCTTCGAGAGCCTGCTGGAAATGTCTGCGGGGAAACCGGCTTCTTTCGCCGCTTCCGACTGTGCCGTGCCGGGAATGGTGGTGACGGGCTTCAGGGAGGCGTAGATGCCGAGCGGGCTCGGCGTCAGCATCCAGTCGAGGAACTTCTTGCCGTCGTCGGGGTTCTTCGCGCCCTTGAGGAGACCGATGCCGGAAATCTCGAAGCCGACCCAATCGCCCGGAAGCACGGTTTCGACGGGATAACCTTCATTGACCGCCTGGATCGCCGGCACTTCATAGCTGACGCCGATGGCGAATTCGCCGGCCTGCGCCATGCGGCAGGGGCGCGAACCGGAACTGGTGAACTGTGCGATGTTCTTCGTCAGGCGGCCAATCAGATCCCAACCCTTTTCTTCGCCGAGACCGTAGATGAGCGCCGTGATGTTGACGAAACCGACGCCTGAGGAGACCGGGTCCGGCATCACCACCTCGCCCTTGTACTTCGGGTCGGCAAGTTCTTCCCAGGATTTGGGAACGGGCAGGCCGAGGGTCGCCAGCCGATCGGTATTGGCGCAGAATACCTCGACATAGCCTGCCAGCGAGAACCAGCGGTTTTCCGGATCACGGAACTGGGCCGGCACCTTGTCGACACCCTTGACCGCATAGGGTTCGAACATGGCCTCGATGGTCGGGTTCATGATGTTGGTGACGGGCAGACTGAGCACGACGTCGGCCTGAGGATTGCCCGCTTCGGCAATGAGACGGGCTGTCAGATTACCCGTCGACAGGCGCAGCACGTTGATCTTGACATCCGGGAGCTCCTCCTTCGCTTTCTCGACGAAAAGGTTGATCTCCTCTTCCTCGAGTGCCGAGTAGACCGTGATCTCGCCCGCCATGGCTTGCTGGAGGAAGGCCGCGCCTGCGAAGAGCGCGGTAGCGGCGATTTTCTTTGTACGCTTCCAGTATGTCATGTCATTCCCCTTCTTGTGATGGATCATGTGTTCTCGGCGCGTCGGGAGGGTTGCGTTCACGCCGCGCATTCCGCCGCACGGCATTCGGCGATGATGGCGAGCGCTTCGCGGTGGCGGTCCGGATCGCCGGCGCCGAGCAGGTTTCCGGAGCTTTCCAATGTCAGCGGCAGGCCCCGCCAGTCCGTGACTATGCCGCCGGCGCCTTCGACAATGGGGCGGAAGGGAGCGAAATCGTGGACCTTCTGGCCACCGTCGAGCGCGAGGTCGGTGCGCCCTTCGGCAAGGATCCCGTAGTTGAGGCAGGATCCGCCGTAGACGCGGGCGCCGGTCGCCTCGCGCAGGGCGTCAAGCACCGGCCGTCCGCCCGGTGGCAGGTAATCCTGATTGCTGTTCGTCAGGATGGCCGAGGAGAGGGCGCTGCAGGAGCGTACCTTCACCGGTCGTCCATTCTTCACCGTCTGGCGACCAACCGCTCCGATCCATCGCGCGCCGATGGCGGGAATGTCGATGACGCCAAGGGACGGCACCCCATCGATGGCCAGGGCAATGAGCGTCCCGTAGACCGGCATGCCGGCGATAAGCTGGGCGGTGCCGTCCACCGGGTCGAGCACCCAGATGTGGCTTGCGCCCCCATTCTCGGTCCCATCCTCCTCGCCGATGATGCCGTGAGCCGGAAAGCGATCGGCGATGAGGGTGCGCATCCGCCGTTCGATCTCAAGATCGATCTGGGTCACGAGGCTGCGGTCGGGCTTTACCTCTACCGCCAGCGTGGAATCGATTGCCTTGACGAGGATGCCATGGGCGACATCCGCCAGTTCCACGGCCAGTTCCAGATGGCCGTCCAAAACATGCTTATCCCGTCCCATTTAATCTCCACGGACCGGCAAGGGGCGTGAGCGGCAGCGCACGCCTCCAGGAAGGTTGAAATGTCTTCGGAGAGCTCTGTTCGTCGTGCAGCCGGTTCCGCAGCGGATCGGCCGTTGGAGTGAAGTCGTATCGCGATTTCGCGGATGTGGCAATATGTGGGCGTGTGCGAAATTGTGGTTTTATGGATTTTTTTGGACTTGAGGCAAAATGTGGGTTTCTATATTGGTGCTGAGAAGCGGAGTTTCTGAGCATGTGGCAGGAAGAACGGCAGCAGAAAATTCGGACACTTCTGGCCGCCTATGGTCAGGTTTCCGCTGATCGCGTCGCCGAGGAATGCGGTGTGTCGCGTGAGACCATCCGGCGTGATTTCGTGGAGATGGAGGCGGCGGGCGAGTTGAAGCGGCTGCGTGGCGGCGCCGTGCCGGTTACGCCTGAAGATCCTGCTTTCGACGTGCGCATCACGCAGCGGCTCAAGGAAAAAAGAGCGATCTGCGTGCGCGCGCTCTCCCTCCTGCACGACGGGCAGACGATCTTCATGGATGGCGGTTCGACGCTCTCCATCATGGCCGAGGAGATTGCCGGGCGATCGGGGCTGAGAGACCTGACGATCATCACCAACTCGCTCGAGATCGCCATGACGCTCGCCGAAAAGCCGGATGAGCCGTCCCGGGGGTTCAGGGTCGTCCTTTTGGGCGGGGACGTGAAACACAATCCGATCGAGACATACGGGCCTGCGACCATCAACGAGATACAGCGCTTCCGTGCAGACGTCTCGATCATATCGCCCTGGGGAATTGATTTGCGGGGCGGGGCCATGGACCACTATGCGCACAGCGCCGAGGTGGCCCGGGCCATGACGGACAACGCCGCCACCCGGATCATCCTGGCTGATCACTCCAAGGTGGGTGTTGCCGCAAGGGTGGCCTTTTGCGCGATCGAAGACATCGACTATCTGGTGGTCGATCCGAAGGCGCGGACAATTCCGGCCTTCGGTGCGTTTGCCGGTGCGGTGCCCGGCCTGATCGTCGCTGAGTGACGCCCGTTCCCTGGCTGAGCCAGAAGAGATTTACCCCTTCGTTTTCATGTCCGCCGGTTCCGCCAGCAAGGCGCGGTAGCGATTGAGGCTTTCCTCCAGATGCGCGGCAAGGGCCTGTTTCGCGGCCCTGGCATCGCCTTGCGTGATCGCCGCGAGAATGGCGGCGTGCTCCTTGTTGATCTTCTTCAAATAGGCATTGTAGGAGCGGCCGGACTGGCTGTGCTTCAGCACGAGATCGAAATTGATCTCGCCCATGACGGCTTCCAGGAAGCGCGGAAAATGCGGGTTGCGCGTCGCCCTGGCGATGGCGAGATGGAATTCGAAATCAGCGCGTGCCTCGATCTCGGCATTGTCGGTGTCGAGGTTCTCGATATGGTCGAAGGCGCGGGCGATCTCGGCGAGCGCTTCGGGCGTGCGCCGCTGGGCGGCAAGCGCCACCGACTGCATCTCGACGCCAAGCCGCAATTCCAGGATCTGCATGGCCGAACGGATATCGTCGATCCGGCTGATTTCGAAATTCAGCGTTCTCGCGTCCTTTTCCGTCACATACACGCCGGCGCCCTGACGGGCGGTGACACGGCCCGCAACCTTCAGCGAGGTCAGGGCTTCGCGGATGACGGTGCGGGAAACGCCGAATTCCTCGCAGAGCTGGGCGCTGGACGGGATTTTTTCGCCTGGCGCATAGAGGCCGGAATCGATGCGTTCGACAAGTTTGGCGACGACGATTTCAGCGAGATTGCCGCGCTGCGTGATGACCGACATATCGATACAGCCTCTGGGTTATTCCTGGCATTTATCATACATCATACGTGGTATCTCTGCGGGAAGGAAGGCCAGGATTCCGTTGCAGAATGGTGCGGATGGCTTGAAGCGGGTGGGGAAGGCTGAGGCCGTCTATCGCCTTGGCCTGCGACCGGCAGGAATAGCCCGTCGCCATCACCATATCCGCAGCCCCGGTGGCGGCAAGCGCGGGTTGCCAGCTCATACCATAGAGCGTTTCCGATATTCCGCGGTTGCGCACCTCATGGCCGAATGTGCCCGCCATGCCGCAACAGCCTGTTTCGCCGACAAGCAGGTCCACGCCCAGTTTTTTAAATACGGCCTGCCACTGCCCGATGGCGGCCGGCGCGTTGGTGCGCTCCGTGCAATGGGCCATGAGCCGGTAGCTCCCTTGCTCATGAAGGGTGGACGAGGGGAGCCGGTCGAGCACGGTGGCCAGCCATTCCTGCGGCAAGAGAATGCGCGCCCGCAGGCCGGTGCCGGCATATTCGCTTCGAAAGGCAAGTGTCATGGACGGATCGATGCCGACGAGGGTTGCGCCGGCTTGCGCAAGCCGGTCCAACGCGGCGGCGGTGCGGCGTGCAGTCCTTTCGAAGGCGCCCAGATAACCATGGACGTGCAATGCCTTGCCGTTGACCAGCGGCGGCGCGATGAGCGGGGAAAAGCCGAGCAGCCGCGCCACTTCGATGGCGTCGAGAAGCACCTGCGGATCGAAGTGCTCGGTAAAGGCGTCCGGCACGAAAACGATGGTGTTCGCCAGAGCCGCTGCGTCGAGACGGGCCAGTTCTGCCGGTGTGGCGACGGGCATGTTCTGCCGGGCAAGCGCCCGCCGCGCCGATAGCGGTGGGAGAACGGGCAGCGCCGTAAGGCCCGCGCGACGCATGGCGGCCTGCCCAGAAGACGAACTGATGACGGCATTATAGAGCGGCCGCATTCGCGCCATCCCCGGCAAGGTGGTTTCGATGGCGGCGACGAGCGGATCTTTCAAAGGACGAAGATAGCGCTGGTAGTAGAGCGCGAGGAACTTGGCGCGAAATGCCGGCACGCTGACCTTGACGGGGCATTGCCCGGCACAGGCCTTGCAGGCAAGGCACGTATCCATTGCCGCGCGCACCTCATGGGAGAAATCGTTGCGATTGGCGGGATTGAGGCTGTTCCAGAGGCGGCCGGCGAAGCCGAACGGGTTTCGCCGCGTGGCTTCCCGGCGCGGATCGACGCCTTTTTCCCCAAGCTGCCGCAGCCACTCGCGCATCAGCGAAGCGCGGCCCTTTGGCGAGAAGCGCCGGTCGCGCGTCGCCTTGTAGGAAGGACACATCAGCGTGTCCGCATCGAAATCGAAGCAGGCGCCGTTGCCGTTGCAATAGGCGGCGTTACCGAAGGTGGCGCGAATCTCGTCGCCTATGCTGCGGTCTATCGTGCCCCGCAGCGGAATCTCGTCGATTTTCGGCAGCGCCCTGCTTGCCGCCGCGACGATCTTGCCGGGGTTGAGCTGGCCGAGCGGGTCGAAGGCCGCCTTGATCTCCTGCAGGCGCGGATAGAGCGGCCCGAAAAACTCGGGCACATATTCCGAGCGCACACCTTTGCCATGTTCGCCCCAGAGGACGCCGCCATATTTGCGTGTCAAGGCCACGACGGCATCGCTGATCCGGCGAACGAGCGCAGCGTGCTCGGGGCGGGTGAGGTCGAGCGCCGGGCGCACGTGGAGCACCCCGGCATCGACATGGCCGAACATGCCGTAGGTGAGGTTCTCTCCGTCGAGTAGCGCCCGGAATTCCCGGATATAGGCGGCAAGGTTTTCCGGCGGGACCGCGGTATCTTCCACGAAAGGAACCGGCCGTACCGGACCTTCGACATTGCCGAGCAGGCCGACTGCCCGCTTGCGCATCGCCCAGACGGCCTCGATCTCGGCCTTGCCATGGGTCGTCGTAAAACCCTTGCGGCCGGGAAAGGGATTGGCTTTCAGCGCCGCGGTCACGGCCGAGAGTTTCTCAGCCAGCTCCTGCGGCGTATCCGCGAGAATCTCGGCGATATTGATGCCGTTCGCGGCGCCATCCGCATCGTCGGGAAAGAAGGTCGCAATGCGGGGCCAGATGATGTCGCCCTTGGCCAGCCGCAGCACCGTCTCGTCGATCGTTTCAACCGAGGCGACGTTGAGCGCGACGAGATTGCGTGCATCCTCGAGCGCCGCATTGAAATTGTCGTAGCGGATGTTGACAAGCGCCGCGTGCGCCGGAAGCGGCAGCAGATTGAGTTCAGCCTCGGCAATCATCGCCAGCGTGCCTTCGGAGCCGCACAACACCGCGTTGAGATCGAATCCGCCGTCTTTCCGGACCAGATGGGCGAGGTCGTAGCCTGTCATGAAGCGGTTGAGTTTCGGAAAGATGCGCTCGATATCGTCGCGGTCGTCGGCGGCGATGCGGGCAAGCGTGCGATGAATGTCGCCGATGCGGTCGCGCCGCATCTGCAGTGCCCGCAATTCCTCCTGGCATACCGGCCGGGAGGAAAAATCGGTGCCGTCCGTCAGGATGACACGCAGCCCCAGAACATGATTGCTTGTCTTGCCGTAGAGGCAAGACCCCTGGCCGCACGCATCCGTCGAAACCATGCCGCCGATCGTCGCCCGGTTCGAGGTGGAGAGTTCGGGAGCAAAGAACAGTCCATGCGGTGCGAGCGCCTTGTTGAGCTGGTCCTTGACGACGCCGGCCTCCACCCGCGCGACCCGGCGAACCGGATCGATCTCGAGGATGCGGTTCATGTGGCGCGAGCAATCGACGACGATGCCCGTTGTCAGCGACTGGCCGTTGGTGCCGGTACCGCCGCCGCGCGGGGTGATCGCAACGCTCGAAAATTCCGGGCGGGCAAGCGCCCTGGCAATGCGCTTCAGGTCATCGACGTCCTTCGGAAAGAGGATCGCGGCTGGTTCGACCTGGTAGATGGAATTGTCGGTGGCGAAAACGGTCCTGTCCGCCGCCCCCTGTCCGATATCGCCCTTGAAGCCCGAGCCGGCGAGGTGTTGCACGAAGCCCTCGCTGAGGGAGGGCGCGCGCTGTGCGGAGGTCAGACGGGGAATCATGGAGAGTCCAAAAAACGAGCTTGCGCTTCCTAAAACTTATCATATAAGTGATAGCACACCAATGTAACGGCGCAACCCGAAATCACGAGGTCGTAAGCATGAAGAACCAGTCCGTTGTCATCGTCGGCGGCGCCTCGGGCCTTGGGCTCACTGCCGCCAAGCTGATGGTCGCGCAGGGCGCTGCGAAAATTGGCCTGATCGATCGCAATGAAGCGCTGCTTGCTTCGTCCGCCGCGGCGCTGGAGGCGCTCGGCGCTGAAGTGGCCACGGCTGTTGCCGACATCTCCCGTGCCGAGACGGCCCATGGCGGCTTCGAGTCGGTCGCGGCCAGGCTCGGCCGCGTCCATGCGCTGGTCAACAGCGCGGCCATCTATCCGCGCAAGCCTATCCTCGAAATCACCGACGAGGACTGGGATCTTGAAAACGCCATCAACGTCAAGGGCACCTATCATATGATGGTTGCCGCGGTGCGTCATATGCGCCAGTTCGTCAGTGCGCCCGAGGTGACCGGCCGCATCGTCAATGTCACGTCGGTCGATGCCTTCAAGGCGCATCCGCAGAATGCCCACTATGCCGCAACGAAGGCTGCCGTGGTAAGCCTGACGAAGTCCTTCGCGCAGGAATGCGCCAGCGACCAGATCCTTGTGAACTCGGTCGCCCCGGCCGGCTTTGCCACCGACCGCGCCAAGGAACTCGGATTCCTGCCGGAACTCGCGAAGGCCAGCGCGCTCGGCCGTGCAGCCGAGCCGGTCGAGATGGCCGAATGGATCGTCATGATGGCGTCGAGCCGGAATACTTATGCGACCGGCGAAAACGTCGTCATCAGCGGGGGCTACATCTATGTCTGACGCCTACCGCACTGCCGTCGTCACCGGCGCCACCAGCGGTATCGGCAAGGCGATCGTGCCGATGCTACGCGCCCGCGGCCTCACGGTCTATGCCGTCGGCCGCAACGAGGCGCAGCTCGCCGAACTTGCCGATGCGACCGGCGCGCTTCCGGTGCAAGCCGACGTCCGGGATGCCGCGCGGATCGCGGCGGCCCTTGAGGGCGTCGAGGTCGATGTGCTCGTCAATAATGCCGGTATCCTTTCGACTCGCGCCGCCTTCCAGGACATCGATCCGGCCGAGATCGACGCGATGATCGACGTCAATCTCAAGGCGCCGTTGCACCTGACGCGCACCGTGCTTCCGGGCATGGTGGCGCGCAAGCGCGGTCACCTCATCTATATCGGCTCCAGCGGCGGGCAGGCGCCCTATCCGAACATGGGTGCTTACGGTGCTTCGAAAGCGGGGCTCAGCCTCTTCTGCGACAACCTGCGCTGCGATTTGCTTGGGACGTCCGTGCGGGTCAGCGAGATCGTGCCCGGCCGCGTGCAGACGGACCTCTATCGTACATCCATCGCCAACAACCAGGCGCAGGCCGTGCTTTATGACGGCTACCGGCCGATCCAGCCGGAGCATATCGCCCGCATCGTCAGCGACGTCATCGCATTGCCCGTCTATGTGGATGTGGCACGCGTCGAGGTGTTTCCGACCGATCAGGCGACCGGCGGGGGAACGATGGTGAAGTTCGACGCGCAGTGACATCCGTCGGAAGGAGAGGCCATGGTCGACAAGACTTGTGAGGAAAGGCTCCGGCCGGACCTCGTTCGCAACTATCGTCCCGTCGCGATCCGTTCCGTGGTCGCGGCGCATGCGATGCTTCCGAAGACACGCCCGGACGCCAATGCCGAACCTCCGGCACCTGTCTCGGGCTTTGCCCTTCCGGCCGGTTTCCACGATCCCCTTGAGGATTGAGATTTGACGCCGACGGCGGGACGTTCTCGTCCTTGCGCGGCAGATTCCCGCTTCGGATTGTAAAAGAAAATCGCATAGTCGATGCCGCGAGGCGATCATTGCCGCCATCACTTCACCGGAGCACAGCACGCAGCGGGAATATAGCAAGATACGCTTGGTGCCGTTCAGCGGGCACGCCCTCCGACGCCGTGCCGGATGAAAATCGGCGGCAGGTCGACATTTTTCAGCGAACCTCATCGCCGGTCTTCTCATTACTCTTGCAGGCACTCGTTCTGAAGAAGCACAGGAGAAGGCTGATTTGCCGATCGTTGCGACCGCCGCATGGTCGATCCCGAAGAAACTGGCTCACCTGTTTGCCCGGGAGGGAAGCGGTCTCACCAGATATGCATCCATGTTCGACGGTGTGGAGATCAACTCGACTTTCTACTATCGGCACAAGACATCGACCTTCGCGCGGTGGGCCGAATCCGTGCCGGACCGCTTCCGGTTCTCGTTGAAGATTCCCAGAGAGATCAGCCATAGTCGCGCGATGAGGGAGATCGCCGGGCCATTCGATGCTTTCCTCGAAGATATCGCCCCGCTCGGTGAAAAACGCGGTCCCCTGCTGTGCCAGCTTCCGCCCTCGCTGACGTTCGATGCCGACAAGTTCGAGATAGCATTCAGGGCAATGCGAGATGCCGATACGGGGCCGATCGTCATCGAGGTGCGCCACAGGAGCTGGGCGTCCGACGAGGCATTGGATCTGCTTGAGAGATACGCGATCGATCGGGTTCTCGCCGATCCGGCGCTGGTGTGGCCGGCAGAGGGTTTCGCCGACCCGCCGCGATATGTTCGCCTCCACGGCAAGCCGAAGGTTTATTATTCGAGCTATACGGAGGAAGAGATAAGGTCGTTCCGGAACCTTGCGGCGCCCGATGGCTGGTGCGTCTTCGACAATACCGCCTCCGGAGCCGCGATCGAAAATGCACTGACGATGCTCGGGCGGCCCCTGCGGCCTGCGGAGACGAGAGTTCTCCGGTGAATATGCGTCTGCCTTCTCAGCGGCGCATTTTAGCCGGGACCTCCTCGTCGGGTACGGGAGTGACATCAGGCGCTTCTTCAGGGATGACATCAGGGCCCGGTTCTTCAATCGGGCGCTCGGGAATATCGGGCAAGGAATCCGGCGTTTCTTCCGGTGGAACCTCCACCGGCTTCTTCGGGTCTTTGGGATCGATGAGCATGGCGGCCTCCGGTTCATGTCGCAAAACCCGCCTTTCCCGACATTGTTCCGGCCGGTCATGGGCAGCGTCAGCCTTGCGCGGTCATTGAAACCCTGCGGTCCCGCCCTAATCTTCAGACGTGTCAAACGCTAAAGGAGCTGTTCATGGGCATTTTCAGCCGCATTAAGGAAAAACTTTTCGGTGGTTCGGCGGAGCAGCCGGAGCGGACCGTGACGGCGGGCGCCGGCAGCCCTGCAAGCGCCGATATGGCTGGGACGGCAGGCACCAATTCGAAGCTTGGCGACGAAGTCACTGCAACGCTCTCGGGTGCGCATTCCGAATCCGGCGTCTCGAAGCAGGCCGGGTCGGTCGACGTCGCGGCCGTCATGGATGCGGCGGTGAAGAAGAACGGACAGAAACTCGACTGGCGTCGCTCGATCGTCGATATGATGAAGGCGCTCGATCTGGATTCAAGCCTGTCGGCACGCAAGGAACTTGCAGACGAGCTGGGCTATACGGGAGACAAGAACGATTCGGCGACCATGAATGTCTGGCTTCACAAGGCGCTCATGAAGGCGCTGGCCGACAATGGAGGAAAGGTGCCGGCTGAGTTGCTTGATTGAGTAACCGCCGATCCTCTGCCTCTGCCTCTGTCATCGTCAGGGCCAGCGCCCTGGCGATGAATTGACGCCGGGAACGGAACATAGGACCGACGCGATCAGCGGCATCACGATGCCGAAGCCGATTTTGTCGGGTGCCGCGGCGCCTCGGTGTTGATGCGGGTCTTGTTCTCCGTTAGCGGCAAAACCTCCGGTTTGGGACGGCTTTCGGCCGAGAATTTGTGCGGCCGCGGCGGTTTCCGGTCGGATGCCGCAATGGGTGTTCCGTTGGGAACGCTGCCCGGGTGAGGGTCCTCGACCTCGGTGGCGGATGCTTGCGATGCCGTGTTCTTCGGATCAACCATGGATGCATCTCCTCTTTTCGAGGTAAATGCGCGCGCGGCTCCCGAGGTTCCGGGAAGGGGTATTTCGGCGGCGCAGGGATGCGCCGGAGTGGAGCCTCACGCCCAATGCCGGATCCGGCCATTGTCCGTTGGTTTCAGTCCGGATCTATCGAATGTCGGGACGTTCACTTCTGTCCGGCGCATCGAGCGCATCGATCTTGCGCAACTGCGGGAACATCCATGCCCATAGCACCGAGACGGCCAGAGTGCCGACGCCGCCGATGACGACGGCCGGTACGACGCCGATGAAATGCGTCATGACGCCTGCGCGGAATTCGCCGAGTTCGTTGGATGCCCCGATGAAGACGGAGTTGACGGCATTGACGCGACCGCGCACCTCATCGGGCGTCCAGAGCGCCATCAGGGTCTCGCGCACATAGACCGAGATCATGTCGCCGGCGCCCATGAAGGCGAGCGCCACGATCGAGAGCCAGGGCGTTTGCGACAGGCCGAAAACCATCGTGGCGAGGCCGAACACGGCGACGCCGACGAACATCTTGATCCCGGAACCGTGCCGGATCGGAAACGTCGCCAGGAAGATCGCCATGGCGATTGCGCCGACGCCGGGAGCGGCGCGCAGGAGGCCGAGGCCCAGCGGCCCGAGAACCAGGATGTCGGATGCGAAGATCGGCATCAGCGCGACGGCGCCGCCGAGCAGCACCGCGAAGAGGTCGAGCGAGATCGCGCCGAGCACGACCTTCTCGAAGCGGATGAACTTGAAGCCGGCAAGGATATAGGTCCAGCTTGTCGGCTCGCCTACCTTGCGCTGGGCGGGCTTGGGAATGAGGAAGACCAGCACGGTGGCCGCGGCCATGAAGGCGAGGGCGACCGAATAGGCGACCGTGGGATCGAGCCCATAGAGCAGGCCGCCCGTCATGGGGCCGACGATCGAGGCCGTCTGCCAGGACGAGGCATTCCACGCGAAGGAGTTGGCGAGGTCCTTTTCCGGCACGAGATTGGGCGAAAGCGACTGCACTGCCGGTCCCATGAAGGCGCGCTCAATGCCGAAGATCACGAGAATGACGAAGACCGGGACGGGCGCGAAAGTGCCGGTAACGGTGAGCAGCAGCAGCGCGGCGGCGCAGAAGGCGCTGATGGCGAGGCAGATCGAGACGATGGAGCGCCTGCTGTAGCGATCGGTCACGGAACCGGTGACAAGGATGAGCAGCAGCGAAGGCAGGAACTGCACCAGCCCGATCATGCCGAGCAGGAAGGCGCTTCTGGTGACTTCATACATCTGCCAGCCTACGGCGACCGAGATGATCTGGATCGCAAAGGCGGCGAGAAAACGGGCGAAGAAGAACTGGGCGTAGGAACGATGCCGGAAGGCGGCAAAGCGGTCGCCCGCCGATGTGATTTGCATGAAAGGCTCTTGTGGGAAGGAGCAGTGGCCCGCTGATCGTAGAGCACGCGCCCGACTGTCGGTCGTGGGATAAGAAGCCGGGAAACGAATATTTGTCAACGGGAAACAGCCGCGCCGGGGAGGCCGGGCTTGATCGGCGCGCCGCTGCCGATCACAGGTCTCGTGCTGTCCGAGCCACCGTTGGTGCGGTATGCCGGATCACGCCTCCGGCGCCGGCGGCGTGCCGGTGCCGTGGACGAAGATGCGGATGCAGCGGCGCATGTAGTCCTTGCGCGCGTTAAGGCCGGGCCATTCGGCGCCCGTGCCGGTTTTCGTCACGACGGCGCCGAAGATCATGTCCATGAGGATGGTCGCGGCGCTCATCGTGTCGTCCGTGAAAAGCCGCCCGGCCTGCTTCTCGCCCTCCATCCACTCGGCCAGCAGCGCATGCGCCCGCCGGCCGCCGAGCCGCATCATCATCTCGCCGACTTCCGGATAGCGCGCCGCCTCCACGACGGTGAGGTTGAGGAATGCTTCCCGCGCCCTATCCTCCTCCTCGCCGATATCGACCTGGAAGATTCGTTCGAGCGCGTCGGAAAGGCCGAGGTGCCGGTAGTCGCCGGGAAGCGCCAGCATGCTGGTGCGGTGCTGCTCGATGATCGCGCCCAGGAGGTCGGTCTTGGAGGGGAAGAGTTCGTAGAGCGTGCGCTTGGAGACACGGCAATGGGTGGCGACCTCGCTCATCGTCGTCTTGCCGTAGCCCTGCGCCAGGATGAGCCAGCGCGTCGCCTCGATGATCCGCGCGCGCTGCTCGGCGGGCGTCGCGAGCCGCGGGCGGCCGCGCGTCCTGCGCTTGGCGGGAAGGGAAGGGGCAGGCGTTTCGGGCATGGGATTTCCGTGGAGCATTGACAATGTCGATATCGGGATATTAATGGTACCAATGAGTTTTGTAAATATGACAAGCGGGCAGGATGATCTGCCGCTACCGGAAAAGGGTGCATGATGCGCGAGAGACTCCTGCGGATCGGCCTTGTGGCCGCCGGCCTCCTTCTGGCCGCCTGCTCGGACCAGAGCAGCGGGAACGCCCCGGCCGGCGGCGGCGCCATGCCCGCCGCGGAGGTAGGCTTCGTGGTGCTGAAGGCGCAGTCCGTGCCGCGCCATGCCCAGCTCTCCGGCCGCGTCGTCGCGCATGCCACGGCGGAGATCCGCCCGCAGATCGACGGCATCATCCAGAGCATCGATTTCCGCGAGGGCCGCAAGGTCGATGCCGGCGACGTGCTCTTCAAGGTGCGCGACGCGAAATTCAGCGCGGCCTATGCGGCGGCCGCCGCGTCCCTGTCGCGCGCCGAGGCGAGCCAGCAATCCGCGCAGGCCGCCTTCGACCGGAACGCGCGGCTGCAATCGCAGAGCGCGGTGAGCCAGCAGGCGCTGGACGAGGCGACGGCGGCGCTGCTTCAGGCGAAGGCCGACGTGGAGGCGGCGAAGGCCAGCCTGGAGACCGCGCGCATCGACCTCGACAACACGACGATCAAGGCGCCGATCGCCGGCATCATCGGCATGGCGGGCGTCAGCGTCGGCTCGCTCGTCACCCAGAACCAGACGGATGCGCTGGCGACGATCCGCCAGATCGATCCCGTCAATGTCGACCTCGTCGATACCAGCGCCAATCTCCTGAAAATCCGCCAGGATGTCGAGGCCGGACGCCTCGGCCGCGACGGCGAGGGCGCGCCGAGCGTGCGGCTGACGCTGGAGAACGGCGCGGACTACGATGAGACCGGCACGATCTCGCTGGCGACGGTGAATGTCAGCGAAAGCACCGGCACCTTCACCCTGCGCGCCAGCTTCCCCAATCCCCGGCGCGTGCTGCTGCCGGGCATGTTCGTGCGCGCCTCCGTCGATCTCGGCAGTATGCCGAACGCCTTCCTGGTGCCCCAGCGCGCTGTGCAGCGCAGCGGCACGGGCGAGCCCGTGGCCTATGTCGTCTCCGCCGACGGCAAGGCGGAGCAGCGCACGCTGACGACCCTCGGCACGTCCGGCAACGACTGGATCGTGACGGAGGGGCTGAAGGACGGCGAGCGCCTGATCGTCGACGGCTTCCAGAAGATCTCCGCGGGCGCCGCCGTGACGCCGGTGGAAGCGGTCATCGACGAGGATGGCGTGGTGAAGCAGTCGCTCGCCGGCCCCGCCCAGGCTGACGATGCGTCGGGAGCTTCGAAATGACGGAAGGTCTGCGGCGCAATGCCCTGGCGAGCTTCTTCATCGCTCGCCCCGTCTTCGCCATCGTGCTCGCCATCGCCACGCTTCTGTCGGGCGTGATGGGCATCTATTCGCTCTCGATCTCGCAATATCCCGATGTCGCGCCCGTCACCGTGCGCATCGGCGCGTCCTATTCCGGCGCCACCGCTGAAGCCGTGGAAAACTCGGTCACCACTAAGATCGAAAGCGCGATGACCGGCCTCGACGGCCTGCTCTACATGGAATCCTCCTCGAATACCGGCTCGGCCTCCATCTCACTCACCTTCGCCAGCGGCACGGATGCGGAACTGGCGCAGGTCGAGGTGCAGAATAAGCTGGCGCGCGTCGAATCCCAGCTTCCCGAGGCCGTGCAGGATGCCGGCGTCAGCGTGTCCCGCTCGCCTTCCGGCATCCTGATGATCGGCAACATCATCTCGCGGGACGGCCGCTACACCTCCTCTGAGCTCTCCGACATCATGTCGAGCAGCATCGAGGAGCGCATCGAGCGGCTCGACGGCGTCGGCTCGGTGCAGTCCTTCGGCAGCGGCTATGCCATGCGCGTCTGGCTCGACCCGGACCAGATGCAGAAATACCAGCTCGTCCCCTCGGACGTCACCACGGCCATCAAGGCGCAGAACGCGCAGGTCGCCGCCGGCTCCATCGGCGCGACGCCCGTGGTGCGCGGCCAGCAGCTGAAGGCGAGCATCGTCGCGCAGACGCAGATGACCTCCGCCGAGGAATTCCGCAAGATCATCCTCAAGACGGCGAAGGACGGCTCCGTCGTGCGCCTCGGCGACGTGGCGCGCGTCGAGATCGGGCTGGAAAGCTACGGCCAGAGCTCGACCTTCAACGGCATGCCGGCCGCCGGCTTCGGCGTGCAGCTCGCCAGCGGCGCGAATGCCATCACCACGGCCGCGGCCGTGCATACGGAACTCGACGGTCTCGCGGGCTCGCTGCCCGAGGGCGTCGAGATCGCTTATTCCTACGAGACGACGCCCTTCGTGGAACTCTCCATCGAGAAGGTGGTCGAGACGCTGATCGAGGCCATCGTGCTCGTCTTCCTCGTGCTTCTGCTCTTCCTCCAGAACCTGCGGGCGACGCTCATTCCGATGATCGCGGTGCCCGTCGTGCTGCTCGGCACCTTCGGGGTGCTCGCGGCCTTCGGCTATTCCATCAACATGCTGACCATGTTCGCCATGGTGCTCGCCATCGGCCTCCTCGTCGACGACGCGATCGTCGTGGTGGAGAATGTCGAGCGCGTCATGTCGGAGGAGGGGCTTTCCGCCCGCGAGGCGACGGAGAAGTCGATGGGCGAGATCACCGGTGCGCTGATCGGCGTCGCGCTGGTGCTCACCGCCGTCTTCATTCCCATGGCCTTCTTCTCGGGCTCGGTCGGTGTCATCTACCGGCAGTTCTCCATCACCATCGCCAGCGCCATGCTGCTCTCCGTCCTCGTCGCGATCGTCCTGACGCCGGCGCTCTGCGCCATGCTGCTGAAGCCCACCCATGGCGGGCTGGCGGCGCGCATCTTCGGCGGCTTCAACCGGGGCGTCGAAAAGACGACGCGCGGCTATGTGCGGGCGGTGGGCGGCATCGTCGCAAGGCCGCTGCGCATGCTCGTGGTGTTCGCCGCGCTGCTGGCCGGCGCCGGCTGGGTCTATACGCAGCTTCCCTCCTCCTTCCTGCCGGAGGAGGACCAGGGCGTGCTGATGACGCAGATCACCCTGCCGGCCGGCGCCAATGCCGCCCGCACGCAGGCCGTCATCGACATGGTCGAGGACTATTTCCTCAATGACGAGAAGGACGCGGTGCAGAGCGTCTTCATGACGCTCGGCTTCGGCTTCGGCGGCAGCGGCGAGAACGCGGCGATGGCCTTCGTGCGCCTCAAGGACTTCGATGCGCGCAAGGATGCCTCGCTCTCCGCCTCCGCCATATCGCAACGCGCCTCGGCGCATTTCCGCAAGATCCGCGATGCGGAGGTCTTCGTGCTCGCCCCGCCGGCCATTCAGGGGCTGGGGCAGAGCAACGGCTTCTCCATGTATCTGGAGGACACCGGCAACCGGGGACGCGACGCGCTGACGGCGGCCAGCAACCGGCTTGCCGACCTTGCGCAGGCGGACGATACGGTCGGCAATGTGCGCGGCAATACCCGCACGCTGGAAAGCCAGCTCAAGATCGAGGTCGACCAGGAGAAGGCCGGCGCGCTCGGCATCGACCTCAGCGGCATCAACGGGCTGATCTCCACGGCCTTTGCTGGCAGCAACGTCAACGACTTCGTCTATAACGGCGAGATCAAGCCGGTCTATGTGCAGGCCGACGCGCCCTTCCGCATGCAGCCGGAGGATGTCGAGCGCTGGTATGCCCGCAACGGCGACGGCGAGATGGTGCCGTTCTCCGCCTTCGCCACGACCAAGTGGATCCAGGGCTCGCCCTCGCTCTCCCGCTTCAACGGGACGCCGGCCATCTCCATGAACGGCGCGGCGCAGGCCGGCGCCAGCTCCGGCGATGCGATGGACCGCATGGAGGCGCTCGTCTCCGGCCTCGACGGCGGCTACAGCGCGGCCTGGTCCGGCCTTTCCTACCAGGAAAGGCTCGCCGGATCGCAGGAGGCGATGCTCTATGCCGTCTCGCTGCTCGTCGTGTTCCTCTGCCTTGCCGCGCTCTACGAAAGCTGGTCCATTCCGCTCTCCGTCCTGCTCGCCGTGCCTGTCGGCGTGCTCGGCGCGCTGGTGGCGGCCTGGGCCTTCGACCAGTCGAACGACGTCTATTTCAAGGTGGGCCTGCTGACGACCATCGGCCTGACGGCCAAGAACGCCATCCTCATCGTCGAATTCGCCAAGGACCTGCGGGATGAGGGCCGGAGCGCCGTCGACGCCGTGCTGGAGGCCGCGCGCATGCGTCTCCGGCCGATCGTCATGACGTCGCTCGCCTTCATCCTCGGCGTCCTGCCGCTCGCCTTCGCGACGGGCGCGAGCTCGGCGGCGCAGAACGCCATCGGCATCGGCGTGATGGGCGGCATGATCGCCGCGACCGTGCTCGGCATCTTCTTCGTGCCGCTGCTCTTCGTGGTTATCGCGGGCCGGCGAAAAGCCTAGCGGTGGCGCCATAGGGCGCTGCCCGCAGAGAAAATCCTGCCTTTCGGACCAGACGGGGCCGTTCCGGTTGACGAGCGGAACGGCGATAGCCTTGCCGTATTCGGCTCACGAGCGGTCGTGGCCACGCCTTCGGGAATTCGGCAGGGCGACGCCGGGAAAGGTGCGCGGCTGGGCGATTACCTGTTCAGTGCAAATTTTTTGTCTTTATAGCGCATTTAATTCCGTTTGCCTTCCTGTTTCCCGCTGTCCAGACTCGCCGAAAGCAACGCATGGCGGAGGTGAGGCGGTCCGCCGGAGGAAAGGTGGAAGCGATGTCCGAGACGATCACGCACGAAGTCGAGCACCGGCCGGGCCTTGCGGCCCGCTGGCTGTTCTCCACCAATCACAAGGACATCGGCACGCTCTATCTCGTCCTTTCCATGCTGTCGGGCATTCTGGGCACCGGCCTTTCCGTGGCGCTGCGCATGGAGTTGCAGGAGCCGGGCCTGCAGCTCTTCTCCGATCCCGGCATCTTCAACGTCGTCGTCAGCGCGCACGGGCTGGTGATGATCTTCTTCGTCATCATGCCGGCGTTGATCGGCGGCTTCGGCAACTGGTTCATCCCGATCATGATCGGCGCGCCGGACATGGCCTTCCCGCGCATGAACAACGTCTCGCTCTGGCTGCTCGTCGCCTCGCTCGTCCTGTTCGTGCTGTCGCTGTTCGTGCCGGGAGCGACCGGGGTGAACGGCCATGGCGGCGGCTGGACGCTCTATCCGCCCTATTCGACCGAGGGCCAGCCGGGGCCGGCGGTCGATTTCGTCATCCTGTCGATTCATCTGTCCGGCGCCTCGTCGATCCTCGGGGCGATCAACTTCATCACCACGATCCTCAACATGCGCGCGCCGGGCATGACTTTGCACAAGATGCCGCTCTTCGCCTGGGCGATGCTCGTCACCGCCTTCATGCTGCTCTTCTCGCTGCCGGTGCTGGCCGGCGCCGTCACCATGCTGCTCACCGACCGCAATTTCGGCACGACCTTCTTCCAGCCGGCGAGCGGCGGCGATCCGATCCTCTACCAGCACCTGTTCTGGTTCTTCGGCCATCCCGAGGTCTACATCATGATCCTGCCGGCCTTCGGCATCGTCAGCCATGTGATCTCGACCTTCTCCAGAAAGCCCATCTTCGGTTATCTCGGCATGGCCTATGCCATGGTGGCGATCAGCGCCATCGGCTTCGTCGTCTGGGCGCATCACATGTTCACGGTCGGGCTGTCGCTGGATTCGCAGCGCTACTTCGCCTTCGCCTCGATGGTCATCGCCGTGCCGACGGGCATCAAGGTCTTCTCGTGGCTGGCGACCATGTGGGGCGGGTCGATCCGCTTCGCCACGCCCATGCTCTGGGCCATGGGCTTCGTCCTGCTCTTCACCATCGGCGGCGTCACCGGCGTGGTGCTCGCCAATCCCGGTGTCGACCGGGCCTTGCACGACACCTATTACGTCATCGCGCATTTCCATTACGTGCTGTCGCTCGGCGCGGCCTTCGCCATCTTCGCCGCCTGGTACTACTGGTTCCCGAAGATGAGCGGCTACCGGATGAGCGAAACGTTGGGAAGGCTGCATTTCTGGCTGACCTTCGTCGGCGTCAACCTCGTCTTCTTCCCGCAGCATTTCCTCGGGCTTGCCGGCATGCCGCGCCGCTATGCCGACTATCCCGACGCCTTCGCCGGCTGGAACTTCGTCTCCTCGGTCGGCTCCTACATCTCCGCCGCCGGCCTTGTCGTCTTCTTCATTGCCGTGGCGGAAGCCTTTGCGAGAAAGCGCGTCGCCGGCGACAATCCCTGGGGCGAAGGGGCGACGACGCTCGAATGGACGCTCTCCTCGCCGCCGCCCTTCCACCAGTTTACTGCGCTGCCGCTGATCGAATAGGGCGCCTAGGCGGGGCTACGCTTCACCGCCGTCGGCACGATGCCGAAGCGGCGGCGGAAGGCGGTGGCGAAGTTGGCGGCGCTGGTATAGCCGGCGATGCCGCTCGCCTCCTGCACGCTGGCCTCGCCGGTGGCGAGCGCAGCATAGGCCCGCTCCAGCCGGACGTTGCGCACATGGTCGAAGACGCTGCGGCCCTCGGCGGCGCGAAACAGGCGCTGCAGGCCGCTGGCGCTGATGCCGGCCTCGCGCGCGATGGTCTCCACGCTGAGCGGTTCGGCGGCGCGCGCGGCGATGAAATCCTTGGCGCGCTGGAGGCAGGTCATGTCGTGCCGGGTCAGCAGGCCGCCGCCCGCCTCGCGCCGGTCCGCCCGCAGCGCCGCCGCCATGGTCTCGGCCACCAGTTCGACGGCGCGGCCTTCGAGATAGAGGTCGCGCAGCTCGGGAATGAGCGGGGAGGGGCTGAAGATCTGCCGCACCAGCTCCACCATGCGCGGCGTCAGCGTCCAGCGGTATTCCGCAAGATGGTCGCGCAACAGCCGCGTGCCGCCCTTGGTATCGGCGACGGCTTCGAGCACGTCGCGATGCAGCCATTCCGGCGTGGCCGAAACCACGAGATGGCGCAGGTGCTGGCGCCCGCGCGAGGCGCGCGCGAAGCTTTCCGGGCAGGCATTCATGATCGCGACCCCGCGTGCCGCGCCGCGGTTCGCCTGGAAGGCGAAATGGCGGTCGCCGATGGAAAGATCGACGCTACCTTCGAGGAAGAAGATGCAGGAAAGCTCCTCGGGAAGCTGCGATGTGGCCGTGAAGGGCCGCTCCTCGATGGCGTCGCTGGCATGCAGCACGAGGCCCCGCCGCAGCTCGCGGTGCAGGAATGCGCCCTTCATCAAGGTATCGTCCGGCGTCAGCCGGTCGTCCGGGCTGTCGAAGGCGATGCCGGCATGGCGCATGAAGTCGCGCACGCGCAGGCGTCCGTCATTCGTCTTCAGTCCGGCTCCGCCTTCGGCTGCCATGTCCGATCCTTCGATATCCGCCGTCCCGTGCGTCGCAACGTGACCCGCGGGCCTTAGCGAACCGTCACGCCCCATGACGATTTACCGGTGCGCAAAGGCTTTTGCGTGTCGCGCAAAGGAACCGACATTGTCGGCCGTGCGATTGTTGCCCTAAGGAATACATTAACTTGATTTAAGTGGTCAAGTTTAAGGCAAGGTATAGCTGTCAGGGCGGCGATGATGAATTCGGCATACGGAACGGAAATGGATGCGGCGGGAATGGCATGGCGGGCGGCCTGGCGAAAGCGCCTCTGGCTCGCCTCGACCGTGCTGCTTGCCGTGACCGCGGCGGGCGGCCATGCGCTGGCGCAGGATGCCGGCGCGACCACGCTGGAGACCGTCACCGTCGACGGCGGCAAGGAGACCGGCCGCGGCCCGGACAAGGGCATCGTCGCCAAGACCAGCCGCAGCGCCTCGAAGACCACGACCTCGCTGCGCGAGACGCCGCAGGCCGTGAGCGTGGTGACGCGCGATGAAATCGACGCACGCGGCGCCAATTCCGTGCGCGAGGCGCTTCGTTACACGCCGGGCGTCCTCGCGGAGGCCAATGGCGACGACGTTCGCGGCGGCTGGATGTGGATCCGCGGCTACAACGCCTATTCCAGGCTCTGGCTCGACGGTCTCGCCCAGGCGGGCGATCCCGACGGCTACGCCTCCTGGCCGATCAATTCCTACGCGCTGGAGCGCGTCGAGGTGATCAAGGGGCCGGCCTCGGTGCTCTACGGGCAGACCGTGCCCGGCGGGCTGGTCAACCAGGTCAGCAAGCGGCCGCAGACCACCGCCCATAACGAGGTCGAGGTGACGACATCCTCGCTCGGCGGCATCCAGACCTCGGCCGACTTCACGGGGCCCCTCGGCAGTGACGGCGACTGGTCTTACCGTCTCGTCGGGCAGGGGCGGGATCTCGGCAGCCAGATCGACAAGGAGCGCAACCGGCAGCTCATGCTGTCGCCGAGCCTCACCTGGTCGCCCGACGAGGATACCTCGCTCACCCTTTACGGCCTCTACCAGAAGGTGAACCCGAAGAATTTCAGCGGGCGCTTCTATCCTGCATTCGGCACGCTGATCCCCAATCCCGCCGGGCAGATCCCGACCGACACCCATATGGGCGACTATCTCTCCAATGCGAACGAGTTCGACGCCAATCTCTATACGGCCGGCTACGAGTTCTCGCATAATTTCAACGAGAGCCTGACGTTCCGGCAGAACCTCAGATACAGCTATGCCGATCAGAACATGTTCCTGGCGGTCGTCAATCCGGCCTTCACATGGCCGTCGAACCCGCCCTCGGGCACCACGCTTGGACGGGTCGTCTCGGCATCCGACGACACGCTGTCGTCCATCGACATCGACAACCAGCTCGAGGCGCGCTTCGAGACCGGCGCGCTCGACCATACGATGCTGTTCGGCCTCGAATATTTCCACATCCGGTCCGACCGGCATTTCGGCTCGGCGGCCATCGCCGGGCAGGATTATCTCCATCCGGTCTATGGCGGCACCTATCCCTTCCCGGCATGGACGACCTCCAGGCTCTCAACGCAGGATCAGGTCGGCGTCTATGCCCAGGACCAGATCCGCTACGACAACTGGCTGGCGACGCTCGGCCTTCGCTACGATCATTCCGAGATCACGACGACCGACCGCCTGAAGAACGTGACCTACGAGAACAAGGACAGCGCGCTTTCGGGCCGCGCGGGCCTTGCCTATCTCTTCGACAACGGCCTGACGCCCTATGCGAGCTTCTCCACGGCGTTCCTGCCGACCATCGGCGCAGACGTGAACGGCGATCCCTACGAGGCGCAGCAGTCGCGGCAGTTCGAGGTCGGCGTCAAGTACGAGCCGGAAGGCGGGCGCGGCATGATCGGCGTTTCGCTCTACGACCTGAAGCTCGACAATGCGCTGACGCCAGTCTACAGCGGCACGGGCGCGACGCTCGGCAATATCCAGACCGGTGAGCAGCGCATCCGCGGCGTCGAGATCGAGGGCAAGTACGAGCTGACGCCGGAACTGGACCTGATCGCCTCCTACGCCTATTCCGATTCCAAGGTGCTCGCGACGAATATCGCGACTCAGGTGGGCAAGGACATGCTCCGCGTGCCGACGCATCAGGGCGCTCTCTGGGTGCAGTACCGGCCGGAATGGGCCGAGGGCCTTGCGTTGAATGCCGGTGTGCGCGCCATGTCGTCCTACCATACCGACACGACCTATCTCGACTCGCTCGAAATCCCCGGCCTTGCGCTGGTGGATATTGGTGCGCAATACGATCTAGGCGCCCTGAACAAGGATTTTGCCGGAACGACCTTCCGCGTCAACGTCTCCAACCTGTTCAACAGAACCCATGTCGTCCAGTGCACCAATGCCACGGGCGGAAGCTGCAACTACGGGCCGGGCCGGACCATCACGGCAAGCCTGAAATTCGAATGGTGACGCGATTGGCGACAGCGCGACCGAACGCGACGGGAAGGGCTGGCGGCACGCCGCCGGCCTTCCGTCTCCTGCACTGGATGCTGGCGGTGGCTGCCTTCCTCATGGCCCTCGCGCTTCCGGCCGAAGGGCGGGCGGAAATCGTGCTGTCGGATGCCGCCGGCCGCGAGGTGCGCCTTGCCGCGCCCGCGCGCCGCATCGTCACGAACGAAAGCCTCATCCTCATCTCGCTCGCTCTCGTCGATGCGGATCCCGTTTCGCGCCTTGCCGGCTGGGCCGCGCCCCAGCGCATCGACCGCGGCATGTACGACGCCTATCGCCGCCGCTTCCCGGCCATCGACGCCATTCCGGCGGTCGGAAGCGTGCTGCCGGGCAAGACCTCGACGGAGGCGATCCTTTCCGTCAAGCCGGACCTCTTCGTCGTGTCGATCTGGGAAACCGGCTGGACGGAGATCGTCGCCACGCTGGAGGCGGCGGGCGTACCCGTCATCTTCCTCGACGGGCCGGTGAACGACGGCAAGGGCCCGGCGGAAACGACGGCCTTTTCCGTCGCGCTGCTGGCGAAGGCCGTTGGGCAGGAGGCGAAAGGCGAGGCCTTCGGCGATTTCCTGCGCACCCGCTACAAGCGCATCACGGATCGCACGGCGGCGCTGGAGCCGGTTTCGGTGCTTGTCGACGCCCATGCCGGCGCGACCTGCTGCTCGACGCCGGGCAAGGGCAACCGCATGACGGAATATCTGCGGCTTGCCGGCGGAAGGAGCATCGGCGCCGACGTGCCCGGCTATGACGGACAGCTCAGCCCCGAATATGTCATCGGCACGGATCCGACGGTCTATATCGCGACCGGCGGCCCGCATCTTGTCGCCCAGGGCGGCCTCGTCCTCGGCGGCGGCATTTCCGAGGCGGCCGCGCAGGCATCCTTCGCCGACATTCTCGGCAAGGGCATGCGAGAGGCGCTGACGGCCGTGCACGAGGGCAGGGCTCATGCCGTCTCGCACCAGCTTTCCATCTCGGTGCTCAACATCCTCATCTTCGAGTGCTTCGCCAAATGGATGCATCCCGACCGCTTCGCGGATGTCGATCCCGCCGAGACGCTCGCCGAGATCAATGCCCGTTTCCTGGCGGTGCCGCTCGAAGGCACGTTCTGGATCGACTACAAGCCGCAGTAAGGACGAGAACATGCAAGCCAGGCAATATACCGCACAGGCCCGGATCGCGCTCAGCAATCCCGGCCCCGTCATCGCGGACTTCTGCGCGCACATGGTTGAGCACAATGCGGTGGTGAGCGAGGGCCCGGAGGGCCCAGAGCTGCGGCTCGGCGCCATTCGCGCCCGCTTCTCGCGCGACGGCGACGCGACGCTGGTCGATGTCGCCGCGCCCGATCTCGAAGGGCTCTATCTTGCCCGCATGTCCGTCGCCTCGCATATCCTGGAATTTGCCGGCGACGATCCGCCGGTCATCGCCTGGACGGGCGACGGCGGCGAGATCGCCCGCCCGCCGAACTTCCAGATCCTTGAGGTCATAGGCTGTCGCACGCTCACCCCGCATATGCGCCGGCTGACGCTGGCCGGCGAGAACGTCGCGCGTTTCGCCGGCCTCGATGCACTGCACCTCAACCTCATGGTCCAGCGCCCGGAGGCGGCAAGGCCGCAATGGCCGCGGGTCGGCGCCAACGGGATGATCGAATGGGAGGAGCCGGACCTGCGCCCGCTGATGCGCAAGTACACGGTCCGCTCGCTCGACCTTGCCGCCGGAACGCTCGATATCGATTTCGTGTTGCACGAGGACGCCGGGCCGGGCTCGGATTTCGCCGCGCGGGCGGCGGTCGGCGATTTGGTCGGCGTGGTCGGCCCCGGTGGCGGCGGCCTCGCTGCGGCGGACTGGTATCTCTTCGCCGGGGACGAGACGGCCCTGCCGGCCATCGCCCGCATGCTGGAAGCCCTGCCGGCGGAAGCACGCGGCCATGCATTCCTGGAGGTCGCCGACGCGGCCGAGGTGCAGCCGCTTGCCGCCCCGCCCGGCATCGCGGTCGCGTGGCTGATGCGCGATGGCAAGGCAGCCGGCACCACGACCCTGCTCATCGACGCGGTTCGCGCCACCGCCTTTCCGGCGGAAGGCGAAAAGGTCTATCTCTGGGCCGGCTGCGAATTCGAAGCTTTCCGCGCGATCCGTGCCTTCGCCCGCCAGGAAAAGGCGCTCACCGGCGACGAGCACCTCGTCGTCTCCTACTGGCGCCGCGGAACGGTCGAGGGCGCCTAGGCTGTGCGCTGCTCGCTGCTGCAAGGATGCCGGTCGATCAAGGCTTGGAAGTTGCTTTCCGTGCCTTTTCAATCTGCCTCGCCAGAATACACATCAACTCGAACATGATGGTCGCGCCGGCGATGGAGGTCATGCCGGCAAGGTCGAACGGCGGTGAAACCTCCACGACATCGGCGCCGACGAGGTTGAGGCCGTCGAGCAGCCGGACCATCTGCTGCGCTTCCCGCGTCGTGAAGCCACCGATTTCCGGTGTGCCGGTCCCGGGAGCCATCGACGGATCGATCGCGTCGATGTCGAATGTCACATAGGTCGGGTTCTGGCCGACTATCTCGCGCGCTTCGGCCATGACGTCCTCGACGCCGCGGCCCACGAATTCCTCCATATAGATAATGCGAATTCCCTGGGCGATGGCCCAGTCATGCTCGTCCGGGGCATAAACCGAACCGCGAATTCCGATCTGGACGATGCGGCGCGGATCGAGAAGTCCCTCCTCGATCGCACGTCGGAAAGGGGTGCCATGCGTGTAGGGATTGTTTCCGAAATAGGTGTCGTTCGTATCGGAATGAGCGTCGAACTGGATGAGCCCGACCTGCTTCTGCCTTGCGACTGCGCGCAGGATAGGCAGGGTGGTCAAATGATCGCCGCCGACGCACAGGGGAAGCGCCCCGGCGCTGACGATTTCGGCAACGCCTTCCTCGATCAGCCGGAGGGCGTCCAGCAGATCGATCGGGTTGACCGCAAGGTCACCGATATCGGCGATGTTGGCGACGCGAAATGGCTCCGTCTTGAAGACGTGGTGGGTGCTGCGCATCAGGCTGGATTGGTTGCGGACCTCCCGAGGGCCATGGCGCGCGCCGGCCCGGTTGGTCGTTCCACCATCCCAGGGAATGCCGGCCAGAGCAATGTCGAGGCCCTTCGGAGAGGGAACTGCAGGCAGCCGCATGAATGTCGCGTGACCGGCAAACCGGGGTACCTTTGCGGCATCTACAGGTTGATGGAACGTCTCGCTCATTCAGGCTTCCTCCCCGAGATCAAGAAAAAACCCGCACGACGGGACCTGCCCGTCATGGGGAATCGATATCAGGCTACCTTTGAGACCGTACCAGTCAATCACCGAAATGGGCCCGCCTGATTCCGCAACGGTGGCCGTCTGAGCCGCTCGGTGTCAGCCCGTGACGGATCGTAGACGAAACCGTATTTGCGCGCGATTTCCTCGCGCGGCTGCAGGAAGATGCGGCTGCAATGCCTCTTGCTTGCAGATGAACTCATATGGAGCCGGTGTCCGGAGTTGCAGGCGCCAGCAATGTAGCGGGATGTAGGCTTCTATGGCGGGCTGGTGTTTCCGGAATGACATACTGCTGTTACCCTCGATCCGAGTGACGGCTCGCGGATAATGGTAGCAGAGGACGAGGCAATGACAGCAGCAAGGTTCGTGTCGGTCTTCCTCGTTCTGATTCTTATGGCGGTCCCTGCCGGGGCCCAGGTCGTCGACTTCCTCGGCATACCGGGGCCGATCGATCTCGACGGGACGTCATACGAGCTGGCATGGAGTTCCCGGCCATCGGAAAATTACAGCAAACAGGAATATGTCCCGGCGGGCCAATCCGTCGAACAATACCACCAGATGCTTCTGGTTGAACGTGTGACAGGTGACGCCAAGGTCATCGATGTCGTCAAAAGCCAGATCGAGATGCTGCGAGAGCGGAAGAATACCGACCCTCTCGCCCATTTCGAAATTCTGCAAAAAAATGCTCTCGGCGAAGTGGCGCTCGACTTCCTGGTCAGCACCAGGGATCCGAAGGGGGAGTATATTGTCGAATGGAACCTGTATCGCTATGTGCCGACAAAGTCCGGCGTCCTGCTGTTCGCCGTGAGCCACCGGGCTTACGGAAATGACAATACAAAAGTGTTTCTCGGCCGCCTGAAGCAGTTGCGGGCTGGGCAGACACGGGCGTTGCTGGAAGCATCCCTGCCGGAACCGAAGAATTAGCCTTTCGATATCCCAGGCCGCGGATGTCCCTGCCGACCACCTAGGCGGCTGCGTCCGATCAAATGCTCGCCCGCGTCGACGGTTTCTCCGGCCACTGGAGCGGCGTCATTCCCCGTGTGGCGGCATCGTGTCTTTCGCCTCTCCGCTCCTGAAAACCGGCGGCGATGTTCCCTCCCAGCTCTTTGCGAGCGGTCCGGCGGCGAGCGCGAGGAGATCGATGGCGCGCGCCGCGAGATGGTCGACGACCTCCGCGAGGGATTGCGGCAGGTGGTAGAAGGCCGGAACGGGTGGCATGACGATCGCGCCCATCTCGGTGACGGCGCACATGTTACGCAGGTGGCCGAGATGAAGCGGCGTCTCGCGCGCGAGCAGGATCAGGCGGCGACGTTCCTTCAATTGCACGTCGGCCGCGCGCGCAAGCAGGGTGTCGGTGCGGCCGGTGGCGACAGCCGAAAGCGTCTGCATGGAGCAGGGCGCGATCACCATGCCGCTGACCGGAAAGGAGCCGCTGGCGATCGATGCGCCGATATCGCCATTCGGGTGATGGCAGCGGACGAGGGGCAGGAGGCTTTCCATCGCATCCGGTCCGCATTCCAGATCGAGCGTGCGCCGCGCCGCGTCGGAGACGACGAGATGGATCTCGACATGTGGCAGGGCTGAAAGCCGCTCGACGATCCGCACGCCGAGCGCTGCGCCCGAAGCGCCGGAAATGCCGACCACGACGCGCTCGTTTCTCATGCGCTCGCACCATCGAGACCGAGGGAGGCCCAGAGGCCGTCGATCCGTGCGGTGACGTCCGGAGCCATGGCGAGCACCCGGCCCCATTCGCGGTCGGTCTCCGCGCCGATCTTGGTCGTGGCGTCCAGTCCGAGCTTGCTGCCGAGGCCGCTTTGCGGCGAGGCGAAGTCGAGATAGTCGATGGGTGTATTCTCCACGACCATCAGGTCGCGGCCGGCGTCGAAGCGGGTGGACAGCGCCCAGATCACGTCCGGCCAGGATCTCACGTCGATATCGTCGTCCACGGCGACGATCAGCTTGGTGTAGCTGAACTGCGGCAGCATGGACCAGAGGCCCATCATCACCCGCCGCGCCTGGCCGGGATAGCGCTTGTCGATGGAGACCACCATGGCGCGATAGGAGCAGGCTTCGGGTGGCAGCCACAGGTCGCGGATTTCCGGGAACTGACGCTTTACCAGCGGTACGAAGAGCGCGTTCATCGCCTCGCCGAGCCGGGAAGGTTCGTCCGGCGGCCGGCCGGTATAGGTGGAAAGGTAGAGCGGGTTGCGGCGCATCGTGATCGCCGAGAGCGTCATTACCGGAAAGGGCTCGACGGCATTGTAGTAGCCCGTATGGTCGCCATAGGGGCCTTCGTCGGCCGCCTCGGTGGCCGAGACGGTGCCTTCGAGCACGATCTCCGCACTGGCCGGCACGGGCAGCGGAACGGTCACGCCGCCCGCCGTCTCCTGCCTGCGGCCGCCGAGCACGCCGGCGAAGGAGAGTTCGCTCATGCCGTCCGGCAGAGGCATGACGGCCGAGAGAATGGTGGCCGGGTCCGCGCCGATCGCCACCGCCACCGGCATGTCGCGGCCGCGTTCCTTCCAAAGCCGGTGATGCCGCGCCCCGCCGCGATGCGCCAGCCAGCGCATGACCAGCCGGTTCCGTCCGAGTTTCTGCATGCGGTAGATGCCGACATTCACGTCCGCCGGATCGTCCGGCGCGCAGGTGATGACGAGCGGCCAGGTGATGAGCGGCGCGGGCTCGCCCGGCCAGCAGGTCTGGATCGGCAACCGTCCGAGATCGACATCGCCGTTCCGCCAGACGATCTCCTGGCAGGGCGGATGCCGCGTCTTGCGCGGGTTCATCGAAAGGGCCGCCTTCAGGTGCGGCAGCTTTTCCCAGGCATCGCGCAGCGAGCGGGGTGGCCTCGGATCGCGCAGATCCGCGAGGAAGGCCGCAAGGCGCGGCAGGCCGCCCGTCTCCAGCCCGAAGCCCCATTCGATGCGCTCGCGCGTACCGAAGAGATTGGCAAGGAGGGGGATGGGCTGGATATTGCCCGCGGCATCGACCGGCTGCTCGAAGAGCAGCGCAGGTCCTTCCTCGGCCAATACGCGGCGGTGGATCTCCGTGATCTCGTGGATCAGCGAGACCGGCTCGCGGATGCGCACCAACTGCGCGCGCCGCTCGAGCAGGGCGACGAAATCCTGAAGGCCATCGAAGCGGCGAGGAATGGGGGCATCGGCTTTCATGGGATGCGATTGCCGGGAAAAAACGTTCCGGTCTTTGTGCTGGCGCAAATTCGCGCCGGGCAAGGCTTCCTAGGTTCCGGCCGTTCGTTTTTTCGCAAGGGCCGCTTTCATGACGTCGCTACCGCCGCTTCTCGCAAGACAGGTCGATCTTATGCCGGTCTGGCTGGTGGAGCGGGTGGCGCGCGGGCTCTTTTTGAGCGTGCTGAAGACGCATCCCGATCTCTTCGAGCGGCTCGGCGACTATTGCGGGACCCGCTACGGCTTTTCCCCGACCGACCTGCCATTGCATTTCATCGTCGTGCCGACGACGCGCACGCTGGCGGTCTCGCGCGGTGCGCCGCCCCTTGCCGATGCGCGTATCGAAGGGCCGCTGGTGCTGCTGCTTGGCCTGCTCGAAGGGCGCTGCGATGCGGACGCCCTGTTCTTTTCGCGCGATCTTGCCGTCACCGGCGACATGGAGGCGATGCTGGCGCTACGCAACGCGCTCGATGACAGCGCCATCGATCTGCCCGACGAACTCGGCGCACTGGCGGGGCCGCTCTCGCCGCTGGTCATCGGCGCGGCGCGCTTTATCCGCAGCCGGGCGCTCGAAGGAAAGGATGCGACATGGAACTGATCTGCCCGGCCGGCACGCCCGCCGCCTTTCGCGAGGCGGTGGAGGCGGGGGCCGATGCCGTCTATTGCGGCTTCCGCGACGAGACCAATGCCCGCAATTTCCCCGGTCTCAATTTCAGCCGTGTGGAGATGCGCCAGTCGATCGCGCTCGCGCGTTCGAGGCGTGTCTCGACCTTCGTGGCGCTCAATACCTTCATGCGCGCCGGCGATGAGGCGCTTTGGTATCGGGCGGCAGACGATGCGGTGGCGGCGGGTGCGGATGCGCTGATCCTCGCCGATTTCGGCCTGATGGCCTATGTGGCGGAGAAATATCCCGAGCAGCGGCTGCACGTCTCCGTGCAAGCCTCCGCCTCCAATCCGGATGCCATCCGCTTCCTCGTCGAGGCTTTCGGCGCGAAGCGCGTGGTGCTGCCGCGCGTGCTCACCGTGCAGGACATCGCCCGGCTGACACGCGGAATTGACTGCGAGGTGGAGGTCTTCGCCTTCGGCGGGCTTTGCGTTATGGCGGAAGGGCGCTGTTCGCTTTCCTCCTATGCCACCGGCAAATCGCCGAACATGAACGGGGTTTGCTCGCCGGCAAGCCACGTGCGCTACCGGCAGGACGGCGCGGACCTCGTCTCGGAACTCGGCGACTATACGATCAATCGTTTCGGTCCCGGCGAAGCCTCCGGCTATCCGACGCTCTGCAAGGGCCGTTTCGAGATCGGCGACGTCGAGGGCTACGCCTTCGAGGACCCGGTCTCGCTCGACGTGATCGATGAAATCGACGCGCTGCGGAGGGCGGGCGTTACCGCGCTCAAGATCGAGGGCCGCCAGCGTGGCAAGGCCTATGTGGCGGAGGTCGTCTCCTCCATGAAGCATGCGCTCCAGGCCGAGCCGGCAGAGCGGGCCGCGCTCGTCGCCCGACTGCGAATGATGAGCGAGGGTCAGCGGACGACCACGGGTGCCTATGACAAGCGCTGGCGATAGGAGAAGGCACATGACGACGACAGCCAAGCCGGCGCTGAGCCTCGGGCCGGTCTATTTCCTCTGGGACGGGCCGAAGTGGCGGGATTTCTATTTCCGCATCGCCGACGAGGCGCCGGTGGAGCATGTGACGCTGGGCGAGACGGTCTGTTCCAAGCGCCAGCATTTCAGCGAGCCGCATGTCGCCGAGGTGGTCGAACGGCTGGAGGCTGCCGGAAAAAGGGTGACGCTCTCGACTCTCGCCATGGTGACGCTGGAGCGGGAGAGCCGGCACGTGCGCGATCTGATCCGCGACAGCGTCCATTCGGTAGAGGCGAACGACCTTTCGGCGATCGGCCTCCTCAAGGGACGGCCGCATTCGATCGGGCCGCTGGTCAACGTCTACAACGCGGCAACAGCGCGAGTGCTCGCCGCGCGCGGGGCCGAGAACATCTGCCTGCCGCCGGAACTGCCGGCAGGTTCCATCCTGCGGATTCTGGAGGACATGCCAGGCTTCTCCTTCGAGATATTCGCCTTCGGCCGCATGCCGCTTGCGATTTCCGCGCGCTGCGCCCATGCCCGCTCCAAGGGGCTGACGAAGGACAATTGCCAGTTCATCTGCGGCGAGGAGCCGGATGGCCTTCCGCTGCGCACCCTCGACCGGCAGTCCTTCCTGGTGCTGAACGGTGTGCAGACCCTTTCGAACAGTTGCGCGATGCTGGGCGACGATCTGGCGCCGCTGGTGGAGGCCGGCCTGTCGCGCATCAGGCTCTCGCCGCAGGATTGCGACATGGTGCGGGTGGCGGAAGTGTTCCGCGCCATGCTTGATGGCGAGATGGCGGGCGAGGAAGCAATTGCTCACCTGCAGCAGGTCTATCCCGGCATTCCCTTTTCGAATGGCTTCCTGCACGCGCGGGAAGGAGCGGCCTGGGTTGCGCGAGGGCGCGCGGCATCGCTCGGACATGCGTGACGGAGCGCGGTTGAAAAGCGGCGGGTGGCGCCCGCCTACCGGGGGCATGTGATCCAGGAAAATCGACGGCGGCGCGGATTTCCTTCCTGGGCAGGCTATCGAGAATGCCGCCGCGCAAGTTCGTGAGGGATTGAGCTAGGCTCGTTCCGTCCGTTGCTTGCCGGTCTCAACGCCGTTGACCGCATCGGTGCTTCCCCTTGAAGGGCGGTCCGGGTAATAGACAGGGCGCAACCTCTTGTCGAACCTCGGTGGGCGGCGCCCGGCCTGTGCTCGACAGCGCCGGAATCGTAAATTATCTATAAAAAATGACCGTAAGCGCCGAAGACACCATCGCCAACCGCATCAGCCGCGTTCTCGCAGAACGTATCATCACCGGCGCACTGGAGCCGGGAAGCAAGCTCAGGCAGGACCATATCGCCGAGGAATTCGGCACCAGCCATGTGCCGGTGCGGGAGGCGTTCCGGCGGCTCGAGGCGCAGGGACTGGCCGTGAGCGAGGCGCGCCGGGGCGTTCGGGTCGCATCGTTCTCGCTTGCCGAGGTGCAGGAGGTCGCCCTGATGCGCTCCGTGCTGGAAGGGCTGGCCCTGCGCATGGCGGCGCCGCATCTCACGCCGTTCCTGCTGGATCGGGCGGAAGCGGTCGCGCAGGCCTGCGATGCCGCCACGGGCATCGAGGAATGGGACGAGGCCAACCGCGCCTTCCACAAGCTGCTGCTTTCCCCCTGCAACATGCCGCGGCTGCTGGCCGAGATCGACAACCTGCATGCGGCGGGCTCGCGTTTCCTGTTTGCAACGAGCCGCGCCGGCTGGACGCCGCGCGTCGATACGGACCACCGCGCCATCCTCGATCACCTCCGGCAGGGCAAGGTCGATCAGGCCGTCATCGCGCTCGAACGGCATGTGAAAAGAATCGGCGAAAAACCGGTTCGTTATGCCTCCGGCAAGACGGGCGCCGCATTCGCGCTCGAAGGCTGATTCAATCGCCGCTTTCCGGCCTGGTGCCGGCTGAGACTTCCGCGGGCTGACGCCCGGCGGGACGATGAAGCATGCCGTTCTCCTCGCTGTTCCGGGTTTTCGATCCCTGTCTAAAAAGGGGTTGCCATCGCTTGCCCGTTTCTGATTATAGATAAAATCATGATTCTATCTATTTGGAGGCGAGAAGGGCTCTCGATGATGCGGGAAATCGAACATCCGAAGGAATTTGCAGGAGCGCATCCGTCTCCCGATGCGTGCTGCACCGTCGAGGAAGCGGAATTTATCTATAATCTTCCGTTCAATGATCTTCTCTTTCGTGCCCAGCAGGTTCACCGCGAGCACTTCGATCCCAATGCGATCCAGATGAGCCGTCTTCTGTCCATCAAGACCGGCGGCTGCGCCGAGGATTGCGGCTATTGCAGCCAGTCGGCCCATTCTCCGACCGGGCTCAAGGCTTCGAAGCTGATGGAGGTCGAACGCGTGCTGGCCGAGGCGCAAAAGGCCCGTGATGGCGGCGCGACCCGCTATTGCATGGGGGCGGCCTGGCGCAGCCCGAAGGACCGCGACATGGAGACGATCGTGCGCATGGTCGAGGGGGTGAGGGCGCTCGGCATGGAAACCTGCATGACGCTCGGCATGCTGACGCCCGCGCAATCGGCAAGGCTCGCCGAAGCCGGCCTCGACTATTACAACCACAATATCGATACGTCCGAACGCTACTATTCCGAGATCATCACCACCCGCAGCTTCGCGGACAGGCTGGAGACGCTGTCGAATGTCCGCGAGGCCGGGATCAAGGTCTGCGCGGGCGGCATCCTTGGTATGGGCGAGACGGCAAGTGACCGTATCGCCATGCTGGTGACGCTGGCCAATCTGCCGGCCCCGCCGGAGAGCGTGCCGATCAACATGCTGATCCCGATTCCCGGAACGAAGCTGGCGAATACCGCTCCCGTCGATCCCATCGAATTCGTGCGCATCGTCGCGCTGGCGCGGATCCTGATGCCGGCTTCCCATGTGCGCCTGTCCGCCGGCCGCACCGATATGAGTGACGAGACGCAGGCCCTCTGTTTCCTGGCAGGGGCCAATTCCATCTTCGTGGGCGAGACGCTGCTGACGGCGGAAAATCCCGGCGAGGATCATGACGCGGCGCTCTTCCGCCGGCTCGGCCTGAAGCCGATGGAGCGGGAGCTCGCCCTTTGAGCGCGCCGGCCTTCGCCCGCCACGAAGCCACGCTCGCCGGCCTGCGGCGCAAGGGCCGTCTGCGCGCGCTGCTGCCTCGGCAAGGCGTGGACTTCGCCTCCAACGACTATCTCGGCCTTGCCGATGCGCCGCGCCTGAAGGCGGCGATATCGGCCGCGATGGAAAGGGGCGTACCGGTGGGGGCGGGCGGCTCGCGGCTGCTGCGCGGCAATCATCCCGAGCACGAGGCGCTCGAAAGGGAGGCCGCGTCCTTTTTCGGAGCCGGCAAAGCGCTCTATTTCGGCAGCGGCTATGCCGCGAACACCGCGCTTTTCTCTACCCTGCCGCAGCGCGGAGACCTGATCGTCCATGATGCACTGATCCATGCGAGCGTGCATGAAGGCATCGCGGCAGGCAGGGCCGGGGCGGTCGCCGTGCGGCACAACGATGTCGAGGCTTTCGACCGGGCGATTTCGGACTGGCGAAGGGCCGGCGGAAGGGGGCAGCCGTGGATCGCTGTCGAAAGTCTCTATTCCATGGACGGGGACCGGGCGGCGCTGGGAGCGCTTGCAGAAATCGCCGAGCGGCACGAGGGGTTCCTCGTCGTCGATGAGGCGCATGCGACAGGCGTCCTCGGTCCTGGCGGACGCGGCCTTGCCGCCGGCCGCGCCAATGTCCTGACGCTGCATACCTGCGGCAAAGCGCTGGGGCTCTCCGGTGCGTTGCTCGGATTGCCGACCGTGCTTGCCGACTATCTGGTCAACCGGGCGCGCAACTTCATCTATTCGACCGCGCCCTCTCCCCTTGTCGCCGCCGGCGTGCGCGAGGCGTTGCGGATGCTGGCCGACGAGCCGGAGCGTCGTGCCCGGCTGGCGAGCCTGACGGAGCTTGCCGGCGAGTGCCTGCGCTCCTGGCTCGGCATGGATGCCAGCGGCTCGCAGATCCTCCCCGTCAGGATCGGGGACAATGCCCGCGCGCTGAGGATCGCTGAACACATGCGCGAGGACGGCTTCGACATCCGGGCGATCCGGCCGCCGACGGTGCCGGAGGGGACGGCGCGGCTTCGGATCTCCATCACGCTGAATGTCGATGAGGGACAGATATCGGACATGTTCGAACGGCTCGCGGCCGTCATGGCGAGGGAAACGTGATGGCTGCGCGCTTCGTTATATCCGGCACCGATACCGGCATCGGCAAGACCGTCTTTTCCGCGGCGCTGGCCGTCGCCCTGAACGGGTGCTACTGGAAGCCGGTGCAATCCGGCCTCGACGGCGAGACGGACAGCGAAACGGTTGCCCGGCTCGGCGTGCCGCGCGAACGGATCCTGCCGGAGGCCTATCGTCTTTCGGCGCCTGCCTCGCCGCACCTCTCGGCCCGGCTGGACGGCGTGTCGATCGCGCCGTCGCGGCTCGTGCCGCCGCAAACGGACGGTCCGCTGGTGATCGAAGGCGCGGGCGGCTTGCTGGTGCCGCTTTCCGAACATCTGCTCTTCGCCGATATCTTTTCGCGCTGGCAGCTTCCCGTCATCCTGTGCGCCCGCACGTCCCTCGGCACGATCAACCACACGCTTCTCTCGCTCGAAGCGATGCAGAGCCGCGGCATTCCGGTCTTCGGCGTGGCCTTCATCGGCGAGGAAAATCCCGAGACGCAGCGCATCATCGCCGAGTTCGGCGGCGTCCGGTCGCTTGGCCGGCTTCCGGTGCTTGTGCGCGTCACGGCCGAAGCGCTCCGCCGGGCCTTTCTGGACAATTTCGATCCGATGGTTTTCCAGGGAGAACCCGCATGAACCGCTCGCCCGTCTGGCATCCCTTCACCCAGCATGCGCTCGAGCCGCCGATGACGCGCATCGTCTCGACCGAAGGCGCCTATCTGATCGATGAAGACGGCAACCGGATCCTCGATCTCATCTCGTCCTGGTGGGTCGTTACCCACGGTCATCGGCATCCCCGGATCGTCGAGGCGATCCGCGAGGCGGCGCAATCCCTCGACCAGGTCATCTTCGCCGAGTTCTCGCACATGCCTGCCGAGCGGCTGGCGGCCGAACTGATCGAGATCGCGCCTCCCGGCCTGCGGCATGTGTTCTATTCCGACAGCGGCTCGACCTCGGTCGAGGTGGCGCTGAAGATGGCGCTCGGCTCTTTCCACAATACCGGGCAGGCGCGTGACCGCATCGTCGTGATGGAGCATGGCTATCACGGCGATACGATCGGCACCATGGCGGCCGGTGAACGTGGCGTCTTCAACGCCGCCTATGCGCCGCTGCTTTTCGAGGTCGACCGGCTGCCTTTTCCCCAAGCGGGCCGGCAGCAGCGGACGCTCGACATGTTCGAGGCGGTCTGCCGCACCGGCCGCGTGGCGGCCTTGCTGATCGAGCCGCTGGTGCTCGGGGCGGGCGGCATGAAAATCTACGCCGCCGAGGTGCTTGCCGGGCTGGCGGAGATCGCGCGGCGCTACGGGTGCCTGTTCATCGCCGACGAGGTGATGACGGGCTGGGGGCGGACGGGAACGCTGTTCGCCTGTGAGCAAGCCGGCATCCGCCCGGATATCCTCTGCACGTCCAAGGGCTTGACGGGCGGGGCGCTGCCGCTCGCGGCGACGCTTTGCAACGAAGCGGTCTTCGAGGCGCATTTTTCGGCCGACCGGCGCAAGACGTTCTTCCACTCCAGCTCCTACACCGCAAATCCCATCGCCTGCGCGGCTGCGATTGCCAATCTGGAGATCTGGCGCAGCGAGGCCGTGGAAGAGCGAATCTCCCGGCTGGCGGGACTGCACCGGCGGCACCTCGCGCGGTTCGAAGGGGACGGGCGTTTTACCGGCGTCCGGCAGATCGGGACGATCGCGGCCCTCGACCTTGCCGTACCGGAAGGCGGTTATCTCGCCGATGCCGGGCCGAGGATGCGCAGGCTGTTTCGCGAGCGCGGGCTGCTTGTCCGTCCGCTCGGCAACGTGATCTATCTCATGCCGCCCTATTGCGTGACCGAAGGCGAGATCGACCGCGCCTACGACGCCATCGACGAGGTGGCCTCCCTCGTTCTCGGAAAGCCGCGATGAGGCCCGGCCTATCTTCGCGCATGATCGGGTTCGGGCATGCGGTGCCGGCCCGTTGCGTCGGCAATGCGGAGATCGAAAGCCGGCTCGGCCTCGAAGCGGGCTGGATAGAGCGCCGGACGGGCATTCGCACGCGCCATTGGGCGGGGGACGGCGAGACGCTGAGCGGGCTTGCGGAGGCGGCCGCGCGTATGGCGCTGGACGACGCGGGGGCCGCGCCGGAGGATATCGCGCTGGTCCTGCTTGCGACGTCCACGCCCGATCACCTGCTGCCGCCGTCCGCACCGCTCATCGCACACCGGCTGGGTCTTCGCGGCGCCGGCGCCATCGATCTTGCGGGCGCCTGTTCGGGCTTCCTCTATGCGCTGGCGCTGGCCGACGGGTTCGTGCGCGCGCAGGGGCGCAAGGTGCTCGTGGTCGCGGCCAATATTCTGAGCCGGCGCATCAACACGTGCGAGCGGGCAAGCGCGGTCCTCTTCGCCGACGCCGCCGGCGCGGTGGTGCTCGCACCGTGCGACGATCCGAAACGGGGCGTCGTTTCGGCTGAACTTGTATCGGATGGAAGCGGATACGACCTCATCCACATCCCCGCCGGCGGCGGCAATCGTCCCTTCGCGCCGGATATCCCGGCCGAGGCGTTCCTGATGACGATGCACGACGGCCGGGAAGTGTTTACCCGCGCCGTCGCGCTGATGACCGGCACCTCGCAGCGCGCATTGGCGCAGGCGGGGATAGACGCGGCGGCTGTGAGCCGCTTCGTTCCGCATCAGGCCAATGCGCGGATGTTCGATGCGGTGGCGGCCAATCTCGGCATCGCACCGGAAAAGACCGTGCGGACCATCGGCGACTTCGGCAATTCCTCTGCCGCCACCATCCCGCTCTCGCTTTCCATTGTGCATCGCCAAAAAGTATTCGCGGATGGGGAAATATTGCTCCTGACCGCCGCGGGTGCCGGGCTGGCCGGCGGAGCGGCGGTTGTCGTCATGTAGGCGTTTGCTGCCCGTAACAGGTGCCGTTGAGGAGGAATGAATCTTGCGGCTGGCATCGAACTATGCCGCCTGGAGCTTTGATCGTAGGGTATCTGCGGCAAACCGCGCGCGGTGAAGAAAACAGCCGATGCGAAACTTAATCCGCTGTCATGTCGGATTCTCACTGCCTCGTTCGTCTTAACTGCATCGGGCAGCGGCAAGCACGTCGCCACGACAGAACGAACCGATGAAACCGAACCACAGGAGAACACCATGCCCAGCACGATCCGCCTGCACCGCGTCATCGCCACCAAGCCCGGGAAGCTCTATCGCGCGTTCCTCGAACCGGACGCGGTTGCAAGCTGGCTTCCGCCATACGGGTTTCTCTGCACCGTCCACGAGCTGGATGCGAAGGTCGGCGGCCGTCACAGGATGTCGTTCCGGAATTTCACGACGGGCGAAAGCCACGCCTTCGGCGGCACCTATCTGGAGCTCGTCCCCGGGGAGCGTCTCGTCTACACTGATGGTTTCGACGATCCCAACCTTCCGGGTGAGATGAAGGTGACGGTGAGCCTGAAGGCCGTATCGGTTGGCACGGAAGTGAACATCGAGCAGCAGGGTGTGCCGGATATCATCCCCGCCGAAGCCTGCTATCTCGGCTGGCAGGATTCGCTGGACAAGCTTGCGAAACTCGTCGTGCCGGAGATCGAACAGTAGGCACGGGGTAAATGGCCGGAGAGCATGACGGCGCCCTGGACGACGCCGGAGACGAAGCCGTGCCCGCGGCGGGCGTTTTGACAGTGGCCGCGAACCCGTCGTGCCGTGTCTTCACGCTTTTGCGAAACGGTGCCGAACCGGCTTGACGGAATGATCCATCGGATTAGTAAGGCTGGCATAGGATAACATCCCGCCATCGCCCAAGCGGCCATTCCATCCGAAAGTTCCCCATGACGGAAAGAACATCTCATCGCGGCCTCGTCGTCGTTGCGATCATGGCCAGCATGGCGATGATCGCCATCGAGGCGACGATCGTTTCGACGGCAATGCCGCAGATCGCCGCGCAACTCGGTCAGATCAATCTCTATTCCTGGGTCTTCTCGGCATTTCTCCTGACGCAGACGGCGACGACCGTGGTGTTCGGAAAGCTTGCGGACATCTATGGCCGCAAGCCCATGATCCTCATCGGTATCGCGATATTCCTGCTGGCCTCGGTGCTTGCGGGCTTTGCCTGGTCGATGCCGTCGATGATCGCCTTCCGGCTGCTGCAGGGCGCCGGCGCCGGCGCCATTCAGCCCGTCGCCATGACTGTGGTCGCCGATCTGTTTCCGGGCAACCAGCGTGGCAAGGTTCAAGGTTATCTCGCCAGCGTATGGGCGCTGTCGGCCGTTGTCGGTCCCCTTCTCGGTAGCCTCATCATCCATAACCTTCCCTGGGCGTGGGTGTTCTGGATCAATGTGCCCGTGGGACTTTTCGCTGCGTCGACATTCTTCCTGTTCCTGCGGGAGGAGAAGCGAACCCGTGTTGTATCGATCGACGTGCTGGGCGCGAGCCTCTTTGCTGTTTCCATCTCGGCATTGATGATTGCCCTGACCGAGATGGAAAGTGCGATCTCGGGACAGGCCATCGGGGCGCTCGCCATATTCGCGGCCGCTCTCGGCGCCTTCATCTGGCAGGAACGGCGCGCGGAAGCGCCGATGATCGCGCCGGATCTCTGGCTGAAGCGTCCGATCGCATTCGCCAATCTCACCGTCTTCTTCGCAAGCATGGCGATCATGGGGCTGACGACCTTCCTGCCGATGTATGTCCAGACGGTGCTCAACCGCTCGCCTCTCGTTGCGGGCTTCGCACTGACCATGCTGCTTCTCGGCTGGCCTTGCGGCGCGACGATCGCCTCGCGCCAGTTCACACGCTTCGGCCTGCGGCCCCTTATGGTCACGGGCAGCCTGCTGATCCCGTTCGGCACATTCCTTTTCATCCTGCTTCGGCCCACGAGTTCTGCTGTACTTGCTGGCGCCGGTTCGCTGATCATGGGGTTCGGGATGGGGCTGCTCAATATCAGCGCCCTGATCCTCACGCAGGAAAGCGTGGGCGCGAACGAGCGCGGCAGCGCCACCGCATCGAACGTGTTCTCGCGCAATCTCGGCAGCACGCTTGGCGCCGCCGTGCTCGGCGCGGTGCTGACCTACGGCCTCGCGCATGTCGCCAATGGCCAGGCGATCACGCCGGAACAGATTCGGGCGCTGCTGAATGGCACCGGCGCCGCAATCAGCGGCGTCGAAGAGGTCCGGCACGCCCTCCAGCACGCGCTGCATGCGACATTCATCGCCATGCTGCTGATCGCGGTCCTGATCATACCTGCGTGCCTGGCGGTGCCGTCAACGCAGCTCCACGGGCCGGCTCCGCAGGAGGCGTAGCGCCGGGCGCATGGGTGCGGCCGAAGTCTTCCAATAGAGACGAACGACCTCCCTGTGCCCGGATCAGGCGAGGGTGCCGAGGGGAATGATTTCCTTCGCGCCGTTTTCCCAGGGATGGCCTTCCCAGTCGCCGAGCCATCGTTCGGCGCGCAGGCCGGTTTCGGCCAGAAGCGCCTCCAGTTCGGCCTTGTCCGGAAAGGCGATGCGGGAGGCCGCCGAGAGGCGCCGGCCGGTGGCGCGGATTTCATAATGGGTCCCGTAGGTGACGACGCCGGTGGCGGCGTCGAAGGCGACGTCGTTCCAGGCGGCGACCTCGCCGAAGCGGGGATGGACGAGGGAGCGCATCGACTCGTCCGGCCCCCATTCCTCCCATTCCCGGCAGGCGGGATTGCGGCTGTCGAAGACGAAGTGCCCGCCGGGCGCAAGATGTGCCGCGATGGTGGCAAGCACCGCCCGGCGATCCTCCCGCGTCAGGAAGACCTGAAAGGCATGTCCCGTGAGCATGACGAGTTCGAAGCGGCGGCCGAGCCGCACGGACCGTGCGTCGCCTTCCACGAAATCGACGCCGCCGGCGCCCGGCTTCGCCCGTGCGATATCCAGCATGGCCGGGGCGGGATCCACGCCGACGACCGTCCGTCCCTCGCAGAGCGCAACGGCCAGCTCACCCGTGCCGCAGCCCAGATCGAGCACGCTGCCGGCGTCCCGCGCGAGCGCCGTGCAGAAGGCAAGGTCCGGCGAGCGTTCCCAGCCGTTTTCGAGGTCGTAGAAATCGGCAAGGGCAGGGTCGTGGTAGAGGCGATCGTCGTCCATGCTTCCTCCAAACAAAAAGCCGCGCGTTTCCGCGCGGCTCCTGAATAGTCGGCTCAGCCGGCGGTTACTTCCCGTCGCCGGCGGCGTCGAGGACCTTTTCGCAGTGGGTCGGGCCGCCCTTCGGATCGACGCGGTCGCCGACGGCGCGGATGCTGGTGATCCGGTAGGCCTCGTTGACGGTGAGTTCCACCGTGCAGGACTTGCCCTTGGCAAAGCCGCCGCGCCACTTGTAGAGGGTCGTGCCGCCGGTGCCGGCCGTGTCCGAGATCGGCGGGCCATAGGCCGCGAAGAAGCTGCCGGCGGTCTTGCCGTTCCAGCGCGCCTGCAGCGGATTGGTCGGGACACTGACGGTGGTGCATGCGGTGAGGGCAAGCGCAACGCCTGCCAGAATTGCAACGCGGGAGTTCATATGTGCCATTTCCTTGGACGTCTTGCGGCCGCTTTCCGGCGATTCGGAACCGGATCCTCGATTTCGCCATAGCGCAGCACGCGCAAAAGGGGAATCGCCGCCGCGCGAACTTTGCAGCCATCCCCGTCGAACGGTCGCGGGACGTGCCGATTTGCAACAGTTCGTTCAGAGGCGGGCCCGGCAGTCGGCCGCCGCCGATGGTCAGCCCTTCCTGAGATGAGCCATGGCGGGATCTGCAACCACAACGATCGGGCTTCCGTCACGCACGTTCTCTGCGAGGTGGATGACGTCCTGATTGATCATACGGATGCAGCCGGATGACACGGCGCGGCCGATGGTCTGGAATTCCGGATTTCCGTGGATGCGATAGATCGTGTCCCGGTTGCCCTCGTGAATGTAAAGCGCGCGCGCTCCGAGAGGGTTTCTCAATCCCGGGGCCATGCCGCCGTTCGCGATGCTGATCGGCTCAAGCTCCGGCTGGCGGGCCACCATCTCATCGGGAGGATTCCAGCGCGGCCATTCCCGCTTGTAGGCGATATGGCGGCCACGACCGGCCCAGGAAAAGCCGTCCCTGCCCACGCCAACCCCGTATCGTGTCGCTCGTCCGTTGGGCAGGACATGATAAAGGTACCGATTGGGCGTATCGACGATCACGGTCCCGACACTTTCACCGGTCGGGTATTCCACTTCGGTTCGCCACCATTTCCGATCGACCTTTGAAACATCGACTGCCGGAATCGGAAACTTCTCACCCGGCATGGCGAAATACATGGGAGGTGTCGCCAGACGTGGCGTTTCCACCTGTGCGATCTCAGGCACCTGTCTCGCGGACGTGCAACCGGCCAGGGCGAACATGCCGGCTCCGGCGAGAAACGTGCGTCGTGCGATCAGGCCGGACGGTCGGCTCTGCGAATTCAAATCTATGTCCTCGTGCTGCTCATTCTGTATCCGCAGAACGCGGGAGCTACCTTAAGCGCAGCTTAAGAGGAGACCGCTCGGGCGACCCGCGCCCGAAGACCTGCAAGTCGGCTGTGGGGCGCGGCCGTCTGCGGGCTATCCTCTTGCCTTGGCGATGGCGTCCTTCAGCCCTTTTTCATCGAGGACGCCCGGAAAGAGCGCTGAGCCGATGACGAAGGCGGGCGTGCCGGCGAAGTTGAAGGCGAGCGCCTGACTGTAGTTGCGATTGAGCAGTCCGGAGATCTTGGCATCGTGCTTGTTCACGGATGCCGTCACCTCCTTCATCGACAGGCCGGCGCCCGTCAGGCGCTTTTCGACTTCCTCGTGGGTCAGCTTCCCCTTGGTTTTCATCAAGGCTTCCATCGCGACTTCGTACTTGCCGATCTGCGCGGCTCCAAGCACTGCCTGAGCAGCGAAGATGGAGACATCGCCGAAGATCGGCCAGTCCTTCAGGACGAGCCGCACATTGCCGTCGGCTTTCACGACCTTCTCCACCATCGGATGCGCCTTCTTGCAGTAGGGGCACTGGTAATCGAAGTATTCGACGATGGTGACGTTTCCCCTGGGATTGCCGAGGACGGGGGCGTCCTTGTCGAAAAAGACCTCGTCCTTCGTTAGTTGCTGGGCAAGGGAGGGCTTCAGTCCGGTTGCGGCCGCTGCCGCGCTGGCAAGCGTCGTCGTCAAAATGGTTCTGCGGGTCAGCATCGGGTATCTCCTTGTTCTAATCGAGGGCACCGGAAGAGGGGGAACGGGGCTTTCATTCTGTCGATGCCGTGGCGGAGGATGAAAGAGCGGCAAGTCTTTCGGAGAGCGCCTCGCGGGAAATCTCTCCGAGGTGGGATGCGGCAAGTGTGCCGTCCGGATTGATGAACAGGGTGGCGGGCAGGCCCACCGCGCCATAGTGGCGCGAGAGATTGGCAAAGGGATCGAGAACGACCGTTTGAAGGTCGATGCCGGCCTGACGCAGATAGGCAGCGATAGCATCCCTGCCTTCACCCTGGTTGGCGAACAGGAAATCGACATGTGGATTGCTCCCGGCCATGTCGGCCATCATCGGCATCTCCCGCCGGCAGGGCGGACACCAGCTCGCCCAGAGATTGAGGACGGCGGGACGACCCCGGCGCTCCGCGACGGATATGGTTCCGCCTCTATCGAGCACCACATAGGAGGCTGCCGGTGCGCGGGGCGAAGCGTTTCCGTTGATCAGGCTGCCAAGAGCGATCCAGACGAAGAGACCGGCGGCAAGCGGCAGGATCGCCCAGGAGGTTATATGTGGCGCCCTTCGCCACAGCAGCACAGTGGCGAGAAGAACGCCGATGAGGCCACCATGCCAGGAAAAGCCACCCTGCCAGATGGCGAGGACGCGCCACGGCTCCTGCCAGAAACTCGCCGCGTGGCCGAGGACATGCACTGCCCGTGCCCCCAGAATTCCAAGGAACGCCGCCGCTGTCGTCCAGGTGCCGAGCCTGTTGTCTATGCGGGCGGCGAGAAGCGAGCCGGCAAGCATGAAGACGACCATTCCGCCGATCGCCGAGAAGCGATCGGCGGAGAACGCGAAGGGACCTATTGCGAGGGCGTTCATCGCATGGTGCCTTTCGCAGCCATGGCGGCATCCGCGAGCGAAGTCGCTGTAATCTCTCCGACAAGCCGGGTACCGGGTATCTCCTGCCTTTCGCGGTCGAAGAGGATCATCGTTGGCGGGCCGACGACTGCAAGCGAGCGCATGAGCGCGCCGGTGTCGGCATCAAGGGTACTGACATCGAGCCTTGCAAGGCGAATCCCGTCGAGGGCTGTCGCTACATCCGGCTCGGGCAGCACCGAGCGTTCGATCGCGCGGCAGGTCACGCACCAGTCCGCCGTGACATAAAGAAGGGCCGGCCGGTGTTCGGAGGCGGCGGCGCCAAGCAGGCCGGACAGCGTGTCGATGGAGCCGATCTTCGTGAAATCCGTCTTTTCGATAGCCGTCCGCGCGCCGCCGGCCGTACCCTTGAGCGGGCCGAGCGGGGTCAGCGGATCGGTCGCGCCGAGGCCGAACCCTGCCATGAGAAAACTGCCCCAAAGGAGGAAGACGAGGCTGGCCGAACGCAGGAGAACGCCATGTCCGCCCGAAGTCTGCGACCCTGCGAATGCACCTGCCTGGACGCCGAAAGTCAGCGCCAGCACGGCCCAGGGCAGGAGGATGAAACGCTCGGGAACGAGCGGGGTCGCAAGCCATATCGCCGTTGCGAGGAACAGAAAGCCGAAGGCGTACCGTACGTTTTCCATCCAGGCGCCGGCGCGTGGCAGCACCTTGCCGCCAAGCGTCGCCATGGCGATGAGCGGGAGACCCTTGCCGAGGCCAAGCGCGAAGAGCGCGAGAGCGCCGATGACGACGTCTCCGGTCCGGGCGATATAGAGAAGGGCGCCCGCAAGCGGTGCGGTTACGCAGGGGCCGATGAGAAACGCGGAGGAAAAGCCGAGCATAGCGGCGCCGGCGGCAGAGCCGCCCTTCCGTTTGCCGCCGCTCAATCGATTGCCGATTCCTGCCGGAAGCCGGATATGAAACAGGCCGAAGCTGGAGAGCGCCAGCAGGACGAAGAGGGCGGCGACCGTGCCGACTGCGGCCGGCGATTGCAGCACCATCTGCAGGTTCCGGCCCGACCACGCGGCGGCGACGCCGACAAGTCCGAAGGCGGCAGCGAGCGTCAGCACATAGGATGAAGCCAGCACGAAGCCGCGTCCTGCCGTCAGTTCCTCCCTTTCGCGCGATAGCATGGCGGCGACAATCGGATACATCGGAAAGACGCAGGGTGTGAATGCCAGCAGCAGGCCGAAGCCGAGAAAGCCGGCAAGCAGCAGGAAAGGCCCGCCGCCGGTCAGAAGCCGGTCGACCGCCGTCTCTCCGCCATTGTCGATGATGGAAAATCCGGTGTTCGCCTTCTGCGCCGGGTTCGCGTCCTCGGCCGGTGCAAGCGAAAAACCGCCTTCGGCCGGCATCCCGATCGTCATCGCCGCGACATCGATCATGCGTGTCGTCGGCGGATAGCACAGTCCGCCGTCCTGGCAGCCCTGATAGGTGACGCGAACGGTCGGAGGGGCGTCGAGGATCGATGCCGAAGCCGTTCGATAATAGACTTCGGTCGCGCCGAAATCCGGATCGTCCTTGACCTTGCCGGGTTCGGTGCGGAGTGTCAGCGGCCGGTTGTCCTCGTCTTTCGCGGAAAGGTAATCCCGGTACAGATAGTAACCGTCGGCGATTTTCCAGGTGATCGTGAGAGGGCCTGCCTCTTCCCTTGCAATTGAGGGTACGAAGGCGTCTTCCATCGGCAATGGCGCTTCAAAAGCCCATGCCGGCAGAATTGCCGCAATCAAGACCCAAACCGCTGCCAGGAGGCTTGCTTTCCGCATCGTTCTCGCGTCCTCGTCATTTGTCCCGGGCGGAGCGATCCGGTCGCCAGCTTAAGGCAGGCTTAAGGTTCCCGGCTCAGGCGGAGGAAGGCAGCAACGCACGGAGGCTTGATGCGTATCCTGGTGGTCGAAGACGATGCGGTCCTGCTCGATGGCCTGAAGGTCGGCCTCGGCCTTTCCGGCTTCACCGTCGACACTGTGGCAACGCTTGCCGATGCGACGGAGGCCCTTGCGGCGGACCGCTTCGATGCCGTCGTGCTCGATCGCATGCTGCCCGACGGTTCCGGCCTTGAAGTGCTGGCGTGCCTGCGGGAAAGGGGTGACCGGACGCCCGTCCTGCTCCTGACGGCGAAGGACGAAACGGCCGATCGCATCGACGGTCTGGATGCCGGCGCCGACGACTATCTCGGCAAGCCGTTCGACCTCGACGAGGTTGCCGCCCGGCTGCGCGCCATCACGCGCCGGTCGGAAGGTCGCGCACGGCCCGAATTGCGTTGTGGCACTATCGTTCTCGATCCGGCAGGGATGGCGGCGCGAAAGGCAGGTGAGCCCGTCCCGCTGTCGCGGCGCGAATTTTCCATCCTGCGCGCACTGATGGAGAGTCCGGGCATGATCCATTCGAAGCAGGCGCTGGAGCAACGCCTCTACGGCTGGCAGGAGGATGTGGAGAGCAATACGGTCGAGGTACATGTGCACAAGCTGCGCGCCAAGCTCGGCGCCGCCTCCATCGAGACCATCCGCGGTGTCGGCTATCGCATGGGCAAGTCCGAATGAGTTCCATCCGCCTCCGCCTCATCGTCATCCTTCTCGCCACGACCGGCGCCGTCTGGTGTTGTGCGGTGTTCTGGACCTATCTCAGCACGCAGCATCAGGTGGAACGCGTGCTCGACGCCAGGCTCACCGAGGCGGCGCGGATGGTCAGTTCGCTGATCACCGATCACCATATCGATGTCGCTGCCGCCGTGGAGGCCGCCACCGTTGGCGATGTGCCGCCGGAATTCACGGTTGCGGAGGGGGATTACAACAGGCAGCTCTCCTGCCAGATCTGGTCGCTGCAGGGGCAGCTGGTCAGCCGTTCCGCCAGCGCGCCGGCGACCTCGCTGGCGGACCACGACAAGGGCTTTCGGGAGACGACCATAAAGGGCGAACGCTGGCGGGTCTATGCGGTGATCAATCCGACGCTCGGCGTGCGCGTCCTCGTCGGCGACAGCCTCGAAATGCGCGATCGGCTGGTGGGAGATGTCGTCAAGGGGCAACTGGTTCCGGCACTCGCCATCCTGCCGGTCCTTGCAGCCTTGCTGTGGCTCAGCGTCGACCGGGGGCTCGCGCCTCTCAACAGGATCGCGAGCGCGCTCTCCGGCCGTTCCGCCGACGAGCTTCATCCGGTCGGGGAGGCCGGCGCGCCGCGCGAGATCCGCCCGCTGCTGAGATCGCTCAACTCGCTTTTCGGCAGGGTCACGCAAGCGCGGGAGCGCGAAAGGACTTTCATCGCCTATGCCGCGCATGAATTGAAGACACCGCTCGCCGGTCTCAAGACCCAGGCCCAGGTCGCGCTCAGGAGCGATGATGCTGCTGTCCGTGAAACCGCGCTCGGACATATTTCGACGAGCGTGGATCGCACCGGGCGCCTCGTCCGCCAGCTCATCGACATGGCCGCTGTCGATTCCGCAGAGGCCGATCGCGCGCGGGAAGCCATCGATGTCGCGGCGGCCATGCGTGAGGTTTCTGCCGATCTGGAAAACCTCGGTATCGCGCGGAACGTATCGGTCGACATCCACGCCGGCGTGACGGTTGGCCGGGCCAGTCTCAACCGCATGCTCCTGCATCTTGCGGTGAGAAACATCCTTGAAAATGCAATCCAGCATGCCCCGGCGGGCTCGCATGTCGACCTCATAGTCGAGCGCGATGGCACGAAGCTGCGGATCGAGGTCGTCGACCAGGGGGCGGGTATGACGCCGGCTCAATCGAGGCATCTCGTCGGGCGTTTCAACAGGGGCAGTCGTGGAGGCGAGGGAACCGGTCTCGGCCTTTCGATCGTTGAAATGGCAATCCAGAAGCTCGGCGGCGAACTTGCTTTCGATCAGCGTGCGAACGGCTTCGCCGTGCGGGTTTCCGTCCCCGCGGGCTGGCTGGCGGAACAGGCCCGGTGAAGCCATGGATCCCGGGATGGTGCGTGCTGCTCCAACCCGGGACCCATTATGCGGGCCTCAGTCGAGATTCACCCAGACCGATTTCGTCTGCGTGTACTGCGTCAGGGCTTCCAGGCATTTGTCGCGGCCGTTGCCGGTCTGCTTGTAGCCGCCCCAGATCGAGGTCATGTCGCCGTGGTCGAAGCAGTTGACCCAGACGACGCCGGCCTCGATGTCGCGGGCGAAGCGGTGTGCCTTGGAAATGTCGCGGGTCCAGACGGACGCGGCGAGACCATAGATGGAATCGTTGGCGATCTCGATGGCGTCGTCGATGCCCTCCACCGGAATGATCGCGGCGACCGGGCCGAAGATCTCCTCGCGGGCGATGCGCATGCCGTTGTCGACGCCCGTGAACAAGGTCGGCTCGACGAAGGCGCCTTTCGGGGATGAGGCGAGCGTGCCGCCGCCGAAGCGCAGCGCCGCCCCTTCCTTGCGGCCGATGTCGATGTAGCTCAACACGCGCTGCTGGTGCGAGGCGGTGACGAGTGGGCCGATGGTCGTTGCGGGATCGAGCGGATCGCCGAGCACGAAGTTTTCCCGCGTGCGGGCCGTGAAGCGCTCGACGAAGTCGTCGTGGATGCGCTTTTCCACGAGGATGCGCGAGCCCGCATTGCAGACCTCGCCCTGGTTGCCGTAGATGCCGTTGACGGCATAGGTGACGGCGGTGTCGAGGTCGTCATAATCGCCGAGGACGATCTGGGGTGTCTTGCCGCCGCACTCGGTCGAGACGCGCTTCATGTTCGACTGGCCGGCATAGATCATCAGCAGCTTGCCGACCTCGGTGGAGCCGGTGAAGCCGATCTTGTCGACGTCGTTGTGCAGCGCCAGCGCCTTGCCGGCTTCCTCGCCAAGACCGTGCACCACGTTGAAGACGCCCGCCGGGCCGCCCGCCTCGATGAAGAGTTCGGCGAGCAGGTTGGCCGAGAGCGGCGATTGCTCGGCCGGTTTCAGCACGACGGAATTGCCCGTCGCCAGCGCCGGGCCGAGCTTCCAGGCGGCCATCATCAGGGGATAGTTCCACGGCACGATGAGGCCGACGACGCCGAGCGGCTGGCGCAGGATGTAGTGCAGGGCATTGGCCGCCGTCGCCGTCACCGCGCCCTCGATCTTGTCGATTGTCTCGGCGAAGAACTTCAGCGACGTGACGGAGCCGGGAATGTCGATGTTCATCATGTCCATGACCGGCTTGCCCATGTCGAGGCTGTCGAGCACGGCGAATTCCTCCGCATGCGCCTCGATGAGGGTGGAGAATTTTTCCAGCACGGCCATGCGGGCGCGCGGGTCCATGCGCGACCAGGCGCCGGAGCGGTAGGCCTTGCGGGCTACGGCGACGGCGCGGTCGATCTCCGCCGCCCCGCCGCGCGCCACCTCGGCGATGGTCGCCCCGGTCGCGGGATTGATCGTCGGATAGGTCCGGCCGTCGGCGGAGGCGACATAGGCCCCGTCGATGAAGTGCTGTGTGCGGAATTTCAGGCCGCTTGCCTTGCTGCGCCAGAAATCGAGCGTGTAGGTCGAGGCATCCATGCTTGTTCTCCCTTCCATGGATCAGGATTGGTCGCGGTCGCGCAGGAGCGTGACCGAGAGGACGATGAGGACGAAGGACACGGCGACGATCACCGTGCCGATGGCATTGATTTCGGGCGTGATGCCGCGCCGGAGCGTCGAATAAATGTAGATCGGCAGCGTCACCTCGCGGCCCGTCAGGAAATAGGTGACGGGGATTTCGTCGAAGGACAGTGTGAAGCAGAGCAGCGCCGAGCCGAGGATGGCGCTGCGGATGCCCGGCAGCGTGACATGGCGGAAGGTCTCGAAGGGCGTCGCGCCGAGATCGGCGGAGGCTTCGAACTGGCGGCGGTTGATCTTGGCGAGGCGCGCCATGACCTGAGAGACGACGACGCCGAGCAGCGCCGTCGCGTGGCCGATCACCACCGCCGTCAGGCTCTGCGGAATGCCGATCTGCTTGTAGAAGTTCAGCATGGCGATGCCGGTGACGATGCCGGGCAGGCTGAGGGGCAGGAGGATGACGTTCTGGAACAGCCGCTTGCCGGGAAAGTCGTAGCGGTCGAGCGCGAGCGCCGCCGTCACGCCGATGACGACGGAGAGCGCCGTCGCGAAGAGCGCGACCCACAGGCTGTTGGCGAGCGCCCGCAGCATCTGGCCGTTGGCGAGGAAGGCCTCGTACCAGTGCAGCGTGAAACCGGCGAGGGGGAAGGACGTCACCTTGCTGTCGTTGAAGGAGAACATCACGAGGATGACGATCGGCAGGTAGAGGAAGGCGAGCACGCCGAGGCTGACGCCCACCATGCCCTTCTGCCACCATCTCAAGCGCAGCATGGCGGCCTCCTAGGAAAGATCGACCCGGCCGGCCCGGTCGAGGCGGCTGGAGAGTTGCAGGAGGATCAGCACCAGCGCGAGCACGAGCGTCGCGAGCGCGGAACCGAGCGGCCAGTTGAGTGCGGCGCCGAATTGCGTCTGCAAAAGGTTCGCCACCATCGTCCCGTCCGGCCCGCCGACGAGCACGGGCGCGACGAAATCGCCGAAGGACAGGCAGAAGGTCATGGTCGCGCCGGCGACGACACCGCCGAGCGACAGCGGGAATATCACCCTCCAGAAAGTCATGAACGGGCCGACGCCGAGGTCTTCCGAGGCTTCGATCAGGCGGCGCGGAATGTTGTCGAGCACCGCGAAGAGCGGCATGACCATGAAGGGCACGAAGATATAGACCAGCGTCACCACCATGGCGGTCTGGTTGTAGAGGAAGATGTCGAGCGGCGCCGAGACGATGCCGGTGGAGACCAGCAGCGAGTTCAGCGCGCCGTCCGTGCCGAGGATGATCTTCCACGTATAGGCGCGCAGCAGGTAGGACACCCAGAGCGGCACGATCACCGACATGTAGAGAAGGTTGCGCAGCGCGCGCGAGCGGACGGTGAAGACGAGGAAATAGGCGAGCGGATAGCCGAGCAGCAGCGAGCAGAGCGTGACGGAAGCGGCGATCTTCAGCGTGCGCAGGATGACGGTCGTATATTGCGGGTCGGCGGCGATCTGCGCGTAGTTGCCGAACTGGAAATCCGGATAGAACAGCGGGAACTGCCGAGACCAGAAGCCCACCGAGATCATGATCGCATAGGGCACGACCATCAGCAGCAGCACCCAGAAGAGCGGCAGCGAGAACAGGGCGGCAAAGCCGGGGAAAGTGCGGCGGGTGAGGTTCATCGCCCACCCTCCGCTTCGAAGAGCAACACGTCGGCGGGGTCGATGCCGATCGTCACGCGATCACCGGGTGCAAGCTCCGCCGGGGCGGCCGTGCGTGGAAGCTCCGCGAAGATCGGCCTTTCGGCCCCTTCGGGCATGAGCTCGACCCGCAGCCGGTCGCCGTGGAACAGGCGCTCCATCACGGTGCAGGCGAGCGTATTTTCCGCCCCGGCCGCCGTGACATGCAGGTGCTCGGCGCGGAGGCCGAGGCTGGCATGGCGGCCGGCGGCAAGGCTGGCGGCCTCGCCGCGCCGGCTGTGCAGCACCTGACCGCCCGCAAGCCGGAAAGCGCCGCCGCCGAGGGCCTCGGCATCCGCCAGGTTCGCGCCGCCGATGAAGTCAGCGACATAGGGGCTGGCGGGACGATCGTAGAGGTCCGTCGGCGAGCCGACTTGCGCGATGCGGCCCTCTTTCATGACTACGATGCGGTCGGAGAGGGCCAGCGCCTCGTTCTGGTCGTGCGTGACCATGAGGAAAGTGATGCCGAGCTCGCGGTGCAGGCGCTTCAGCTCCACCTGCATGCCTTCGCGCAATTTCACGTCGAGCGCCGAAAGCGGCTCGTCGAGCAGCAGCACGCGCGGGCGGCGGACGATGGCGCGTGCCATCGCCACGCGCTGGCGCTGGCCGCCCGAGAGGGCGCCGGGCCGCATGCCGGCCTTGCCCTCCAGCCCGACCATGGTCAGCGCCTCGGCGACGCGCCTGTCCTGCTCGGCCTTCGCCACGCGGCCGGATTTCACCGAAAGGCCGTAGCCGATATTCTCCGCCACGCTCATATGCGGAAACAGCGCATAGTCCTGGAAGACCGTGTTGACCGGCCGGCGATAGGGCGGGCTGTCCGTCACGTCCTGGCCGGCAATGGCGATGCGGCCGGCGCTCGCCTGCTCGAAGCCGCCGATCAGCCTGAGCGTCGTCGTCTTGCCGCAGCCCGAGGGGCCGAGCAGGGTCACGAACTCGCCCTCGGCAATCGCAAGGTCGGTCTCCTGGAGGGCGAGGAATGCGCCATATCGTTTCGCAACGCCGTCGAGCGTTACAATCGGGTTGGAGGTCATCGGATCCCCGTGTCTGTTGAAATGTCTCGCGTGGGTGTCGGGAAGCGCCGCCTTGCGGGGCGCTTCCCGCCGGGGCCTTACGGCGCGGCCTTCACGGCGTTCCAGGTTTCCAGATACTTGTCGAGGCGGACGGGCTGCTGCCACATGACGAGGCTCTTGACGAACTCGACATTGTCGACCTGGCGATCCTTCTTCATCTGGTCATCCATGCAGCCCTGCACGGCCTTCGGATTGACCGGGAAATAGCCGGTGGACTGGGCGACGCCGCACTGGCCCTCGGGCGACTGCATGAAGCTCATGAACTTGTAGGCGCATTCCTCGTTCGGGGAGTCCTTCACCAGCATCATGGAGTCCATCCAGCCCTCGGCCTTTTCCTTCGGCGTGAACTCGACGACCTCGAAGCCCTTCTTGAGGTTGTTGACGTCCTTGCTGGTCAGGCCCGTCCACGCGTTGGAGACATAGACCTCCTGGTTGGCCATCAGCTCCGTCAGCTCGCCCGCCGAGGCCCAGTATTTGCGGATCAGCGCCTTCTGCTCGATGAGCTTGGCCTTCACGGCTTCCAGCTGCTCGTCCGTAAGGTCGAAGATGTTGTCGTAGCCGAGATAGCGCGCCGTCCAGTAGAGCGCCGACTTGTCGTCCCAGAGCGAGACCTTGCCCTTGAGCGCGGGATCGAACAGGACGGAGATGGAATCCGGCTTGGTGGCCAGCTTGTCGGGGCGGTAGATCAGCGAGACGGAGCCCCAGATCAGCGGCACGGCCCAGGTCTCGCCATCGGCCACCACGTCGCTCTGCTTGGAGAATTCCGGATAGATGCCGTCGAAGCCTTCCACCCTGGCCGTGTCGATCGGCGCGACGAAGCCGGCCTGCCGCATCATCGGCACGGTATCGAGCGAGGGGCTGATGATGTCGTAGACGCCGCCGCCGGCGGCGAGCTTGGCGGCGAAGTCGTCGTTCGAGCCGACATAGGAGGCCGTCACCTTGCAGTCCGAGGCGGCCTCGAACTTGGAGATGAAGCCGTCAACCGCATAACCCTCCCAGGTCAGGTAGTTGAGCTCGCCGGCCTTCGCGACGAGGGTCTGTGGGATGAGGCTTGCGGCGGCAAGGGCGAGAATTGCGGATCTGCGCAGTAGAGACATGTTTGTTCCCCTTCATGTCTTTGGTTGGTCATTTCGCCCGCTTTGTCTTTCGGACGAGGGTGGCGATATCGATTCCGAGCGCCTTGGCGGCGCCTCTCTTGCTTCCATGCTCTGCGATGGATTTTTCCAGGACCCAGCTTTCGAAGGCCTGCATCAGGTCCCGGAAGCTCTGCGGCGATGTCTCCCCATCGCCGACCGGGCGGGCAGGGGCAGGCCGTGACGAAGCCCCCTCGGCGACGATGAAATGCTCGGCGAGCGCCATGTCCTCGGCGCTCGCCGCGGCGCGCTCGAGGATATTCGTCAGCTCCCGCACATTGCCGGGAAAGGCATGGGCGGAAAGCTGTTTGGTGAAGGCCGCGGAAAGCTGCAGCGTCGGCGTACGGCCGGCATTGAGCCGCCGCAGCACGTTCTCGGTCAGCGCGGCGACCAGTTCCGGCTGGTCCCGCAGCGCCGGCAGCTCCAGCGTCACGACGGCGATGCGGTAATAGAGGTCGCGGCGGAAGGCGCCGCTCCCGATCAGGTCCGGCAGGTCGGCATTGGTGGCGGTGACGAGGCTGATGCGCGCCTTGCGCCGCTGCATCGAGCCGAGGCGGCTGAAAGTCTGGCTTTCGAGAAAGGCGACGAGCTTCATCTGCGAGACGGGCGAAAGATCCGTCACCTGGTCGAGGAAGAGCGTGCCGCCATCGGCCGCCTCCACGAAGCCGAGCTTGCCGCGCGTCGAGGTGTCAAGCGCCGAGCCCGGCTCGATGCCGAACATCTCCGCGTCGAACTGCGCGTCGCTCAGCATGCCGCAATTGACGTGGACGAAGGGCGGCGCATCGGAGGCGCCGGCCTTGCCGATGAAGCGGGCAAGCTCTGTCTTGCCCGTGCCGGTCTCGCCGGTCAGGAGCACGGCGCTGCCGCGCTCGATGGCGGTCGCGGCCCGGCGCGCAATGGTGCCGAGGCGCAGCGTGAGCACGGGGCCGCCGCCGCCGGCTGCCGGCAGGGGCTCAGCCTCGAAGCGGAAATGATCGCTGCGCTCGTAGCCGCGGCTGTGCCGCCCGGTCTCGCGCATCGTCAGCAGCGCGCCATAGGCGCCGCCGTCGGGCGTGCGCAGGATGCCGATGGAGGCGGTGACGTTGCGCTGCGAATTGAGCGTGCCGGAAACCTCGGTACGCTTGAGCTGCCGCAGGGCGCTCGCGAGCTTCTGGACGAGGGGGCCGGCCGTCTTGGCGTGTTTCGCCAGGTCCGAGCCGACGAGGTCGCCGCGCGCGAGATTCAGCAGCAGTTCGAGCTTGCCGTTGACCAGCTTGATGGTGCCGTCCGTCTCCAGCAGCGCCACGCCATCGGGGAAGGCTTCGAGGAAGGCGCCGAACTGCGGCTCGTCGATGAAGGAGGGACGCAGGCGCCGCTGGCCGGATGTGGTGAGGTCGTTGGCGTAGAATTTCATGACGCGGCCTCCTGCAGAAGGCCGCGCGTCCTGCGGCGGCTCTTGCGCCGGGCGGTCAGCACGTAGCGGCGCATCTCGCCCTCGATGCGCGCGGCGCGGAAGCGCCAGACGTCACGGCTGGCATCGGCGGCGATGACGGCAAGGTCGCATTCGCCGTCGCTGTCCTCACCGGCAAGGGCCGCCTGCCGGAGCTTGTCGAGCGCGTTGCGCGTTTCGATGAACTGCTGCAACGGTCGGCCGAGCACCTGCTCGGCGGTCCGTCCCCAGACGCTCTCGGCCGCCGGGTTGGTCGCCAGCAGGAGGCCGTCCTCGGAGATGACGAGGATCGGGTCCGGCGCGGCGCTCAGGATGTCCTGCATCGTGTCCGCCCGGTCGGCGAGCTGCTGTTCGCGCTGGCGGTGCGCCCCGATATCGCGCGTCGTGCCCCAGAGGCGCACGAGGAAGCCGTCCTTGATCGCGGCGCGGAAATCGTTCTCGACCAGCATCTCGCTGTCGTCGTGCCGGCGGTCGACGGCGGCGGCGCGGTCGAGACGGTAGCCGGAGCGCACGAGGTCGCGCACCATGCGGCGGTTGATCTCGGTTGCCGGAAAATAGCGCGAGACCGGCTGGATATTGAAATCGAGCCCTTCGGGCACCCGGTAGAGCCGGGCCATCGCCTCGTTGCAGGCGCGCCAGCGGCTCTGGTTGGAGAAGATGCGCTCGACGATCTCGTCCTCGGCGAGCGCCGTGTCGACCGGTTCGAGGAATTCGATGCACCAGCACGCTTCCGTCGCTGCGCCGATCATCTGCGAGAGGATTTCCACCCGCTCGGCGAGCTCCGGCCCGATGCCGAGCACGCTTTCCGGCAAGGGTTGCTTGATGACGGCGAGCCCGCGGCCCGGATCGGAGACCACGGTGGCGATCATGGGGATTTCGCTGTATTGCGGCGAATTCACCCAGACGGCGAGCCCGGACACGAACGGCTGGCCGTCGCGGGCGACGCCGCGCAGCATCTGTGCCGAGGTGCTGCTGTAGATGCGCTCCAGCGGCACGCTCTCGCCCTGCTGTAACGCGATGGCGAGCTCGCGCGCCTCCATCGCGTTGACGGCGCAGATGCGGCCGTCATGGTCGATCCAGTCGACCAGCAGGGCGTCGAGATTGGCGGTGCCCGGTACGTGTACTTTCATTCCCCATTCCGATCCGAATGGCGATCCCCTTCATGGGGATCTGCACCAGAAGACATGCGCAATCCCGCCACAATCGCAGGCGGAAGCAAGCCCTATTCGGAAGGAAGGCATGAAAACGCGCCGGAACTCCGCCCGGAATGCGCAAAACCGCATCACGTGCTGCGATGATGCGCAACAAAACGACCCAGGAGAACCGCTGCGTCGGTTTTTAACCGATCGAGCACGCACGAAGGACGATGGACGTCCTTCGTGCCGCCTGTGATTTTTCGATGGTTGGCGGTCCGCCTAGGTCCGGGCCAGCAGCGTGAACAGCACGTCGAGGAGGACGTACATCGAGGCGCGGCCGGTCGGCACGATGAGGGGGTGGCTGGCGGCGCGATAGGCGTTGAGGTTGATGTTCTCGTCGGCGAGCGAGGCGACGACGGAGCCACCGGGCGCAATCGAGAGGATCCGCGCGCCGGCCTTCTTGGCGATCTCCATATTGGCGATGAGATAGCTCGTGCGGCCTGAGAAGGAGAGCACGAAGAGCACGTCCTGCGATGTAAGGCGCGGGGCGGATACCATCTGGAGCGTCGGGTCGGCATAGGCGACGCTCGCCATGCCGAGCGAGGCGAGCCGATGCTGCGCCTCGCTGGCGAGAAAGCCGGACCCGCCATAGCCGTAGACATCGATGCGCCGCGCGGCGGCGAGCATGTCGACCGCGCGGCGCAATCCGTCGAGATCGAGGTCGAGGCGGGCTTCCCGCAGCGATTCGACCGCACGGTTGAAGATGTCGTCGACGAGGCCGGTGAACGGGTCGTCGCCGTTTTCCGCCGGGCTCGCCGGCGCCTGGCGCACGGCCAGCTGCTGGGCGAGCTTCAGGCGGAAATCCGGAAAGCCGTCGCAATCGAGCCGCCGGCAGAAGCGGATGATCGAAGGCTCGCTGACCTTGGCGATCCGCGCCGCATCGGTGATCGACCATGTGATGGCCGTGCTCGGCGTATCGAGGATCGCCTCGGCGATCCTGCGTTCGGCGGGCGTGAATTGCGACAGGGATTGCCTGATCAGATCGAGCATGGACCCCTTCGTTCCGGCATCGGCTTCTCTCGCGCCAAGGTTACAACGTGCCGTCGGCAATCAGCTTCGACAGGCAGGACGATTGATAGTCAAAACCGGACTGCGCCACAACGAGCCTTTTGACGGAACCGAGCGTGTCTTCCCGCGGCTCGACGATGCGGCCTTCCGCGTCGCGGGCATGGACCTCACCGCCCGCCGCCTGGACGAGCTGGATGCCGGCCGCAATGTCCCAGGCGCTGAACTTGGATTCGTAGGCGATGGCGACGCGGCCCACGGCGACATAGGCAAGGTGCAGCGCGCAGGAGCCGAGGCGGCGCACGGCCCGGAACGAATTGACGAGGTCGGCATGGGCCTCCTGCGCCGCGCGGGAGGGGCGCTCGCCCTCGTAGGGCGCGTTGGTCAGCACCTCGACCTCCCGGTCGCTGCGCCCGCGCAGGAAATGCGGGACGGCGGCCCCGTTGAGCGTCAGCCGGCCCCGGTCCGCCACGAACATTTCGTCGCGCACCGGATCGTAGACGACGCCGCAGACCGGCTCGCCCCTGTGATAGGCGGCGATGGAGACGCAGAAGAAGGGCAGGCCCGAGGCGAAGTTGCTGGTGCCGTCGATCGGGTCGATGATCCAGGTCGTGTCGCCTTCGCCCTGCCAGCCGCCTTCCTCTCCGAGGATACGCGAGGCGGGGATGCGCGACCAGATCGTGTCGCAGGCGGCGCGCTCGGCGGCCTTGTCGGAGGCCGTCACGATATCGAAGAAGCCGGCCTTCTGTTGGGTCGCGAGGCTTTCCGGGCTGGCATCGACGAAGCCGCGGTGCGCCACCGCGCCGGCGGCGCGCGCGGCCTCGCAGGCGACGGTCGCGATGAGGTCCCTGATATCGTTGGTGATCGGTTTGGAGAGGGTCATGCTGCTTTTCCCAATGCGGCGGCTTCATTTTCCGGCAGGATCCAGACCGGCCGGCTGTCGATGGAGAGTTTCAGGGGCTGGCCGACCTCGGCGACGCCAGACTTGTAGTAGTCCGTGTCGAGGAAAACGCATTCCTGGCCTTCGAGATCGGTGAGATATTCGACATAGGCGCCTTGGAAGACGACGCGGCGCACCTTCGCCTCCATCGTGCCTTCGGCATCGACGCGGATATGCTCCGGCCGCACCACGCAGCGAACCTCCTGGCCGACCTTGAAGGCGCGGTTGCCGCGGGCGAGCGTGAAGGCGACCGTCGAGGCGATGCGCACGCGCACCGTCGCTTCATCGACCGCCTCGACCTTGCCGTGGAGAATGTTCGCCTTGCCCATGAACTCGGCGACGAAGCCGGTGCCGGGGCGCGAATAGACGTTGAGCGGCGAGTCGTCCTGCTCGATCACGCCGTTGCGCATGACGACCACGCGGTCGGAGATCGCCATGGCCTCGCTCTGGTCGTGGGTGACATAGAGGCTGGTGATGCCGAGGCGGAGCTGGATGGCGCGCAGCTCGTCGCGCATGCGCTCGCGAAGCTGGGCATCGAGGTTGGAGAGCGGCTCGTCGAAGAGCAGCACCTTCGGCTGGGTGACGACGGCGCGCGCGAGCGCCACGCGCTGCTGCTGGCCGCCGGAAAGCCGCGAGGGCGAGCGGTCGGCATATTGGGCGAGCGCCATGGTCTCGAGCATGGTGTCGACGCGCTCCTTCATCTCGGCCTTCGGCAGGCTGAGCAGGCGCACGCCGTATTCGACGTTCTCGCGCACCGTCATGTGCGGGAAGAGGGCGTAGCTCTGGAACACCATGCCGACATTGCGGGCATTGACCGGTACGTTGGTGACGTCGCGGCCGCCGATGGTGATGGAGCCGTCGGACGGCGTCTCGAAGCCGGCGAGCATGCGCAGCGTCGTCGTCTTGCCGCAGCCGGAGGGGCCGAGCAGGGTAACGAGCGTGCCTTCCTCGATGGTGAGGTTCAGCTTGTCGACGGCGGTGGTGCCGGCGGCACCGGGAAAGCGCTTGGTGATATTGGAGAAGACGACTTTCGACATGGGGCTTACCTCTTCGATGCCGAATTGAGAACGAGCTGCATGACCGCCAGGATGGCGAGCACGACGAAGACGAGGATGCTGCAATAGGCCGCCGCGACGCCGAGCTTCAGCGTTTCCACCTGCGAGAGGATGGTGACGGTGATCAGCGTCCAGTTGGCCGAGACGAGGAAGATCACCGCCGACAGCGTCGTCAGCGAACGGGTGAGGGCGTAGGAGAGCGATGTGAACAGCGCGGGCTTCAGCAGCGGCAGCGTGACCTGGAAGAAGGTGCGTGTGTTGGAGGCGCCGAGGATGGTCGAGGCCTCCTCGATCGACTTGTCGATCTGGCGAAGCTGGTTGGAACCCGCCTCGATGCCGACCTGCAGGTTCTTCACCACCATCGCCGCGACGACGATGAAGGCGGTGCCGGTCAGAAGCAGCGGCGCGGCGTTGAACGTGCTGACATAGCCGATGCCGAGGATGGTGCCGGGCGCGGCGAAGGAGAGCAGCGTCGCCCAGCGCAAGAGGAAGCTGCCCGGAAACGCCTTGCGGATCAGGAGATAGGCGATCAGCATGCCGGCGACGGCGGTGACCGGGGTCGCGATGCCGGCGAGCAGCAGCGAATTGGTGAGCGTCTGGAAGCCGGCAGTGAAGACGGTGGCGTAGTGGTCCAGCGTCAGCGTGTTGTTGACGCCGGGCAGCTTGGTGAAGGAGACATAGACCACCGTCAGGTAGAAGAGCAGGATGGCGAAGACGATGGCGTAGCAGCCGAGCGCCAGCGGCACGACCACGCCGCCGGAGATGCGGATCGTCTGGGCGGAGGGCTTGCCGGTGACGGTGACGTAGCTGCGCTTGCTCACCCAGTAGCGATGGATGAGGAAGGCCGTCATGGAGGGCACCAGCATGAGGCTTGCGAGCAGCGCGCCGGCCTGCAGGTTGAAATAGCCGACCATCTGCGAATAGGCCTCGACGGCGAGCGTGTTGTAGTTGCCGCCGATCAGCATCGGATTGCCGAAATCCTCGACCGACTTGACGAAGACGAGCAGCGTCGAGGAAAGGATCGCCGGGGTGACGAGCGGCAGCGTGACGCGCGAAAAGGTCGTCCAGCGCGAAGCGCCGAGCGAGGCGGAAGCATCCTCCAGCGCCGTGTCGATGGATTGCAGCATGCCGCGGATGTTGAGATAGGCGATGGGCGTGAAGGCCAGCGACTGGATCAGCACCAGGCTATGGAAGCCGTAGACATTGGCGTTGCGGATGCCGAGTAGCTCGCGGGTGATGAGGCCCGAGCGGCCGAACAGGATGACCACGGCCAGCGCCATGACGAAGGGCGGCGAGATGATCGGCAGCAGTGCCACGCCATGCACGAAGGTCTTGCCGGGCATGGTGGTACGGGTCGCCGTGAAGGCGAGCAGGAAGCCGGCGGCGGTGGCGATGATCGCCGAGGTGGCGCCGAGCATCAGCGTGTTGGCGAAGGAGGTCCAGACGAAGGACTGGGACAGCGTGTCGACGAGCACGCCGAGATCGAACCCGCGGTCGGTGACAACGGCCTGCTTCATGACGACGAAGATCGGCAGCGCGGCGAAGACCAGCACGGAGAGCGTGACGAGGGCGAAGATGCCGAACAGCCATGGATCGACGACGATCTTGCGCAGGAATGCCGGCGACGTCCCGGCCCTTGCGGACGGGGCCGCTTGCGAAACGAGGGTCATTGGGAGCTCCTTGGGCAATTCCAGCAACGGCCTTCCGCTCGGAATCGCATGAGACAAAGGGGCGGAGCATTCCCGAGCCGGAGAAAGCCGGGAATGCTCCTGCCTGCTGTTGGGACCTTCCGCCTTACTTGGCGTCGGCTTTGTGGCGCACGTCGTTCTCGTAGCGCTCCAGCAGGCGTGCGCGGTTCTCGCCGGCCCAGGTGAAGTCGTAGTCGATCATCTTCACGTTGGAGAGGTCGATCTTCGCCTCGGGGTTCTTGTAGCCCGGCACGATCGGGCCGCGGAAAGTGGCGCCCATGGCGGCCTGGCCCTTGTCGGTCAGGATCCAGTCGAGGAAGGCGGCGGCGCCTTTGGCCTGTTCTTCCGGCGCATTGGCGATGGCGGCGGCGGCGTTCACCTCGAAGCCGGTGCCTTCCTCTGGGAAGGAGTAGCCGACCGGATAGCCCTGCGCGAGCGCCGCTTCGATGTCCTGCGTATAGGCCATGGCGAGCGCGATCTCGTTGTTGGCGACCATGCGCGAGGGGGCGACGCCCGAACGGGTATATTGCACCACGTTCTTGTCGATCTCCTTCATCAGCTCGAAAGCCGGCTCCTCGCCGTCGAGCTGGACCATGGAGGCGAGCGCGACATAGGCCGTGCCCGAGGATGCCGGGTGGGCGAGGGCGACGCTGTCCTTGAAGACCGGATCGGCGAAGGACTTCCAGCTCGTCGGCGGCTTGGCGCCGATCTCGTCGAGAACCTGCTGGCTGTAGGCGAAGACGATGGGCGACAGCGAGATCGGCGTCCAGCGGCCTTCCTTGTCGGTGTAGCGCGGGTCGACCTTGTCGATGCCGGCGGCCTTGTGCGGGGCGAGCAGGTCTTCGGACGCGGCCTGGATGAAGTTGTCGGCGGCGCCCGCGAGCCAGAGGCCCGCCTGCGGATTGGCCTTTTCCGCCCGGATGCGGGCGAGGATCTCGCCGGCGCCGATGCGCACGAACTGTGCCTCGATGCCGGTATCGTCCTTGAAGGCCTTCAGGACGGCACCGCAATCGTCTTCCGACATCGGGCAATAGACGGTCATTCCCGCTGCCGCGGCGCCACCGGCCGTGAAGACATGCGAGCACAGGACTGCGAGCGCTGAAGCCAGCGCGAAACGGCGTTTCATTTTCGATTTCCTCCAGATGTGCGCCACGGTCCCTGCAAAAGCCATGGGGGCTTTCAGGTCTCACTCGCCGTGCGTGATCCTGGGTATAGTGAAGAAATCTACATTTGTCAAAAGAAATGTAGATAAGCTACATTCCTTTTTCATCCTGTAACCCGGCCCGGAGATCCACAGCTTGTCATTCACCGGCGACGACGAGCCCCGGCACGGCGGCGGCGAGGGCCTCGAAACCGGGCTTCTGGCGCGCCTTCGCGTCCGTGATGAGATGGGCCATCTCGCCCGTCTCGCAGAACACCGAGCGACTGACGACGCCCACCTTGGAATGGTCGGCGAGGATGATTGTCCGGCCGGAATTGCGCACCATGGCGCGGGCGATCTCGGCGCCGTGCAGGAAGTAGTTCATCGCGCCCATCGTGGCGTCGACACCCCAGGGGGCGAGCAGGGCGACATCGGCGCGGTAACGCTGGATGTCGTTGATCGTCGCCTCGCCATAGGTTTCCATCGGGTCCTGCTTCACGTTGCCGGCAAGCAGGATGACGCGGGTGCCGCGCGAAAGGTCGCCGGGCCGCTCCGTGAGCTGGCTGGCGACATCGACCGAGTTGGTGAGGATGGTGAGATTGGTGAGCCCCGTAGGGCCGGCCAGCGCCTCGGCCATGGTGGAAGTGGTGGCGCCCGCATCCATGAAGATCGTCTGGCCGCTTTCGAGATAGCCGAGCGCCGTGGCGCAGATCGCGCGTTTCTCCTGCCGGCGCAGGGTGATGCGCACGCCGAAGGTCGTGTCCTCGCGCGCCACCATGGGAACCGCCCCGCCGCGCACGCGCTTCAGTTCGCCCGCGATCTCCATGTCCATGAGGTCGCGGCGGATCGTTTCGCGCGAGACGCCGAAATCCTCGACGATGCGGTCGATCGACACCTGGCCGTAGGCGGCGAGCAGCGAACGGATTTTCTGTTGACGCTCTTCCTGCCACATGCCGGAGCCCTCCCTTGCTGCACATATTGATAGACGATGCCCATCTTTGCCACAAGCGCCATATCGCTTGCCGCATAAAAACTCACTTTGCCAACTAAAACACATATTGCCACATTGGCGATTTGAATGTAGGAAGATCGCAGAGGCCGAAATGGTCTGCCCCATATCCATCAATCGGTCGGAACCCCATGGCCCGGCACGTCGACCCGCGTCCCAGGCGGGAACGATGGCGGCTGTCCGACAACCGGGAAAGTGTCGAAAGAGAATGACCAGCGCCGCCCTCATCGAAGAACAGCATGTGGCCTTCGCCGTGGAGCTGGCCGACGTCGCCCGCACTGTTCTGAGGGAAAACGGCATGGCGCGCGTCGACGTCTCGGTGAAGGCGGACCGCAGCCTCGTCACCGCCATGGACATCCTCATCGAGGACCGCCTTCGCGAGATGATCTCCGCCCGCTACCCCGCCCACGGCATCATCGGCGAGGAGCGCGACTGGGTGCGTCCCGGCAGCGATCACGTGTGGGTGCTCGATCCCATCGACGGTACGACGGCCTTCATCGCGGGCCTTCCCTATTACGGCACGCTGATCGCGCTTGCCGTCGGGGGCGTGCCGCGGCTCGGCATCATCGACATTCCCGCCATCGATTCCCGCTGGGTCGGCGCCGAGGGCCGGCAGACGACGCGCAACGGCAGGCCCATCCGCGTGCGGTCCTGCCCGGAGATCGGCCGGGCGATCATGACCAACAGCAACCAGGATTATTTCGCCCCCGCCGAGCGCCCCGCGCTCGACCGGCTGCGCGCAGTGACCGGCGCGCGCGCCTATGGCGGGGCAAGCCTCAATTACGGCCTTCTGGCCGACGGTCGCACGGACCTTGCCATCGACGGCGGCCAGAAGGTCTTCGACTTCGCGCCCTTCCGGCCGATCGTGGAGGGCGCGGGCGGCATCGTCACCGACTGGGCGGGCGCGCCGCTGACGCTCGAAAGCTCCGGCCAGCTGCTCGGGGCAGGGGACGCCGGGGTGCACCGCCAGGCGCTCGAACTCATCACGGACCTGAAGGCGGCCCCGGCCGCCCTTTCCGGCGCATAGGCTCAAAGACCAAAGAGGGGAAACCATGGGCATAGCGATTTCAAATCTCTCAGTGAAATACGGCGCGGAGACCGTCATTTCCGGCCTTTCCCTCGATGTTCCCGAGGGCTGCTTCTTCACGCTGCTGGGCCCGTCCGGCTGCGGCAAGACCACGCTGCTGCGCACTATTGCCGGTTTCGCGCCGGCAAGCGGCGGCCAGATCCGCTTCGGCGGCCGCGACGTCACCGAGCTGCCGCCGCACAAGCGCGCCATCGGTATGGTGTTCCAGGATTACGCCCTCTTCCCCGACAAGACGGTCGCCGACAATGTCGCCTACGGTCTTCGCGCCCGCGGCGAAAAGGGCCCCGGCGTCGAGCAGAAGGTGAAGGCCGCGCTGGAGCGCGTCGGTCTCGGCCATGTGCTGTCGCGCCATCCGGCCGCCCTTTCCGGCGGCCAGCGCCAGCGCGTGGCGCTCGCCCGCGCCCTCGTCATCAAGCCGGCGGTGCTGCTGATGGACGAGCCGCTTTCCAACCTCGATGCCAAGCTGCGCGTGCAGATCCGCGAGACGATCATCGAGCTGCAGCGCGAGGCCAACATCACCACGGTCTTCGTGACGCACGACCAGGAGGAAGCCCTGTCCATGTCCGATCTCATCGGCGTGATGAACAAGGGCAAGGTCGAGCAGCTCGGCTCCCCGCAGCAGATCTATGCGACGCCGCGCACCGGCTATGTCGCCGATTTCGTCGGCGCGGCCAACCGCACCGAAGTTCCGGTCCGTCCCACTGCCTCCGGCCTTGTCGAGGTTGAAGTCGCCGGCACCCGCCTCGTGGCGACCGACGCGCTGGAAGGGCCGGCGGACAAGGGCCTTCTCGTCCTGCGGCCGGAAGACCTCGCGATTTCCGCGGCGCCCGTCGCCGGCCGGCAGTCGCTGCCCGCGACCGTCCGCAGCCGGCAATATCTCGGATCGCGCACCAGCTACAGCGTCGAATGCGCCGGCGGCCTCGTGCTCAATGCCGAGATGCACGGCGCGGGGCACGATGCCTTCCAGCCGGGCACGGCCATCCACCTGGGCTTCGATCCCGCAGCCGCACGGGTGATCCGCGCATGAACCACTCGGCTTTCCGCACCCCCTGGCCCTGGCTTTCGGCCCTCGCGCTCGCCCTTCTCGGCGTCTTCGTGCTTTATCCGCTCCTCTATATCTTCACCGCGAGCTTCGTCGGCGAGGGCCGCTCGGGCTGGCTGCAGCTTCTGGCGGACCGCCAGAGCCTTTCGGCCATCGGCAACACGCTGCTGCTCGCCACCGTCGTCACGCTGTTCTCGACGCTGATCGGCGTGCCGCTCGCCTATGTCTCGGCGCGCTATCGCTTCCGCGGCAAGCTGTTCATCACGCTGCTGCCGCTCATCACGCTCGTCATCCCGGAAGTGGTGACGGCGCAGACCTGGCTGATGATCCTCGGCAACAACGGCGTCATCACCCGGTTCCTGAAGGGCTACGGCATCTTCATCCCGAGCTTCTACGGCTGGTTCGGCCTCATCACCTCGATGAGCTTCATCTACTACACCTATGTCTATATCGGTACGGTGGCGGCCATCGGGAAGTTCGACGCGCAGCTGGAGGAGGCCGCCCAGAGCCTCGGCACCGCGCCGGCCCGCTCGCGCATCCATGTCATGCTGCCGGTCATCCGGCCGGCGATCCTCGCCTCCGCGCTGCTCGTCTTCACCATGGTCATCGGCAATTTCGCCATCTCCACCATCCTGGGGCACAACGTGCGGCTGCTGTCGGTGGCGATCTACCAGGCGGCCGTGGCGGAGGGCGCAAGCAACCTCACCATGCAGAGCACGCTCGCCAGCATCTCCGTGCTGATCGTCATGGCCGTGCTGTTCCTCAACCGCCGCGTCATCGCGAGGGGCCGCTACGAGATCGTCCAGGGGAGAGGGGCCAGGCCGCAGCCGCTGAGGGGGGCGCAGGGCGTCCTCGTCAGCGGCGCGGCGGGCATCGTCGTCGCGATCTCGCTGCTGCCGCTCGTGACCATCGCGGTCGGCGCCTTCACGGTCTCGCGCGGGCCGGTCATGCGCTGGGGCGAATGGACGCTCGACAACATGGCGCGCGTCTTCATCACGGCGCCCGGCCCGCTGGTCAACTCGATCCTCTATGCCGGCATCGCGACCGTCATCTCCGTCGCCTTCTCGACGCTGGTCAGCTATCTCGTCGTCAAGAAGCCGAACCTGATGACGCCGCTGATCGACTATGTCTCGGCCATTCCGCTGGCGCTGTCGGGCACGGTACTCGGCGTCGGCCTGCTCGCCTCGTTCAACGGCGGCTTCCTGGCACTGACGGGCACGTCGACGATTATCGTGCTTGCCTATGTCATCCGCCGCATGCCCTTCGGCATGCGCAACGGCCAGGCGATCCTGCACAATATCCCCAACTCCATCGAAGAGGCATCGATCAGCCTCGGCTCGCCGCCGTTCCGCACCTTCCTGCGTGTCGTGCTGCCGATGATGCTGCCGGCCGTCGCCTCGGCCGCGATCCTGACCTGGACGACGACGGTCTCGGAGCTTTCCGCCTCGCTGCTCGTCTACTCCGGCGGCCGCGAGACCCTGCCGATCCAGATCTTCCGGCTCATCGATTCCGGCCTCATGGCCTATGCCTCGGCCTATGGCCTGGTGCTCGTCGCCGTGATCCTCGTGCCGGTCGTCGTCGCCACCACCCTGTTCAAGGTCGACCTGTTCGCCTCGAAATGAAGCCCAGAACCAGAAGAAAGAGAGGAACTGCCATGAAGAAACTTGCCGCAACCACGCTCCTGCTCGCCGGCCTTGCCGCGGGCGCCGAAGCTGCCGACCCGGTGATCTACACCACCAATCCGGTTCCGGCCGTCGAAGCCGCGCAGGCCGTCATCAAGGACAAGGCCGGCCTGACGACGGGCATCATCACCGGCGGCAGCGGCGTGCTGCTGCGCCGCATCGAGGCGGAAAAGGCCGCCCCGCAGGGCGATGTCTTCTGGTCGTCCTCGGCCAACACGATGGGCGCCTTCAAGGACGTGCTGGAGCCCTATTCCTCGCCGGAGCTTTCCGCCGTTCCCGCGGATCTGCGCGTTGCCGACGACTATTTCCAGCCGGCGAACCTCCATGTCGTGACCGTGATGGTCAATACCGACCAGCTCGACGGCGCGCCCGCGCCCGCCGACTGGAAGGACCTTGCCGATCCTGCATGGAAGGGCCGAATCATCCTGCCCGATCCGGCAAACAGCTCGACGGGCTACACGATCGTCTGGGGCCTTTCCAAGCTCCTCGATGCGGAAACCTACAAGGCGCTCGTCGCGAACCTCGTCGTCTCCTCGTCGTCCTCCGCCGTGCCGAAGGGCGTCGCGATGGGCGAATATGCCGCCGGCATCACCTTCGAGACGAACAGCTACAGCTATGTGGATGGCGGCCAGACGGAGATCAGCATCGTCTATCCGTCGTCCGGCACCTTCACGACCCCGGAATATTCCGCTCTCGTCAAGGGCGCGCCGGCCGGCGACGACGCCAGGAAGGCCATCGACGCGCTGCTGTCCAAGGACTCGCAGATCGAGCTGCTGAAGGTCGCCTTCCGCCGCCCGAGCCGCACCGACATCAAGGTCTCCGACTACGTCAAGCTGCCCGAGCTTTCCTCGATCAAGATCTTCAAGATCGATGAGGACGAGGCGGCGAAGAGCCGCGACGCCTTCCTCGCCGAATGGGCGGCCCTGCCGAAAGCCGGTTCGAGCGAATAACGGCCTCCCGCGCAGGCAAGCCGGCGGAGGTCCGCACTTCAAGGCGTCGGCTTTTCTGCGATCCGGGGCGGCGTGCCGGCAATTTTCCTGCCGCACGCCGCTTCGGTCTTTCGAACCCTATACCGGCGGCGCCGCGAGCTTGCGGGCGATGTCGAAGAAGGCGTTCACCAGCTTGCCGTTGGCGCGCTCGCGCAGGCAGATGAGCGCTTCGTCCATCCGCATCTCGGGCGCGTCGATCTCGATCGGGATGAGGCGGTTATCCTGTCCGAATTCCGCCGAGGAGACGAAGCCGACGCCGCCGCCGGCCGCAACGATCTCCCGCACGGCCTCGCGCCCTTCCGCCTCGATGAGCGGGACGAGCGGCACGCCGCATTGCGCCGCCATCAGCTCCAGCTTCTGGCGGGTCTTCGAGCCCCGCTCGCGCATGACGAGGGGATGCTTTGCAAGCTCGGAGAACGAGAGCCGCCTTGCATCGCCCAGCGGATAGTCGCGGCTGGTGAAAGCGATGATCGGTGTCGAGTTCAGCTTCAGGATATCGAAGTCGCTGGATTGCGGGACCTCGCCGAGCACGCCGATATCGGCCTCGTAGGCATGCAGGCTGGTGATCACCGTTTCCGTATTGCCGGCGTCGATCGAGACCTGCACGGAAGGATAGGCGCGGCGGAAGGCGGCGAGGATGTGCAGGAGGTGATGGGCGGCGTCGGCGACGATGCGCAGCTTTCCAGCGCGCAGGGCCCGCGATTCCGACAGGAGGTCGAGCGCCTGCTGCTCGACGTCGAACATGCGGCGGGTGACCTCGAGAAGATGATGGCCCGCCTGGGTCAGTGTCACCTGCTTCTTGTTGCGGTTGAAGAGCAGGACGTCGTATTCCTCCTCCAGCTTGCGCACCTGGTCCGACACCGCGGGCTGGGTGAGGAACAGCGCCTCGGCGGCGCGCGAAAAGCCGCCATGGATCGCCACATTGTGAAAGGCGCGCAGTTGCACATAGCGCATGAGAACCGGCTTTCGATAAATTGAAGCTATGCGTTCATTAAGACGAACGATTTTGCTTATGTAAAGTGGCGGAGTCCATTTGAACCGTCCGGGCTTCCCTATAATCATAAATCTAATCGATAGATTGATACAAAAGAACGATTTTACATATATATCTTTCCGTCCCATTGTCGTCCCCGGATATGCCAAACGTGAGGACGGACCATGCCAACCACCGCTTCCGACAGGGCCAGCGCCCCCCTTGAGACGCCGCGACTCGGCGAGCCCTATCTTCTGACGCCCGGCCCGCTGACGACGGCCTATTCGGTCAAGGAGGCCATGCTCAGGGACTGGGGTTCCTGGGACGGCGACTTCCGCGCCATGACGGCGGAGCTGCGCCGCGAGCTGCTCGCCATCGCCGGCGACACGGCGGGCGAATTCGACTGCGTTCCCATGCAGGGCAGCGGCTCCTTCTCGGTGGAGGCCATGCTCGGCAGCTTCGTGCCGAAGGACGGCAAGGTGCTGGTGCTGAGCAACGGCGCCTATGGCAAGCGCATCGCCCAGACGCTTTCCTATCTCGGCCGCGCCCATGTGGTGATCGACAAGGGCGACTACATGCCGCCGCGCGGCACCGAGGTCGCCGCCGCGCTGGAAGCCGATCCGGCGATCAGCCATGTCGTCGTCGTCCATTGCGAGACCAGCTCGGGCATCCTCAACCCGCTGAAGGAGATATCCGAGACCGTCTATGCGCATGGCCGCAAGCTGCTGGTCGATTCCATGAGCGCCTTCGGCGCGGTGCCGGCCGGCGTCAACGATTTCCGCTATGAGACGATCGTCTCCTCCGCCAACAAGTGCATCGAGGGCGTGCCCGGCTTCGGTTTCATCATCGCCCGCAAGAGCGAGCTGGAGGCCGCCAAGGGCCGCAGTCATTCGCTCAGCCTCGATGTCCATGCCCAGTGGGAACACATGAACAAGACCGGCCAGTGGCGCTTCACGCCGCCGACCCATGTCGTCGCCGCCTTCCTTGAGGCGCTGCGCATGCATCGCGCGGAAGGGGGCGTGGCGGCCCGCGGCGCGCGCTATGCCCACAACCGTGACGTCATGGTGGCGGGCATGCGTGAACTCGGTTTCGAGACGCTGCTCGCCGACCGATGGCTCTCGCCGATCATCGTCACCTTCTTCAGCCCGGCCCATCCGGCCTTCGCCTTCGATCGCTTCTACGATCTCATGAAGGACAAGGGCTTCATCATCTATCCCGGCAAGCTGACGGTGGTGGACAGCTTCCGCGTCGGCTGCATCGGCCGCATGGACGAGCATGTCATGCGCCGCGTGGTGGAGGCCGCCCGCTCCTCGCTGGCCGAAATGGGTGTCGACAGCGCCGCCCCGCCGGCTATCGCCCTTGAAGAACGCAGCCGTCTCGCGGCCTGAAAGAGAATGGAAACCTCGATGAACCAGATGTCCAAGATCACCGTCACCGCCAACCGCCGCACCTATCCCTGGCCGAACGTCCCGGCCATCGCCATCTGCCTCGACGGCTGCGAGCCGGCCTATCTCGACGAGGCCATCAAGGCCGGCCTGATGCCGACGCTCGAGCGCATCCGCAAGACCGGCACGGAGCGCACCGCGCTCAGCGTCATCCCGAGCTTCACCAACCCGAACAACCTGTCCATCGCCACCGGCCGCCCGCCGGCGATCCACGGCATCTGCGGCAACTATCTCTACGAGCCCGCGACCGGCAAGGAAGTGATGATGAATGACCCGCGCTTCCTGCGCGCGCCGACCATCTTCAAGGCCTTCTACGATGCCGGCGCCAAGGTGGCGGTCGTGACGGCGAAGGACAAGCTGCGCGCCCTTCTCGGCCATGGCCTGAAATTCGACGACGGTCGCGCGGTCTGCTTCTCCTCCGAAAAGTCCGACAAGTCGACCAAGGCGGAGCACGGTATCGAGAACGCCTCGGCCTGGCTCGGCCGGCCGGTGCCGGAAGTCTATTCGGCCGACCTTTCCGAATTCGTCTTCGCCGCCGGCGTCAAGCTCCTCAAGGAATTCCGCCCCGACGTCATGTACCTGACGACAACGGACTACGTGCAGCACAAATATGCGCCGGGCGTGCCGGAGGCCAATTCCTTCTACGAGATGTTCGACAGATACTTGACGGAACTCGACGCCCTCGGCGCGGCGATCATCGTTACCGCCGACCATGGCATGAAGCCGAAGCACAAGGCGGACGGTTCGCCGGACGTCATCTATGTGCAGGACCTGCTGGATGAATGGCTCGGCAAGGACGCCGCCCGGGTCATCCTGCCGATCACCGACCCCTATGTCGTCCATCACGGCGCGCTCGGCTCCTTCGCCACGGCCTATCTGCCCGAGATGGCGGACAAGGAGGAGATCATCGAGCGGCTGAAGGCGGTGGAGGGCATCGACGTCGTGCTCTCGCGCCCGGAAGCCTGCATCCGCTTCGAGCTGCCGGACGACCGCATCGGCGACATCGTCCTCGTCTCCTCGCAGAACAAGACGCTCGGCACCAGCGAGCACCGGCACGACCTTGCCGCGCTGAACGAGCCGCTGCGCTCGCATGGCGGACTCACCGAGCAGGCGGTGCCCTTCATCGCCAACCGCGTCCTGCCGGAACTCTCGTCAGCCGGCACGCTGCGCAACTTCGACGCCTTCTACTACGCACTCGTCGCGGCCGCCCAGCCGGCGCACTAGGGCATCCTGCGGCCGGGCGAAGCCGTCCGGCCGCATCAGGGAACATAGAGCGTTGCCGCAAGAGGAGAAGCGGACGCGCTGCGAGGAGAAAGTCATGACGAAAGTGGAAACGACGTTCGCGATCCGCCATGAGCCCATGCGGATCGCCGGCAAGGCGGTCGATACCGAAGGGCGGATCGAGGTGCGCTATCCCTGGAACGATGCCGTCATCGGCACCGTTCCGGCGGGCCATGCCGAGCATGCAAGAAAGGCCTTCGAGATCGCCGCGGCCTATCAGCCGAAGCTGACGCGCTACGAGCGCCAGCGTATCCTCCTCAAGGCCGCCGAATTGCTGGTCGCCCGCAAGGAGGAGGTCTCCGATCTCATCACGCTGGAGCTCGGCATCTCCAAGCAGGATTCGCTCTACGAGGTGGGCCGTGCCTTCGACGTGCTGACGCTCTCGGGCCAGATGTGCATTCATGACGACGGGGAGATATTCTCCTGTGACCTCACCCCGCACGGCAAGGCGCGCAAGATCTTCACCACCCGCGAGCCGCTGACCGCCATCTCGGCGATCACGCCCTTCAACCATCCGCTCAACATGGTGGCGCACAAGGTGGCCCCGGCGATCGCGACCAACAATTGCGTCGTCCTCAAGCCGACCGAGCTGACGCCGATGACGGCGCTCGTCTTCGCCGACATCCTCTACGAGGCCGGCCTGCCGCCGGAAATGCTCTCCGTCGTCACCGGCTGGCCCGGCGATATCGGCATGGAGATGATCACCAATCCGAACTTCGACCTCATCACCTTCACCGGCTCCGTGCCGGTCGGAAAGCTGATCGCCGCCCATGCCCAATACAAGCGCCAGGTGCTGGAACTCGGCGGCAACGACCCGCTGATCATCCTCAACGATCTTTCCGACGACGATCTCGCCCGGGCGGCGGACCTGGCGGTGGCGGGCGCGACGAAGAATTCCGGCCAGCGCTGCACGGCCGTCAAGCGCATCCTCTGCCAGGAACGCGTCGCCGACCGCTTCGTGCCGCTGGTGCTGGAGCGGGCGAAGAAGCTGCGGTTCGGTGATCCGATGGACCGCACGACGGATCTCGGCACGGTCGTCCACGCCAGGGCGGCGGAGGTCTTCGAGCGCCGCGTGCATAAGGCGGCGGAGGAGGGGGCCGAGGTGCTCTACGATCCTGGCCGCAGAGGTGCGCTGCTCCCGCCGATCGTCGTCGACCGGGTTTCCCATGCGAGCGAGCTCGTCATGGAAGAGACCTTCGCGCCGATCATCCCGATCGTGCGCGCGCCCGACGACGACGACGCGCTGATCGCGCTCTCCAATTCCACCGCCTTCGGTCTTTCCTCCGGCGTCTGCACCAACGATTTCCGCCGCATGCAGAAATACATCGCGGGCCTGAAGGTCGGGACGGTGAACATCTGGGAAGTGCCGGGCTACCGCATCGAGATGAGCCCCTTCGGTGGCATCAAGGATTCGGGCAACGGCTACAAGGAAGGCGTCATCGAGGCGATGAAGAGCTTCACGAACGTGAAGACCTTCTCCCTCCCGTGGTGATCCGGGCCAGCCCCTGCGGGATCACCTTTTGCTGGGAGCCGTTTCGCGCGGCTCCCTTTTTTGCGTTTGCGGCAGGATCTTCCCATCGTTTTTATTTTCCGAACGATAAGAATAATAAATTTTACTTACCGAAAACCCCTGCCAGAATGCCTCGTGAAGCCGATTGTAAACAAGGGTGACGACAGATCGCCCGCCGCGCTTCCCGGGTTTTTCCAGGTCTCCAGAGAGGATTTCCATCATGAACAGACGCATGCTTTTTATGCTTGCCGGCGCCATGTCCGCCGTGCTTCCGACCATTGCATTCGCCGAGACCGAACTGACGGTCTATACCGCCGTGGAGGCCGTCGATCTCGACCGCTACAAGGAGACCTTCGAGAAGGCCCATCCCGACATCAAGATCAACTGGGTGCGCGATTCCACCGGCGTCATGACGGCCAAGCTGCTCGCCGAGAAGGATAACCCGCAGGCCGACGTCGTCTGGGGCGTCGCCGCGACCTCGCTGCTCCTCCTCAAGACTGAGGGCATGCTCGAGCCCTACCAGCCGAAGGATGTCGAGGCGCTCGACAAGAAATTCGTCGACAAGGACACGCCGCCGAGCTGGGTCGGCATGGACGCCTATGTCGCCGCGCTCTGCTACAACACGGTGGAGGGCGAGAAGCTCGGCCTGACGCCGCCGACGAGCTGGGAAGACCTCACCAAGCCGGAATACAAGGGCCATATCGTGATGCCGAACCCGGCCTCCTCGGGCACCGGCTTCCTCGATGTCTCCGGCTGGATGCAGATGTGGGGCGAGGAGAAGGCGTGGGGCTTCATGGACAAGCTGCACGAGAACATCTCCGCCTACACCCATTCCGGCTCCAAGCCCTGCAAGATGGCGGGCGCGGGCGAGGCGGTGATCGGCGTTTCCTTCGAATTCCCCGGCGCCAAGGCCAAGAGCGCCGGTGCGCCCATCGACATCATCTTCCCCTCCGAGGGCTCGGGCTGGGAAGCCGAGGCGACGGCCATCATCGCCGGCACGCCGAATCTCGAAGCCGCCAAGACGCTGGTCGACTGGTCGGTCACCAAGGAAGCCAACGAGATGTACAATGTCGGCTATGCCGTGGTCGCCTATCCGGGCGTCGCAAAGCAGGTCGAGCACCTGCCGGCGGACATCTCCTCCAAGATGATCGACAACGACTTCGAATGGGCCGCCAACAATCGCAACGCGATCCTGAAGGAATGGCAGAAGCGCTACGACGCCAAGTCGGAGCCGAAGAGCTGACACCGCTCGGCCGGGCGGGGCGCCGTCGCGCTCCGCCCATCCCGTTCTCCTGAAATCCCTGAAGCCAGCGGAGCTTGCCGATGAGACATGCCCTGTCGATCGAACCGACGCCCACCAGCCCGTCCCGGGTTGCCGAACGTGCGGCGGACCAGCCGGCCCCTTATCTGGAGATAACGGATCTGTGGAAGGCCTATGGCGATTTCGTCGCGCTGCGCGACATCTCGCTGAGTATCGCGAAGGGCGAATTCATCTGTTTCCTCGGTCCCTCCGGCTGCGGCAAGACGACCCTGCTCAGGGCCATTGCCGGCCTCGACCTTCAGACCAAGGGCACCATCCTCCAGGACGGCCGCGACATCTCTACCCTGCCGGCCTCCAGCCGCGACTACGGCATTGTCTTCCAGTCCTATGCGCTCTTCCCGAACCTCACCATCGAGCAGAACATCGCCTTCGGCCTCGAGAATACCGGCCGTCCCAAGCCGGAGGTCGCTGCGCGGGTCGCCGAGTTGCTGGAGACGGTCGGCCTGTCGGCGCATGGAAAGAAGTATCCCGCCCAGCTTTCCGGCGGTCAGCAGCAGCGCATCGCGCTTGCCCGCGCCATCGCCATCTCGCCGGGCCTTCTCCTGCTCGACGAGCCGCTTTCGGCGCTCGACGCCAAGGTGCGCGTGCATCTTCGCCATGAGATCAAGGCGCTGCAGCGCAAGCTCGGCGTTACCACCATCATGGTGACGCACGACCAGGAGGAAGCGCTCGCCATGGCCGACCGCATCGTGGTGATGAACCACGGCGTCATCGAGCAGGTCGGCTCGCCCACCGAGATCTACCGCCATCCCGAAACCCTCTTCGTCGCCGACTTCATCGGCGAGACCAACCAGTTCCCGGCGAAGGTTGCCGCGGATGGCGAGGTCGAGATCGGCCATTCCGCCTTCCGCTGCCCGACGGGCGACTTTGCCCCCGGCGCGACCGCGACCGCCGTCGTGCGCCCCGTCGACATCATTCCGCACGGTGCCGACGCGCATGCGGCCAACGCCGTCGACCGGCCCTCGACGCCGCAGAACCTGATCGACGCCGAAGTCCGGGAAATGGAGTTCCTCGGCATGTTCTGGCGCACGCGGCTGACCGCGCCGCGGCTCGGCGAGCGCACGCTCGTCGCCGACTTCTCCGTCAATGCCGTGCGGCGTCTCAGCATCGAGACGGGCGGCGTCATCCAGGTGGAGATCCCGCGCGAGCGCCTGCTGCTCTATCCGAGGAGCGCATGACGATGAGCATCGCCCTCGAAACGCCCCATCTGCCGCTCGCCGGCAAGCGGCTGCGGCAGCAATCCTCCCGCGACGACCGCATCAAGCTCGGCTTCATGGCCGTCATCGGCCTCTACCTGATCGTCGCGCTCGGCGCGCCGCTCTTCGTCATGCTGTCGAAGTCGCTGTCGACCTACCGCTTCGACCTTGCGGCCTTCGAGTTCCAGGTCAGCGACGAGACGGGCGCCAACTGGGGGCCGGTCGTCAGCGCCGCGCAGCTGAACGAGACGCTCGGCGCGGTACCGGAAAGCGAGCTTTCCAGCAATTCCGACGGGCGGCTGGCGGCGACCAAGTTCTTCCCCGAATTCAAGTTCCGCAGTCCCGTGCACTACCGCATCCGCGGCACGACCGCCGATGCGGCCTTCCTCGTCGGCTCGACGCTGGAAAAGGGCACCGAATGGCGCGACTACGATTCCGGCACCTTCCGCCGCGTCGTGCTGCGCCCGGCGCGGGGCCTCGGCCTCGATAACTTCGTGGCCTATTTCTCGACGCCGGCGCTCGCCCAGTCGATCTACAATTCGGTGCTGATGGCGGCCATCAGCACGGTCTTCACCGTCGCCATCGCCTTCGCGCTCGCTTACGGGCTGACGCGGAGCTGCATGCCGCTGAAGGGCCTCTTCCGCGGCGTCCTGACGATCCCGATCCTCGTGCCCTCGCTGCTGCCGGGCATCGCGCTCGTCTATCTCTTCGGCAACCAGGGCGTCTTCAAGGACTGGCTGATGGGCTATTCCATCTACGGTCCGATCGGCATCGTCATCGGCTCGGTCTTCTTCACCCTGCCGCATGCCTTCCTGATCATCCTGACGGCGCTTTCCGTGGCCGATGCGCGCCACTACGAGGCCGCCGCCTCGCTGAAGGCCAGCAAGTGGCGCACCTTCACCACCGTCACGGTGCCGGGCGCGCGCTTCGGCCTCGTCTCGGCCGCCTTCGTCGTCTTCACGCTGGTCATCACCGATTTCGGCCTGCCCAAGGTGATCGGCGGGCAATATGGCATGCTCGCCGTCGACATCTACAAGCAGGTGATCGGCCAGCAGAATTTCGAGATGGGCGCGGTCGTCTCCGTCATCCTGCTCGTGCCGGCCATCCTCGCCTTCGCCGTCGACCGGCGCATGCAGAAGCGGCAGGTGGCGCTGCTGTCGGCCCGCGCCGTGCCCTATGCGCCGAAGCCCAATGCCCGCACGGATGCGATCTGCTTTGCCTTCGCCTGCCTCGTCAGCCTCTTCATCCTCGGCATGATCGCCATGTGCCAGATCGCCGCCCTGGTGAAATTCTGGCCCTACGACCTGACGCTGACGACGAAGAACTTCGCCTTCGACCTGATGGACGGCGGCGGCTGGGAAGCCTATGGCAATTCGATCAAGCTGGCCTTGCTGACGGCGCTGTTCGGCTCGCTCGTCGTCTTTGCCGGCGCCTATATGGTGGAGAAGGCGGACGGCTTCCGCCTCGGCCGCGGCCTCTTCCATTTCCTCGCGATGATGCCCATGGCGGTGCCGGGCATGGTGCTCGGCCTTGCCTATATCTTCTTCTTCAACAATCCGGCTAATCCGCTCCATCCCATCTACGGCACGATGGCGATCCTCGTCGTCTCCACGGTGACGCACTTCTACACCGTCGCGCACCTGACGGCGCTGACGGCGCTGAAACAGATGGATCCGGAATTCGAATCCGTCGCTGCCTCGCTGAAGCAGCCCTTCCACCGGCTGTTCTTCCGGGTCACGGTACCGGTCTGCCTTCCGGCGATCCTCAACATCGCGATCTATCTCTTCGTCAATGCGATGACGACGGTCTCGGCGGTGGTCTTCCTCTATTCCACCAACACCAAGCTCGCCTCGGTCGCCGTGCTCAACATGGACGATGCCGGCGACATTGCCCCGGCGGCCGCCATGGGCATGATGATCTTCTACACCAATGTCGCCGCCAAGCTCGTCCACGCGCTGGTCGCCCGCGGCCTGCTGGCGCGGACCCAGGCATGGCGCTGACGCCGGCGTCGAAGGTTGCATGAAAAAGGCCCCTCTCCATCGCGGACGAGGGGCCTTTCCTTTGGGGGATCTGTATCAGGCGACGTGCCGTTCCTCGTCGCGGCGGCTCTCGGGAAGGGACCGCCGCTCCACTTCGGCAAGGCGCGTTCCCTGCGGCGTGCAGCCGTAGCGCTCGCGATAGGTGCGGGAGAAGTGCGAGGCAGTGGAGAAGCCGCAGGCCATGGCGATCTCGATGACGGGCAGCGACGAGGTGGCGAGCAGCAGATGCGCCCGCTCCAGCCGCAGGTCGAGATAGTAGCGCGCCGGGGTGCGGCCCATCTCGCGGCGGAAGAGGCGCTCCATCTGGCGGCGCGAAAGCCCGCTTGCCGGCGGCATGTCGGCGAGCCGCAGCGGTTCGGAAAGGTTGGCCTCCATCTGCTGGATGATGCGGATCAGCAGGGCGTTGTCGATACCGAGGCGGGCCTGCAGCGGCAGGCGCTGGCGTTCGCCGGCTTCCCGCAACTGCCCGCAGAGCGCCACCTCGCAGATGCGGTTGGCGATGTCCTTGCCGAGGTCCTGCTCGATGATCTCAAGGAACATGTCGAAGGATGCGTTGCCGCCGGCGCAGGTATGGAGATCGGCGTCGATCTCGAATGTCGTCTGGCGGGCCTTTGCGGCAGGGAAACGCTCGGAGAAATCCGGGAAATGCGCCCAGTGCACGGCGCAGCGCCGCTCGTCGAGAAGTCCGGCGCGGGCGAGCGGATAGAGCCCGCCGGCAAGGCCGGCCAGCGGGATGCGGCTGCGCCGGCAAAGCCGCAGCCACGCCTCCAGCGGACGGTCGGGCGCGGGGATCGCGCTGCCGCCGCAGACAACGGCGAAGCGCGGCGCCATGCCCGGTCGGCAGAGCCATTCGCGTGCCTCGGCGAGGGAAAAGTCGGCGGCGACGCGCATGCCGCAGGAAGAGCTTGCCGGCCGGCCATGCACCGTCACGACCTGCCAGTCGTAGACCGGTCGGCCGGCGACCTCGTTGGCGATGCGCAGGGCGTCGAGCGCTCCGGAGAAGGCATGCAGCGCGAAGCCGTCGATGAGGCAGAAGATGAAACGGCTGCCGTCCATGCGTGCCTGTTGCATTGTCTCCTCCCGGTCGTGAAAAACGATTTAGGGCAGAATGGAAAGAATTATTACATAATGCAACATAAAAAGACATTCTGGCCGTGTGTTTTCGGCGAAATATGGCCTCGATTGTCACAATTCATCGCCGAATGAGCCGGGCTTGCGCGGTCGATGTCACGCCCGGCTTGTCAAAGCGACAAAAATGATCGCAGATATCGTCATGTCCGGTTCCCAGAACACTCGCGCTCTTGCTCCCCGCCGCCATGGCGAAATCCTGCGCCGCCTTGCGGCGGACGGCACGGTGAGCATTACCGAGCTTGCCGATTTCTTCGACGTGTCGCGGCAGACGATCCGCCGCGACCTGAAGCTTCTCGCCGAGCGCGGCCAGCTCGACCTCGTGCATGGCGGGGCGACGCTGTTCGAGGCGACCGAAGCGGCCTTCACCGAGCGGCGCGAGGAAAATGCCGACGCCAAGGCGGCGATAGGCCGCGCCGCCGCCGGCCTGGTGCGCGACGGCATGGTCGTCTTCCTCGATTCCGGCACGACGACGCTCGCGGTGGCGCAAGCCCTTTCCGAGCGGAAAAACCTCACGATCTGCACCACTTCGCTATCCGTCGCGCTTCTGATGTGCCGCCAGCCGCAGGTGCGGGTGCACATGCTCGGCGGCGAGATCGACCCGGACGAGGAGGCCTCGGTCGGCATCGACGCGCTGGAGGCGATCGCGCATTTCCGGGTCGATGTGGCCTTCCTCGGCGGCGGCGGCCTGTCACCGGACGGCGAGGTGACGGACTTCACCCGCAGCGGCGCGGAGCAGCGCTCGCGCATGGCCGAAACGGCGAACCGGGCGTATTTCGTGCTCGACAGCTCGAAATTCGGCCGGTTGACGCCGCTTCGCATTCCGCGCTTCGAGGCGGCGGCAGGCGTGATCGTCGACCGCCGCCCGCCGGAGGCCATCGCCGAGGCGCTGGAGCGGAGGGGGCCGGCCCTGATCGTTTCCATGTGACTAAATGTAATATTTTGTAACTTTCTGTCTTGTCCTTTGGCGGTGTTTTGGTACCGTACGGCCTTCCATGGTTTCGGGAGGTCGTTTCATGGCGCAGGAATTTCCAACACAGGCGCAGGTCGTCATCATCGGCGGCGGCATCATCGGCTGCTCGGTGGCCTATCACCTGACGAAGCTCGGCTGGCGGGACGTCGTCCTGCTGGAGCAGGGCCAGCTCAGCGGCGGCACCACCTGGCATGCCGCCGGCCTCGTCGGCCAGTTGCGCAGCCATGCCAACATGACGAGCCTCATCAAATATTCCACGCAGCTCTACAGCGAGCTGGAGGCGGAGACGGGGCTTGCCACCGGCTGGAAGAACTGCGGCTCGCTTTCCGTCGCCCGCAGCGCCGACCGGATGACCGTGCTGAAGCGCACCGCCGCCTCCGCCCGCGCGCAGGGCGTGGAGATCGAGGTGATCTCGCCGAAGGAGGCGCAGGACCTCTGGCCGGTCATGGCGATCGACGATCTTGCCGGCGCTGTTTGGTTGCCCGGCGACGGCAAGGCCAATCCGACCGACCTCACCCAGTCGCTCGCCAAGGGCGCGCGCAGCCGCGGCGCCCGCATCATCGAGCGCGTGCGCGTCACCGGCATCTCCACCGCGAACCGCGCGGTCACGGGCGTCGAGACGGATCGTGGGGCCATCGCCGCCGAGATCGTCGTCAACTGCGCCGGGCAATGGGCGCGCAAGGTGGGGCTGATGTGCGGTGTCCCGGTGCCGCTCCATTCGGCCGAGCACATGTATATCGTCACCGGCCGCATCGAGGGCGTGCATCCGGACCTTCCGGTGATGCGCGATCCCGACGGCTACATCTATTTCAAGGAAGAGGTCGGCGGCCTCGTCATGGGCGGCTTCGAGCCGGAAGCCAAGCCCTGGGGCATGGAGGGCATTCCCGACGATTTCGAATTCGCGCTCCTGCCGGACGACTGGGACCAGTTCGAAATCCTCATGCAGAGCGCCTTGCAGCGCGTGCCGCAGCTTGCGATCTCGGAAGTCAAGAAATTCTACAACGGCCCGGAAAGCTTCACGCCTGACAACAATTTCATCCTCGGAGAAGCGCCGGAGCTGAAGAATTTCTATGTCGGCGCTGGCTTCAATTCCATGGGCATCGCGAGCGCCGGCGGGGCGGGGCGGGCGCTGGCGGAATGGATCGTCAACGGCGCGCCGACCATGGACCTCTGGCCGGTCGACATCCGCCGCTTCGCAAACTTCAACAACAATCCGCGCTGGCTGCACGACCGCGTCAAGGAAACGCTCGGCCTGCACTATGCCATGCCCTGGCCGAACCGCGAACTGGACACCGCGCGCCCCTTCCGCCGCTCGCCGCTTTATGACCGGCTGGCCGCCAGGGGCGCCTGCTTCGGCTCGAAGATGGGCTGGGAGCGCGCCAACTGGTTCGCCGCCGAGGGCGAAGCGCCGGTGACGGACTATGCCTTCGGCCGGCAGAACTGGCATGAGGCGGTGCGGCGCGAGATGAAGGCGACGCGCGAGGCCGCCGGCCTCTTCGACCAGACCTCCTTCGCCAAGCTGCTCGTGCAGGGCCGCGACGCCGCGACGGCGCTCAACCGCATCTGCGCCGCCGAGATCGATATCGAGATCGGCCGCTCGATCTATACAGGCATGTTGAACGAACGCGGCGGCTATGAAAGCGACCTGACGGTCATGCGCCTTGCCGCCGACCGCTTCCTCATCGTCACCGGCTCGGCGCAGGCCGTGCACGATGCCGACTGGATCCGCCGGAACATCCCGGCCGATGCCCATGTCACGCTCACCGACGTCACCTCGGCCTATGCGGTGCTGGCGCTGATGGGGCCGAAGTCGCGCGACATCCTGGGCCGGCTCACCTCCGCCGATCTTTCCGGTGAGGGTTTCCCCTTCGCCACCATCCGCGAGATCGATATCGGCTATGCCACGGCCTATGCCAACCGCATGACCTATGTCGGCGAGCTCGGCTGGGAGCTGATCGTGCCGACGGAATTCGCGGTCGGCGTCTACGAGGCGCTGCAGGAAGCCGGCCGGGACCTCGGGCTCGTCGATTGCGGCTACTATGCGCTGGAGGCGCTGCGCCTGGAGAAAGGCTACCGCGCCTGGAGCCGCGAGTTGACGCCGGATATCGACCCCTGTCAGGCCGGCCTTGCCTTCGCGGTCGCGCTGGACAAGCCCGGCGGCTTCATCGGCCGCGATGCCGTCGCCGCCGCGAAGGCGAGGGGAACGCCCTCGCGCCGCATCGTGCAGTTCACGGTGGACGATGCCGGGCCGATGCTATGGGGTGGCGAGCTGATCCTGCGCGACGGCAGGCCCGTCGGGGAGGTTCGCTCTGCGGCTTACGGGCATACGCTCGGCCGCTCGGCCGCGCTCGCCCTCATCGAGCATGCCGATGGCGTGGACAGGGCATTCCTGGAGGGTGGCCGGTTCGAGGTCGAGCTTGCCGGCGAGCGCTTCGCCGTCACCGCCCATCTGGCGGCCGCCTACGATCCGAAGGGTCTGCGGGTCAAGGCATAGGCTTCGGGCGGGGTGCGCGCCACCCCGCCTTTCCTTCAGGCGAAACGCACATTGCTTTCCTGCGCCCGCAGGCGCGGATCGTGCGAGCGGATCTCGACGGGCTTTCCGTCCAGGATCTCGAAGCATCGCGCCAGCGTATCATCGGTGAGGCGCTGCATCGCCTCGGCGGTGAAGAACGCCAGATGCGGGAGGAGGATGGCGTCCGGGCGGCCGAAGAGCGGGCTCAGCGTATGCCCTGTCTTCGCCAGCGGCTCCTCCTCGTAGACGTCCAGCCCGACGCCGCCGAGACGGCCGGCCAGCATGGCCTCGACCAGCGCCGTCTCGTCGACCAGCGCCCCGCGCGAGACATTGACCAGCACTGCCGACGGCTTCATGCAGGCAAGCGCCGCGCGGTCGATCATATGGCGCGTCGACGGGCTGAGCGCCATGTGCAGCGAGACGAAATCGCATTGCCGCAGCATGGCATGCAGGTCGTGCGCCTTCTCCACGCCATGGCCGGCCATGACGGACGCCTCGACATGCGGATCGAAGCCGAGGACGCGCGCCCGGAAGCCGGCAGATGCCATGCGCGCCATGCTGCGGCCGATCTTGCCCATGCCGATCAGCCCCACCGTCGCGCCCGCGATATCGCGGCCGAGCCAGCGGGGTTCCGGCCAGAGCCAGCCGTCGCGCTCCATCGCCCGGCCGATCTCGGGCAGGCGCCTGGCAAGGGCGATCATCAGGGCGAAGGCCGCCTCGGCCACGGTCTCCTGCGCATAATCCGGCACGTTGACGACGGGAATGCCCCGCGCCATGGCCGCCGGTATGTCGATGGCGTCGATGCCGACACCATATTTGACGATGCCCTTCAGCCGCCGCGCCGCGGCGATGACGGGAGCGGTGATCGGCGTATAGCACATCAGGAGGAGATCGGCCTCCGCCACCTCCCGCATCAGCTCCTCCTGCGGGATGTCAGCCGGCAGGGTAACGAGGTCGACGCCGCGCGCCCGCAGGCCGGCGTCGATGTCGGGGCATTCGAGTTCCCGATCCGTGCGGACGGCTTTCATGGGGTATTCTCCCGTGCTTCGTTGCATTCCGTCCTCCTCATCCCGCCAGGATCGCCGCTTCGGCGATGGTGAGCGCCCGGTCGAGGTCCTCGCGCGCGATCACCATGGGTGGGGAGAGCGTCATGACGTTGCCCTGGCTGATCTTCAGGCTCAGCCCCGCCTCCAGGCAGCGGTAATAGGCCCGTTCGGCGAGCCCGTTGTCCGGCGTGAAATCCGCGCGGTCCGATACGAGCTCGACGCCGAAGAGCAGGCCGCGCCCGCGCACGTCGCCGATGGCGGGGCAGCGCTCCGCGAAGGCGCGAAGCCGCTCCATCGCATAGGCGCCGAGTTCGGCGGCCCGCTCGGCAAGCCCTTCCTCGCGGATGATGGAGATCGTCGTGAGCGCCGCGCGGGTCGTTACCGGATTCTTCTCATGGGTGTAGTGGCCGATGGCATAGTCGCCCGCCACGTCGAGGTCGCGCCGGGCGACGATGCCGGCAATCGGCAGCACGCCGCCGCCGAGCGCCTTGCCGAGCACAAGGATGTCGGGCACGACCTCGTCATGCTCGCAAGCGAAGAAACGGCCGGTCTTGCCGAGGCCCGTCGGAATCTCGTCGAAGATCAGCAAGGTCCCGTGCCGGTCGCAGGCCTCGCGCACCGCCTTCCAGAAGCCCGGCGCCGGCGGATTGGGCGTCGCGCGCATCGGCTCGGCGACCAGCGCGGCGAAATCGCCTTCACGGCCGAGCACATAGGAGATCATGCTGGCGCAGGCCTTGGCGGAGCGTTCGAGATCGTCCTGGCCGTAGGCGCAGCGGCGGCTTGCCCAGGGCGCGATATGCTCGGCCCCCGGCAGGAGCGGCCCGGCGATGCCCGAGCGGAAGGTCGCCTCGCCGCCGACGCTCGACGCGCCGAAACCCGCGCCGTGGAAGGCGTCCCAGAAGGAGAGTGTCTTGAAGCGTCCGGTCGCGGCGCGGGCGAGCCGCAGCGCGACCTCGATCGCATCGGAGCCGCCCGTCGTGAACAGCACCTTGCCGAGATCGCCGGGCGCCAGCCGGCCAAGCGTTTCCGCCAGCTCGACCGCCGGCTCGCAGGTGAAGCGGCGCGGCGCGAAGCTGAGCGTGTCGATCTGCTCCTTGATCGCCTGCCTCAGCCGCGGATGGCCGTAGCCGATATGGTGCACGCTGTTGCCATGGAAATCCATGTAGCGCCGGCCGGCGGTGTCTTCAATCCAGATGCCTTCCGCCTTTGCGATGGCGCTGAGGCAGGGGCTGGAAAGGCTCTGGTGCAGGAAGGCGGCGGCGTCGCGCGAGACGAGGTCCTGCGTCCGCCCGTCCCCGAGGCGCGCATTCCACGCCCCGCGTGCGGCGGATGTATTGGCCTCGCCTTCCGTGTGAACCAGCGTGGATGCCGTGGTCTTCATCGCTATCTCCGATCCGTCTGCCTGCGACAGGAGAGCTATCGCATCGTTCGGTTTGCAGATAAAATCGATATTCTCGACAGCAATGAAGAATTCATCGATAGTAAGGCCTCCACGAAAGGCCTTCATCCGCCATGCGCTATGTCCAGCTTCGGGCTTTCCACCATGTCGCCCTTGCCGGGAGCTTTTCCCAGGCGGCGCGCGACCTCTCCCTCACCCAGCCCGCCATTTCCGATCAGGTGCGTTGGCTCGAGGAGGAATACGACGTTCCGCTTTTCGTGCGCAAACGCCGGCAGCTCACGCTGACCCCGGCGGGCACGCGGCTGCTGGCGGCGACGCGCCGCCTGTTCGACGCGGAAGGCGAGGCGCTCGACGTGTTGCAGGAGGAACGCTCGCTGCGGGCGGGCGTGCTGCGCATCGCCGCCGATTCGGTAGATCACATATTGGATGTGCTCACGGTCTACCGGCAGCGGTTTCCCGGCATCCAGATCAGGATCGTCGGCGGCAATTCCAGCAGCATCGTCGAGGACCTGCTCGCCTATGACGTGGATATCGGCGTCCTCGGGGAACTCGCCGACGAGCGGCCCTTCGAGGTTCTGTCGCTCAATGTCTCGCCGGTCGTGCTCTTCGTCGCGCGGTCCCATCCGCTGGCGGGGCATGCGAGCCTGTCGCTGCAGGCGTTGAGTGCGTGGTCGCTGGTCATGCGGGAAGAGGGATCGCGGACCCGGCTGATGGTGGAAAAGCTCGCCGCAGCGGAAGGCATCTCCCTTCGCTGCGCCATAGAGGCCGAGGGGCGCGAGGCCGTCCGGCGCATCGTCGCCGCCGGCGTCGGTGTCGGCATGGTCTCGGAGGCCGAGTTCGACAACGATCCGAGGCTGGTCAAGATCGCGCTCGAAGGCCAGCCGCTGACGATGCACGAGAAGCTGATCTGCCTGAAGGACCGCCGCAACGGCAAGGCGATCCAGGCCTTCTTCGCGACGGCCCGGAGGCTGACGCAGGAATAGGTCCTGGTTTCAAACGGTTGCGGTGGTGACGTCGATGAGCCAATCGCGAAAGGCCGTTACTTTCGGCAGCTTTGCCTTGCGCTGCGAAACGAGCAGCCAATAGGAGCCGGCGGCCGGAAGCCGGGCGCGAAACGGCTCCACCAGTAGCCCGCTGGCCAGTTCCCGCTCCACCAGCGCGGCGCGGCCAAGCAGGACGCCCTTGCCCTCGACGGCTGCGCGGATCGCCATGATCGACTGGTCGAAGAACGAACCCGATGAGGTGTCGACGCCCCTGACCCCGGCATGCGCAAGCCAGGTGTCCCATTCCTCGGCATAACCGGGAACATGCAGCAGGTCACGGCCTCTGAGGTCCTCGGGAACGGCCAGCGCCTCGGCATAGGCCGGGCTGCAGACGGGGAAGGCCTCGTCTGCAAGCAACCGGGTGGCTTCGCATTTCGGCCATTGGCCTGCGCCGAAGGCAATCGTCGCATCGACCTTGTCCTCGCCCTGGTCGAGCGCCGTCAACCTGAGGTCTATGTCGGGATGCCTTGCACGAAAGAGGTCGAGGCGGGGCGCGATCCACTGGCTGGCGAAGGATGTCGGCACGTGCACGACCAGCAGGTCGCGCGCGTTCCGTCCGGCGAACCTGCTGGTCGCCTCGTCGATCATGTCGAAGGCCTGGCCCAGATCCTCGGCATATCGCCGGCCCCGGTCGGTGAGCCGCACGCCATTGGCGTGGCGCTCGAAGAGGGGCTTGCCGAGCCTCAGTTCAAGCGCCCGAATGTGCTGCGAGACGGCCGAGGGCGTGACATTCAATGCCGCGGCGGCGGCGGCGAAACTGCCGAGACGGGCGGCGGCCTCGAACGCGCGAAGCCAGTTCAGCGAGGGGCGCAGGGGAGACATGGCACCATTAGAAATACTTAAGCTTTCCCCAAGGTAATCGCGTTTGCGCGCGCAGGCAACAATGTCTCCAATGGCTTCAATTCGGCCTTTGGAGAAATCGCCATGAACGTTCACTGTCTGAATAGCTATCGACCGGGCCACGGCCTTCCGGGATCGTTCTATACCGATCCGGAGATATTCGCCGAGGAGCAGCGCCGCATTTTCCGCAACAGCTGGTTCTTTGCCGGTCACTCCATCGAGGTTGCCGGGCGGGGCGACTACCTGACGCTGGACGTTGGAGGTGTGCCGGTCGTTGTCGTCCGCGATCAGGACGGCGAGCTGCACGCCCACCACAATATCTGCCGTCACCGCGGCTCCCTCGTCTGCACGAAGGAAAAGGGCAGGGCTGCCCGCCTGGTTTGTCCCTATCATGCCTGGACTTACGGGCATGATGGCCGGCTGATCGGCGCGCCGATGATGGGAGAAGGGTTCGACAAGGAAGCGCATGGCCTGAAGCCGGCGCATGTGGGGGAATTCGACGGGTTGATCTTCGTCAACCTGTCCGAGACGCCGTCCCCGTTTCATGACCTGCGCGACCATCTTTCGCCGGTTCTCGCATCCCAGGGCATGACGCGGGCGAAGGTCGCCCTGATCCGCGACTACGATCTGGATGTGAACTGGAAGATCGTCGTGGAGAACAACCGCGAATGTTACCATTGCGAGGGCAATCATCACGGCTATGTCTCCGTTCAGTATGATACGGAGAACGACAATCCCGCTCTGAAGGGGGAGATCGCCGAGCGCCTGGGCGAGTGTCGCCGGCGCTGGGAAAGGGCCGGCCTCGACGTCGCGCGCGTCAACACCTCGTCCAACAACACGGCGGAATGGTTCCGCGCCAACCGGACCCCGGTTCGCAAGGGCATGGTGACGGAAAGCCCGGACGGCCAGCTCGTCTGCAAGGTGTTGATGGCCGGTTTCACCGACCCCGACATGGGAACGGCCCGCGCCAACACCAACATCAATTTCTGGTGCCATGCCAATTCCGACTATGCGCATACCGTGCGCATCACGCCGGTATCGCCAACCCGGACCATCGTGCGGGCCTATTGGCTGGTGGATGAAAACGCCGTCGAAGGGCGCGATTACGATCCCGAGGCGATTGCCGCCTTCCATCATCAGGTCATGTCCGAGGACTGGGATATCTGCCGCCGCCAGTGGCGCGGCGTCACCTCGCCCAGCTTCGAGCCGGGCCCCTATGCGCCGGACAAGGAGGCGAATGTCGACCGCTATGTGCGCTGGTATGTCGGGCGGATGAGCGCCTGACGCTCCCGCCCGCGCGCTCGATTATCGGCAACAAGGTGGCGGTTTGCCCGCTGCCGGGAATTCAACGGGACCACGCGCAGTGCGGGTCGGCTTCGGAAAGACGGATATGTCAAAGCTTCCATCTCACGCCCGCATCGTCATCGTCGGCGGCGGCGCCATCGGCACCAGCATCGCCTATCACCTCGCCAAGGCGGGCGAGAAGGACGTCCTGCTCCTGGAAAAGCGTGCGCTGACGGCGGGCTCCACCTGGCATGCCGCCGGTCTCATGGGGCAGTTGCGCAGCAAGGTGAACCTGACGCGGCTGATGCAATACAGCGCCGACCTGTGCGCAAGGATCGGTGCGGAGACCGGTCAGGATGTCGGCTGGAAGAATGTCGGCAGCCTTCGGCTCGCCGCTTCCGATGCCCGCTGGGAGGAGTTGAAGCGGGCGCATACGGCCGCAAGAAGCTATGGTTTCGACATGGAGCTCGTCGGTCCGGACGAGGTCAAGCGCCTCTTTCCCCTGGTCGATACGAAGGGCTTGCGCGGCGCGACCTGGATCGCCTCCGACGGCCATGTTGATCCTTATTCGCTGACGCATGCCTATGCGAAGGGAGCCCGGGCAGGCGGCGTGCGCATCGTCGAGGGCGTCGCCGCCACCGGCTTCACGATCCGGGACCGGCGTATCACGGCGGTAAAAACGGCCGAAGGCGATGTCGGCTGCGAGATCGTCGTCAACGCCGCCGGGCTCTGGGCGCGGCAGCTCGGCGAACTGGCGGGCATCGATCTGCCGGTCACCGTGGTCGAGCATGAATATTTCGTGACCGAGAAGTCGCCGAAGGTGCCGGATGACCTGCCGACCTTGCGGGACCCGGACGCCAATTTCTACGTCAAGCCGGAGCCGGGCGCGATGGCGATCGGCGGCTGGGAGAAACAGACGCGGGCTGCCTACGGGCTCGGCAAGCTGCCGCTGGATTTCGGCCAGGAACTGTTTGCGGACGATCTGGAGCGTATCGCCGAGGTGATCGAAGGCGCTTCGAACCGTATTCCGCTGCTCGGCGAGCTTGGCGTGCGCTCCGTGGTCAATGGCCCCATCCCCATTTCGGCGGATGGCGAACCGGTCATGGGCCTTGCCGGCGGCTTCGAGAACTTCTTTGTCGCCTGCGGCTTTACATCCGGGATCGCCGCCTCGGGCGGAGCCGGCCGCGCCATGGCGAACTGGATTCTGGAGGGCGATCCGGGCATGGATCTGTGGGCCTTCGACCTGCGTCGTTTCGGCCACCCGCATGGCGGGCTCGCCTATCTGCGCGACAGCGCCATCGAGGCCTATTCTAAATATTATGCGATTGCGTGGCCGGAGGAGGAGCGCTCGGCCTGCCGGCCATTGCGGCGTTCGCCCCTCTACCAGGCCCTGACAGCCGAAGGCGCCGTCAATGGCGCCAAGTTCGGCTGGGAGCGGCCCAACTATTTCCTGGCGCCCGGCGAGAGCAGGCCGCCGCTGGAAACCTTCGAACGGGCGCCACACGCCGAGGTGATCGGCCGGGAGCACCGGGCGGTCCGCGAGCGCGTCGCGCTGATCGATCAGTCATCCTTCTCCAAGTTCGAGATTTCGGGGCCGGGAGCCCTTGCTTTCCTGCAATGGCTGGCGGCCGCGAATGTCGATCGTCGCGAGGACGCCGTCGTCTATACGCAGATGCTCAACAGGCGTGGCGGCATCGAGGCCGACCTGACCATCATGCGGCGCGGGGAAAGCCGCTTCCATGTCGTCACGGGCTCCGCCTTCGGCACGCGTGACGGAGACTGGATCCGCCGCCACATGCCCCGCGACGGATCCGTGACCATGCAGGACGTGACGGGCGCCTATGGGGTCATCAATCTCTGCGGGCCGCTGGCGCGTGATGTCCTAGCCGCCGTCACCGAGCACGATGTATCGGATGCTGCCTTTGCCTACATGACATGCCGCGAGATCCGGATCGGATGGGCGCCGGTCTTCGCCGCCCGCGTGACCTATGTCGGGGAGCTTGGCTGGGAATTGCATGTGCCGAGCGAGTACCTGGCCTATGTCTACGAGGTCCTGCGCGAAGCGGGAACGCCGCTGGGTATCGCCAATGTGGGGTACAAGGCGATTTCCAGCCTGCGCATGGAGAAACGCTACCTTTACTGGGGCGCCGACATCACGCCTGACGACACGCCGCTGGAGGCCGGGTTGGGCTTTGCGCTGTCGATGAAGAAAGGCGATTTCCAGGGCCGCGATGCCATCGCGGCGCAGAAGGAGCGCGGTATCGCGCGAAAGCTCGCCTGTTTCAGGCTCGACGACCCCCTGCCGGTCTATGGCGGCGAGGCGATGCTGGCGAACGGCCGTATCCTGGGAATGACCACCAGCGGCGACTTCGGCCACACCATCGGCGCCCCGCTCGTCTTCGGCTATCTCAAGGGGGAGGATATGGCATTGCGGGAGATCGAGGTCGAGGCGTTCGGTCGCCGCAGCAGGGCAACGGCGGTGGACCGTTGCGCCTACGATCCCGAAGGCAAGCGCATTCGGCTTTAAGGGTCTTGGCTGGGCATCCTGTCCAAGCCGGTCCGGTCCGGCCGTGTCGTTCGCAGACATTGCCCAGCCTATGCGAACGCCCAGTCTTTCGCCTGGCGGCGGCTGTTCCAGTAGGTGGCGAAGCGGCCTCCGGCGGCGATCAGGTCGTCACGGCTGCCTGCCTCGACGATGCGGCCGTGTTCCACGAAGAGGATGTGGTCGGCCTTCGCGATGGTCTCGATGCGATGTGCGACGACAAGGGCGGTGTGGTGGCCGAAGCGGGTGAGGGCGGTGGCGACGGCGACCTCGTTCAGCGTGTCGAGGCCGCTCGTCGCCTCGTCGAGCAGCAGGATCGGTGCGTTCTTGAGCAACGCGCGGGCGATGCTAACGCGCTGGCGCTCGCCGCCGGAAAGGTTGTTGCCGCCTTCGCCGACCGGCGCGTCCCAGCCGCCAAGGCGCTCGACGATCTCGTCGACGCAGGCTGCCGTTGCCGCCGCGCGCAGCGCCGCTTCATCGGCCTCGGGGCGGGCGAGGCGGATGTTCTCGGCAATGCCGCCCTCGAAGAGCTGCACATTCTGGAAGACGACGGAGAGCTGGTCCATCAGGGTCTTAGGCGCATAGGCGCGCACGTCGTGGCCTGCGACGCGGATTTCTCCGGCGGAGACGTCGTGCAGGCGGGCGATCAGCGTGAGGATCGTGCTCTTGCCGGAGCCGGATGGGCCGACCAGCGCGGACATCCTGCCGGCCGGGACAGTGAAGGTAACCCCGTCGAGGATCGGCGTGCCGTCGATGTTGAAATGGACGTCGCGGAATTCGATGTCCGGGGTGCCGGGCATACTGTCCTGCGCGGGGACCGGCTGGGCCGGAACGTGGAGCACGGCGAGGGTTCGCCCGGCGGCGGCATGCGTGGATTCGAGCGCGGGGAAGAGCTCCGAGAGGGTATTCAGCGGCTCGAGAAAGCGGAGGACCACGACGATCAGCGCCACGGTGCGGGCGGCATCGACGGCGCCGTCCATATAGAGGAACGCCAGGACGGCCACCATGGCGATAAGCGTCGCCTGCATGGCGAGCGAGAAGAGGAGCATGCCGGGCAGGGCGAACCAGAGGACGCGCAGTCCTTTGGATTTCTGCGCGTCGATGGCGGCGCCGAGCGGCGTGCCCTCCATGCCGGTGCGGCCGGCGGCGCGCAGCACGATCTGGGCGCGGGCGAATTCCTCCGTGCGCTCGGCGGCCTCGCTGGAGGCGACGGCGAAATCGGCCTCGGCGCGGCGCATCAGCCGCCCGCCGAGAAGGAGAGCGCCGAGCAGCAGCGGTGCCGCGGCAAGCGCCGCAAGGCCGAGTGGCCAGGCGACGAAGAAAAGGCCGATGGCGATGGCGAAGGGCAGCGTGACGGCGATGGAGGCCTGCGTCGCCAGGTTGACCGAGCTTGCGAAGAGCTCCGGCACGGCGCCGGCGAGCGCGCGTTTGGCCTGCGATCGCTGCGTGGCGCCGAACCAGCCGATCGGCACGGCGAGGAGATGATCGACGAGACGGGCGTTCATCGACGTCATCATGGCAAAGCCGAGATCGAAGGCGCGGATCACCAGAAAGCGCTCGAGCGCCCAGCCGGCCGCGACGCTTGCGGCAAGCAGGCCGAGCCAGGCAAGCGCATCCTGCGGAACCGGCGAGAACAGCGCGCCGAGCAGCGGCACGAGGGCGAGGGCGGATGTCGCGCGCAATGCGGCCGCCACGACGACGAGGACAACAAAGGGCACGAGGCGCGGGCGCGCTTGCGGCGGCAGAAGGGCGGAGATGATCACGAGGCTTTCCTTTCGCCGGCCTGCCAGAGGTCGCGGTAGAGGCCGGGCTCGGCGATCAGCGCTGGATGGCGGCCCTGCTGCACGATGCGGCCGCGATCCATGACGACGATGCGGTCGGCATGCACCACGGTGTGCAGCCGGTGCGCGACGACGAGGACCGTGCGCCTGCCGATGAGCGAGCCCAGTGCCTGCTGTACCAGATGTTCGGATTCCGGATCGGCGAAGGCGGTGGCCTCGTCGAGCACGAGGACCGGCGGATCGGCGATCAGCGCGCGGGCGATGGAAAGGCGCTGCGCCTCGCCGCCGGAGAGCTGGATATCCTCGCTGAGAATGCTGTCATAGCCTTTCGGCGCCTCCGCGATGCGCTCGTGGATATGGGCGGCGCGGGCGGCCGTCTCGATTTCGCCCTGGCTTGCCTCGGGGCGGGCGAGCGCGATGTTGTCCCGGAGCGTTCCCCTGATCAGGCGTACATCCTGGAAGACGAAGCCGACGGTGCGTTGGAGGACCTGCGGGTTGACGTCGCGAATGTCGATTTCCGTCTCGCCCGCGATCAGCCGGATCGCGCCGCCCGTCACATCGTGGAAACGGCCCGGCAGGCCGGCAAGGGTGGACTTGCCCGCGCCGCTCGGGCCGACCAGGGCCGTCAGCGTGCCGGGCGCAAGCACGAGGTCGATGCCTTCGAGCACCGGCTTGCGCGGCCGGTAGCCGAAGCTGACATTCTTGAAGCGCAGACCGAGTGGACCCGGCGAGAGGGCGCGCAGCGAGCGGCTTCTGTCGAGTTCCGGCTCCTCCAGCAGCGTGCCGATGCGGCTTGCCGCCTGCTTCGCCTCGCGCATCGGCATGAAGCCGTACATGACGGCGGTGATCTGCGTGCCGAAGGCGGTGCCGAGGAAGAGGAAGGGCAGGAGATCGGCGGGCGCCATGGCGCCGGAGAGAATACGCCAGCAGCCGGCCGCCGTGATGAGCAGCAGGAAGGCCGGCGGCTGGATCGCAAGCTGCGAGGCGACCTTGCGGCCGGCCATCGGGCGCTGCCAGCCGTTGAGAAAGGCCGCCTGGCCGTTCAGCACCGTGCGCAACGCCCTGCCGTCGCCGCCGAAGACGCGCACGACGGGCAAGGCCTCGATGAAGGCGCTGGCCGCGGCATTGGCGCGCCTGGTCCAGTCGGCATGTTCCACCAGCTTGTCGGCGACGCCGCGCATCATGTGGGCGAAGAGGGCGACGAAGGCGATGAGCGGCAGGAAGAGCAGGCCGGCGAGCGCCGCATCCACGGTGAAGAGATAGACGATGACGGCAAGCGGCGTGACGATGCCGGCAACGACATCGGGCACGGCATGGGTGACCATGTAATGCAGTCGCCCGGCATCCTCTTGCACTGCCTGGTGCACGCTCGCGGCATTGCGGTCGGTGAACCAGCCGAGCGGCAGGCGGGCAAGCTTGGCGACGATCGCGCGGCGCAGCTCATGGCCGAAGCGGGTATCCACGGCATGCAGCCAGAACATCAGCACGGTCGAGAGCAGGACGGCACCGCCGAAAAGGCCGAGCGCCCACAGTATCAGCGGCGTCAACGTTTCCCGATTGGCATCGCCCGCCAGCAGCCGGCGGCCGAGCTCCGCCAGCAGCACCAGCGGGGCGAGCTGCATCAGCGAGATGACGGCCTGCAGGGCACCGGCGGCGCGCAGCTTCCAGCGCAGCGATGCGAGCAGCTCCTGTCCGCGCTGCGAGCGCCAGCGCGGCGCGGCCTTCCGAGGGGGAGCGGCGGGCGGTGGCGGAGCGGGTGCCGCCTCTTCGCCCGCCTCCTTGCGCAGGCGCATCGCCTTGCCGCGGATCCAGTAGGCGGCGTGCTTGATGTCGGCGAGCGGGAAGCCATGCACGCGGTTGAGGTTCGCGCGCAGGTCCTTGATCGCGGCGTTTTCCGCGGCGATCCAGGCATACCAGTTCGACCAGTCGCGGGCGGGCACGGCGGCGGCGAGCGCGCCGGTGCCTTCGCCGGTCCAGATCACCTCGGCGCCCGGATGGAAGGTGACGGGAATATCCCGGTCGGCCGGCAGATAGGCCTGCAGGATGACGACGACGGCGGCGTCCGGCGGCAGGACGCCGAGGATGCCGTTGATGGCGGGGATGGCCGCGGGATCGCCCATCAGCAGATAGCCTTCCGGATTTTCCGGCGGCTCGAACTTATGGAACATATAGTAGGACGCGTTGATCGTGTCGCCGGGCCTTGCCGCAGCCGCCCAGGCGGAGGCCGGCCCCATCGGTTCGTGCAGCACGAAATCGAAGCTGACCTCGCCGCGCGCCGGGTCCGGGTCGACCAGCGTATAGCCGCGCTGGTGCACCTTGGCCGGATCGTCGGGATCGGGCGCCCAGAGGCGGACATAGCTTGCCGTCGGCGTCTCGCGCCCGTTGATCATGGTCGGGGCGGAAAAGCGGATGCGGCGGAAGCCGGGCGTGAGGTTCGTGGCCGAAACCACCGTCATGACGTGATCGGTGGCTCCGAGCGCCTTCATCATCGTCCGCTGGAAACGCGCGCCCATCAGCAGCCTCGCGAAAGAACGGAAAGATGCGGCCCGGCCGGCAAGACCGGGCTGCGCGAGAATGCTGTGGCGCTGCCTACCACTTGATCGTCGCCCCCAGGCCGATGACGCGGCCGCGGCCGATATAGGCGGCCGTCGTTCCCGGCGCGTAGGTGAAGGCGTAGGAGAGCGGGCGCTCGTCGAGCAGGTTTCGTCCGAAGGCGTAGACCTTCAGATTGTCCTTCTCCCAGCCGAGTTCCGCATTAACGATGTGGTAGGCCGCCATCTTCGCGCTGTTCTGGATGTCCGAATAGCGGGTGCCGACATACTGGTAATTGGCGCCGACGAAGAATTCGCCGGCAAAGCCGAGCGCATCGGCTTCCGTCCGGTAGGTGACGCCGAGATTGGCGGAGAAGCCGGGCACCTGCGGCACCTTGTTGCCCTCCAGCGCCCCCGCGAGCGCCGATTGCGGCGTGACATCGACGAGGCGGGAATTGATGAGCGCGCCGCCCACCGTGAAATCCAGCCCGTCGGCCACCGTGGCGGTCACGTTCGCTTCCACGCCGTAGCTCTCGAAGGCCTGGTTCGTCATGAAGGGCAGCAAGGTGCCCGGATCGAAGCCCGTGAGCTGGCCGTCCTTCACGTCATTGTAGAAGATCGCGCCGCTGACGCGGATGGCATCGGTCAGCTCGGCCTTGCTGCCGATCTCGTAGGTCCATGACGTTGCCGGCAGGAAGGGGGTCGAGGGCAGCCCGAAGCCGGCATAGACCGTCGTCTTCTCGAAGCCGCCGGAGGAATAGCCGCGCGCCACGGAGGCATAGCTCATGGCGCGGTCGTTCCATTTGTAGGAGAGCGCCATGCGGCCGGTCAGATAGGTGTCGCTGAATGAATTGTCCTGCGCGAAGGCCGGGATGGTGCCGGGAAAGCCATTGGAGACATAGTTGGCGTCGAGCGTCTGCCTGTCGTGGGCAAGGCGCAGGCCGCCCGAAAGGGTGAAACGCTCGTCGAGCGGCACGGCCGCGTCGGCGAAGGCCGCGATCGTCTCGCTGTCGATGGCGTTGTCGAAGGTGCCGTTCAGCGTCGGCGAGTAGCTGCCGACATCCTGCACGCGATGGGTCGTGAAGTCCGATTTGAAATAGTTCGCGCCGACGACCCATTGCACGGCCGCGTCTTCATGCGAGTTGAGGCGGAGCTCCTGGTTGAAGATGCGTTCGTGGTCGTCGAAGACCACCTTCTGCGCGTTGGGGTCGTTGAAGAAGGACGGCGGCAGGCCGGTGGCGTTGGAGAAGATGAAGGCGTCGGTGAAGTCGCCGGTATTGTGCAGCTTGATGTCCTGGTAGCTCGTCGTCGAGGTCAGGATGAAGGGCTCGAATTCCTTGGTGATCTTGATCGAGCCGTGCGCGATCTGCTGGCGGTTGACCGGCGTGGTGTCCGCGCCGCTGATCGGGAAGTCGGGCGATTCCAGCAGGAGGAAGGCGGAGTTGTGCCGGGTGTCCCTGGAAAAACCGCCGGTGATATCGATGGTGAAGCTGTCGTCCGGCGTGATGCGCAGCGTGCCGCGCGCCGCGCCGAGCTTCGCGCTGCCCTCGTCCTTGCCGGTGATCGGGTTCGGAATGTCGCCATCGAACTTCTGGAAACGCAGCGTCGCGCGGCCGGCAACGAGGTCGTCGATCAGCCAGCCGCCCGTTGTGCCCTCGATGAAGGCATGGCCATCGGAACCGATCTCGGTGCTGACGATGGTCTCCTTCGTCCCGTCGGCGGGCTTGCTCACCACATTGATCGCGCCGGCGAAGGCGTTGCGGCCGAAGGTCGTGCCCTGCGGGCCGCGCAGCACCTCGACCTGCTCGACATCGAGGAAGGGCGCGCCGATCGCCGAGAGCGTCGTCGGAACGCCGTCGACGGAAAGGCCGATCACGCTGTCGAGCGAGTTCATCGCCGAGCCGAGCGTCGAGAGGCCGCGCATGGTCATGTAGCTTTCGCCGAAGCGGCCGAAATCCATGAAATTCGTGCCCGGCGTCTGGCGGGCGACGTCGCCGACCGGATCGAGCGAGGAGGGTTTCACGTTTTCCGGGCCGAGGATCGTCGTTGCGACGGGCAGGGAGGCGTCGTCCTGCGGGCGCTTGGTGCCCGTGACGACGACCGCTTCGAGCGTCGTCGTTCCCTCAGCCTCCTGGGCGGCGGCCCGTTCGCCCGCCGCCACCGCGATGCCAAGAGCCGCGAGCGCCGTGGTGGAAATCAGCCGTGCGCGCGAGATGGTGTTCATATGCCTTGCCCCCTGGTCATGATGAGCGTCACAAATAGCGGGTCAGGTATTCTTGAGGATATAACTCGACTTTCGCGCGACGCAGGCAAACATTCGCGAAACGCAATAGTTCGCGGCGCCGTCAGCCCGGCCGCATTCCCGTGGACTGGTGGCGCTCCGAGCGCGGCGGATGGCCGTAATGCCTGCGATAGGCGGCGCTGAAGGCGGAGGGGCGGGAAAAGCCGACGCGGCGTCCGGCCTCGGCCACCGAAAGCCGGTATTCCTGCAGCAGGATCTTCGCCATCATCAGCCGCTGCTCGCGCACATGGGCGAAGATGGTCCGGCCGAACACCGCCTTGAAATTGGCCTGCAGGGTGGTGACGTTGATGCCGACGCGCCGGGCGAGTTCCAGCGTGGTCGGTGTGTTGACGAGGTCGCCGTCGAGGATTTCGCGGGCATGGACCACCCGGTCGTATTCGCGCCTGCCGAGAAGCGCGACGAGGCGCCGCTCGTCCTTCAGCGCCTGCGCCACTTCGATCACATAGGCCAGCGCATTGCTTTCGAGGAACAGCCTGCCGAGCTGGCCGCCATAGGGATGTTCGAGGCAGAGCCGCGCGATCTCGCCGATGCGCGGCGAATGGGTGATGGTCGCCGTGCGGAAACCACCCGTCGTGAGTTCTCGCAATGCGCTGACGCCGTCGTCGTCGATGTCTTCCGCGAAGCGTTCGAAGAAGGCGGGCTGGAGCACGAAGCCGGCGGTGCGGAAGTTGCGCCCGCGCTCCAGCGGCGTCGTGTAGCGGATGGGGCGGTCGAAACCCATGAGATTGACCTGGTGCGGGAGGCGGACGAAGCTGCCGTGGCCCTCGACCTCGGTCCGCACGGGCTGGCCGGAAAGCATGATGCCGCAGACGAGGGCCGGCGCCATCTCGACGGCGAAGCCCTGGTCGCAGATATAGGTCACGTCGCCGGCGCTGAGCATCAGGCCCGGCTGCACTTCATGCGCCAAAAGGCGCCCCGTATAGAGGGGGGTGTCCAGAACCTGTGGCGCCATTTCGACAGGCTCCACTCCGAGCGCGAATTCGGCGCCGAGCCGAACGAGGTCGTTCGGCGTCATGCCACCCGGCGGGATCAGGTTTTCCAGCGTCATGCGAATATGGTCCGCCTTGCGTTGAGGTCGGAGCATATTAACTTGAGTAATTAAGTCAAATTTATAATCGAACGGCAGAGATGGCCGCGCAGGCTGAATGCGAGCCCATTCCGATGATACCGGTCAGGCCGCCGTCAGCCGGTCGACGATCATGTCGGCGATGGGGATCGCCGAGGTGGCGGCCGGGGAAGGGGCGTTGCAGACATGCAGCATCCGGTCTGTCCCGGCGAAGAGGAAGTCGTGGATGAGGGTGCCGTCGCGGCGCACCGCCTGGGCGCGGATACCCGCTTCGTGCGGCAGCAGGTCGGAGAGCGTGAGGCCCGGGCAATATTTCCGGCACTCTTCCAGATAGCCGGGCTTCCACAGCGAGTTCTTCAGCTCGGTCATCGCGGAGGCGCGGTTGGCGAGGACGGTCTTCCAGAAGCCGGGGAAGAGGGCATAGTCGGCCATGTCCGCAAGGTTGAGCGAGAGCTTCGGATAGCCTTCGCGGGCAAAGCCGATCACCGCATTGGGGCCGACCGTGACGCTGCCGTCGATCATGCGGGTCAGGTGGACGCCGAGGAAGGGCAGGGCGGGATCGGGGATCGGGTAGATGAGGTGGCGGACGATATCGTTCTTTTCGGCCGGAAGGCGATAATATTCGCCGCGGAACGGCACGATGCGATGTTCGATGGAAAGGCCTGCAAGGACGGCGAGCCGGTCCGACTGGAGGCCGGCGCAGGCGACGAGCTTCCTTGCCTGCCAGCTTTCGTCCTCCGCGGTGATCTCGACCGCGTCGACCGCTTCGGAAATGCCGATGACCCGCGTCGAGAGCCTGACCTCGCCGCCGAGCGCGGCGATGCGCCGCCCCATGGCAAGGCAGACCTCGGCATAGCTGACGATGCCGGTGGAGGGCACGAACAGCGCGCCGCGACCGCTGATGTTCGGCTCGCGCTCCTTCAGCTCGCCTTCACTGATACGATGCACCTCGATGGTGTTTTCCTTCGAGCGCGCATGCAGCGCCTCCATGCGCTCCACCTCGAGATCGGAGGTGGCGACGAGCAGCTTGCCGCAGACGTCGAAGCGGATGCCGTTTTCCGCACAGAAGGCCTTCGTCGCCTCCGCGCCCTTGCGGCAGAGCTCGGCCTTCAGGCTGCCCGGTGGATAATAGATGCCCGCGTGGATGACGCCGCTGTTGTGCCCTGTCTGGTGCCGGCCAAGCGCCGCCTCCTTTTCCAGAAGCAGGAGGCTGCTGCCCGGCCGCCGCTCCAGAAGCCGCATCGCCGTCGCCAGCCCGACGATCCCGCCGCCCACGACGCAATAATCGAAAACCATGTCCCCTCCCTCGATGGCTTCCTGCCGCCTATCAGGATTCGGTGCGCAATCGAAGATGCGGCGCCTGCGCGGATGACGAAAGCCGCGCGGATGGCTATAGCGCGCACGGACATAATTTCGCGCCGCCTCGGCCGTAGTGCGGCGCGTGTTCCGCCGGAAGATGGCTCCGGCGGAGAAAATTTCGGGAGAAGGCGCGATGCGGCTCTGGTTCATTCTCGTTCTGCTGGCGCTGGCATCCCCTGCCGTCACCAAGGATCTGCGCGAGCCGCGGCTGACGATCGCGAAGGGCGGTTCGGGCCACCCGCAGGTCGCCCTGACATTCGACGCCTGCAGCGGCGGCGTCGACGAGCGAATCCTGAAAACGCTCGTCGACAACCGCATCCCGGCCACGCTTTTCGTGACGCGGCGCTGGCTCGTCCGCAACGGCCCTACCGTCAAGCTGCTGGCCGCCCATCCGGACCTCTTCGAAATCGAGAACCATGGCAGCAACCACGTTCCGGCGGTGGTGGGCGACAAGCCGGTCTTCGGCATCAAGCCCGCGGGAACCCTCGCGAATGTCAGGGCGGAGGTCGAGGGCGGCGCCAGCGCCATCACGGCGGATTTCGGCGTGCAGGCTGGCTGGTATCGGGACGCGACCGCGCGCTACAGCTCCGATGCGCTAGACCTGATCAAGTCCATGGGCTTTCGCATCGGCGGCTATTCGCTGAGCGGCGATTACGGCGCCACGGTGCCGGCCGCCAAGGCGGAGAGGATCATCGGCAATGCGCGGGACGGCGATGTCATCATCGCGCATATCAACCAGCCGGGCCGGGCCTCGGGGGCGGGTGTCGCCAGGGGTGTCCTGGCGCTCAAGGCGAAGGGCTATGCCTTCCGCCGCCTCGACGAGGTCGATACGAAAGAGGACGACCGCCGCTGACACGGTGGGACATCCGCCTGTCTCGATGATAGGCTGCGGATCGGCCGGCGGGTCGGGCGCGATGGAACGCATCCGGGGCCGCTAGCATACAACAGGGAGGCGAGCATGACCGATGCAAGGATGATGGCGCAGATGACCGGCAAGGAGGGCTTTATCGCGGCCCTCGACCAGAGCGGCGGCTCGACGCCCGGCGCCTTGCGGCTCTACGGCATCGCCGATTCCGACTATGACGGCGAGGAGGCGATGTTCCGCCTCATGCACGAGATGCGCGTGCGTATCATGACGGCGCCCGCCTTTTCGGGGGACAAGGTGATCGGCGCCATCCTCTTCGAGAAGACGATGGACGGTGAGGCCGGAGGCAAGCCGGTTCCCGCCTATCTCTGGCAGGATCGCGGCGTCGTGCCCTTCCTCAAGGTCGACAAGGGCCTTGCTGCCGAGGAGAACGGTGTCCAGGTGCTGAAGCCGATGCCCGAGCTCGACGAGTTGCTCGCCCGCGCGGTGAAGAAGGGCATCTTCGGCACCAAGATGCGCTCGGTGATCGGCCATGCCGACAAGGCCGGCATCGCGGCCGTCGTCCGGCAGCAGTTCGAGATCGGCCGGCAGATCCTTCGCCACGGCCTCGTGCCGATCATCGAGCCGGAGGTTTCGATCAAGAGCCCGACCAAGGAGGAGGCCGAGGCCATCCTGCGCGACGAGATCGCAAGGGAACTCGATGCCCTGCTTGCGGGCGAACGGGTGATGCTCAAGCTGACCCTGCCGAGTGTCGCCGGCCTCTACGAGCCGCTGGCCGCCCACAAGTCCGTCGCCCGCGTCGTCGCGCTTTCCGGCGGCTACAGCCGCGCGGTCGCCTGCGAGAAGCTCAGCCGCAACCGCAACATGATCGCCAGCTTCTCTCGGGCCCTGACGGAAGACCTGCGGGTGACGATGAGCGATGCGGAATTCAACGCCAGCCTTGCCGGGACGATCGACGAGATCTACGCCGCGAGCGTCGTGAAGGTTTGAGCGCGGCCTGGTCGGGAGCGGGTATCGCGTGCCTGCTCCCGGCGGTCATTGGCGTTGAAGCGTTATCTGGCTGGTGACGACGGTCTTTCCCGAGGCGGGGTCGCGGTCGGAGGTGGTGAGCTTCAACCCCCGCGCGCCGGTCTGCGCGACGGTGAGGCTGGCGCGGCGGTCGCCGTTTATCGGCTTTGCCCACTGGATGGTGAGGGCGAGGCTGTTGCCCTTTCGCCGGCCGGAAAGCGAGGCGGGGCCAGAGCCCGCGCCGATATAGGAGCCGCGATAGGTTCCGCCCGAGGCCTTGAGGTCGACACCTACCGCGCGCGATACGACGAGCAGGCCACGGCAGCGCCCCTTGAGCGAGAGGGAACTCGGCGACGTGGTAGAGGTGAAGGTGCAGCTTATATTGATCGGCTGCCGGTTGGTGCGGAGCCTCACCTGCCCCTTGCCGACATACTGACCTTTCAGTCCACCGAGGAACTGCGCCTCGCTGGCCTGGGCCGGCGTGAAAAGCAGCGCCGCGGCGCAGCAGATGAGACATCCCGCATTGACGTGACGCATCGCCTTTCTCCGAACCGGTTTCAAGGCCATACAACCATCGAACCTGCACGAAGTTCCCTCCGGCGGAGGGTGCCGTGTCCGCTCGGCATCGAGAGCCGCCGCTGCATCCCGATATATCAAGGCATCGGTTGAATTTCAGGGATGAACTTCAGGATTTATTACGATTCTTCCCCTTACCATAGATTGCATATGCAGTCTGAGACCTGTCCATGTTGAGAGTCGTTTCCTGCCTGGCCTATGAGCACGACTACACCTTCGTCGTCGCGGCAGCCGTCATTTGCATCATCGCCTCCGTAATGACCGTGCGATTGTTCGACCGCGCCGGCCGCCTGCCCGCCGGGCGGCGGCTCTGGTGGATCGTTCTTTCCGGCATCGCCGGCGGTGCGGCGATCTGGACGACGCATTTCATCGCCATGCTGGGCTTCCAGATTCCCATGGCGCATACATTCGATCCCCTGATGACGGTCGGATCCCTGCTGATCGCCATCGCCTTCACCGCCGGCGGCTTCTGCCTGACGGTCGAACCGCCCCGCTGGCTGCCCGCCGAGGCCGGCGGCATCGTCGCGGGCATCGGCATCCTTGCCATGCATTTCACCGGGATGGCGGGGCTGGAAGGTTCCGCCCATATTGTGTGGGACGGCGGGCTTGTCGCAGCCTCGGCTTTCTTTGCCCTCGGCTTCGGAACCCTGACGGCCCATCTCCTGGCGCGGAAACGTTCGCGTGCGAGCCGCGTTACGGCAGTGTTCACGCTGGTGCTTGCGATCTGCGCCATGCATTTCACGGGCATGGGTGCGGCGACGATCGTGCCCGACCCGCTTGCCCCCTCCGCGTCGCATACCATTTCCAACGAGCTTCTCGCCGTGCTCGTCCTGTTGACGATGGCGATGGTCGCGGGGCTGATTTTCTATGTCATGGACACGCGTTATCAGCGCGACCTCATCGAAAACTTCCGCCATGCGGCCCGGCACGACCCGTTGACGGGTCTTCCGAACCGCGCCTACCTGTCGGAACATCTGCCCCTCGTCGTGAAACGGATCGGTGAGCAGGGCGGGCAGGCTGCCGTCGTCGTCATCGATCTCGACCGCTTCAAGGAGATCAACGACGTCCACGGCCACCATGCGGGGGATTACCTGTTGCAGACGCTCGCCCGACGCTTCGCATTGCGGATGGGCAACGGTGAATTCGTCGCGCGCGTCGGCGGAGACGAGTTCATCGCGGTGAAGCATCCTGTCCAAGGCCGGAGCGACATCGACGCGTTCGTCCAGCGCCTCGTCGATTGCGTCCTCCAACCCGTCATACGCGGCGCGGACGCCTTGTCCGTCGGGGTGAGCGTGGGGATCAGCCTCTGCCCGGCCGATGCGGCGAGCGAGGAAGACCTGATCTGCCGGGCGGATCACGCGATGTATCGTGCCAAGCGCGCGGCGGGAAATGCGGTCCGCTATTACGAACCGTCGATGGACGAGGGCCGTCGCGCGCGCAGCGCGCTTGCCATGGAGCTGCGCCATGCCGTCGAGCGGGAAGAACTGGAGCTTCATTACCAGCCCCAGCTGGACCTGCGCACCGGCGCAGTAACAGGCTATGAGGCCTTGCTGCGCTGGCGGCACCGCGAACGGGGCCTGGTATCGCCGTCCGAATTCATTCCGATCGCCGAGGAGACGGGGCTGATCGTGCCGATCGGTGAATGGGTCCTGCGGACAGCCTGTGCGGACGCGGCTGGCTGGAACGTCACCCACCGGGTGGCCGTCAATATAGCGGCCGCCCAGCTCGCGCAGACGGATATCGCCGGGGACATTCACGAAATCCTGCTGTCCTGCGGGCTTTCCGCCGCTCGTCTCGAACTGGAGATCACCGAAGCGAGCCTTATCGAGGACCAGGCGCGCACGCTCCACGTCATTCGACGGCTGAAGGCGCTCGGCGTCACTATCGCCATGGACGATTTCGGAACCGGTTATTCGTCGCTGTCGACATTGCAGGTTTTCCCCTTCGACAAGGTCAAGATGGACCGCTCCTTCATCGAGAACGTGACGACCAACGCCGTCTCCGCGGCCATCGTCAAGGCGACGATCCTGCTTGCCGACAGTCTCGGCATGTCGGTGGTGGCGGAAGGCGTCGAGCGGCAGGAGCAGGCGGATTTCCTGCGGGCGGAAGGATGCCGCGAGGCGCAGGGTTTCCTTTACGGCCGGCCCCGCCCGATGTCGGAGCACCACCTCCTGCTCTGCGGATGACGGCGTCTCGCGAGGGACGCCGCGGATGGGAGCCCTTGCAGCAACAGGGCTCCCGGTCGCGGTTCACGAGAGGCGCAGCAGGGTCTTGATCGCGCGCCGCTCGTCCATGGCGCGGTAGCCTTCGGCGACATCCTGCAGAGGTAGTTCCAGGTCGAAGACCTTGCCGGGGTTGATCTTGCGGGTCATGACCAGCTCGATCAGGTCCGGCAGGAAGCGGCGCACGGGGGCCGGGCCGCCGAGCAGGTTCTTCTGAGCGAAGAACAGTTGCTGGCCGTCGATCTCCACACCATGCGGCACACCGACGAAGCCGACCGAGCCGCCGGGGCGGGCGGAGGCGATTGCCTGCGACATCGATTCCTGCGTGCCGACGCATTCCAGCACCGATTCAGCGCCGACACCGTCCGTCAGGTCCCTGATGCGGGCGACGCCCTCGTCGCCGCGCTCGGAGACGATGTGCGTCGCGCCGAATTCGAGGGCGAGGTCCTGCCGGCTCTTGTGGCGGCTCATCGCGATGATCTTTTCGGCGCCCATCTGCCTTGCGGCCAGAACGCCCATCAGGCCGACCGCGCCATCGCCGACGACGACGGCCGTGCCGCCCGGCTGCACGCGCGCGGCATCCGCCGCGTACCAGCCTGTGCCGAGCACGTCGGAGACCGCAAGCAGGCTCGGGATCAGGTCTTCGTCCGGCATATAGGGCGTCGCGACGAGGGTTCCGTCGGCAAGCGGCACGCGCAGCAGCGGCGCCTGCGCCCGCGTCATGAATTCACGGTTCTCGCAGGAGGACGGGAAGCCGAAGCGGCAATGCGGGCAGGTATTGTCCGAGCAGCAGAAGGAGCCGACGACGAACTGGCCGGGCCTGACGGTCGTCACCGCGCTGCCCACCTCGACCACCACGCCGCAATATTCATGGCCCATATGCATGGGGCCGTTCAGCGGTTGCAGCCCGCGATAGGGCCAGAGGTCCGAGCCGCAGATGCAGGTGGCGGCAAGTTTCAGGATGGCGTCGGTGGGCTGGAGGATTTCCGGCTCCGCCACCTCTTCGCAGCGGATGTCGCCGGGGCTGTAAAGCACTGTTCCAAGCATGGGGTATTCCTTTCGCGTTGCGCCTGTCTCAGGCGCCGTATTCGGTGTCCGTGACATGTTCCAGCCAGTCGACGACCTTGCCGTCCTTGACCTCCTGGAGCGCGATATGGGTCATGGCGACATCCGGCGCCGCGCCGTGCCAGTGCCGTTCGCCGGGGGCGAACCAGACCACGTCGCCGGGCCGGATCTCCTCCACCGGGCCGCCTTCGCGCTGCACCCGGCCGAGGCCGGAAACGATAAGAAGGGTCTGACCGAGCGGATGCGTGTGCCACGCCGTCCTTGCCCCCGGCTCGAACGTCACCTGCGCGCCCTGCACCCGTTCGGCGTCGAAGGGATTGAAGAGCGGGTCGATGCGCACCGTGCCGGTGAACCATGCTTCCGGCCCCTTGGCGGATGAGCGCGATCCTGCGCGTGAGATATCCATGGTCATTCTCCTGTCTGTTATCGGATGACGTCGATCTGAAGCGGGAATTTTCCCCGCGCCAGCAAGGGTTCGAAGCTGCCGTCGATACGGCCGAGCCGGATCAGGCCGCGCGACCATTGGTATTCGCCGTAGAAGAGGGCGAGGTTACCCCAGGGGCATAGTAGCAGACGTCGCCGGGGCGCTCGCCGGAAAAGCGGCCGCCGCCCGCTTCGGTGAGCTTGCGCGGCAGGTAGGCGATCTTCTCGTTATGGGCATAATCGTCGATCTGGAGATCATGGAGCGGGAGCATGGATGCGAAGTCGCGGACGGAGGAATTGTCCTCCAGCGCGGCGATCAGCGTCCGGCCGGCAAAGGCGATGCGAATCTTCATGATGCGGTTTTTCCTGCATGGATGCGGATCGGGCGGCTGGTGATGCATCTTAGGTAGCAGCAGGCGATTGGGTTGATTAGCCGTTTGATTTCGTTTGAACTTATCGATGGAGACCATAAATGCGGTGGCGAGGCGAAATCGGGGCTGGATGCGCGGGGAATTTCAACGAATTTCTGCGGTTCCGCATGGTGGCGGAGGCGGATCCGGGGCTGTTCAACCACGAGGCCAGCCCTAACTTAACGCAGACGCCCATAATCCGGCTGATGGATGGCGAATGAGCCGGTGGTCGCTTTGAGCGGGACGATCCGGGTCGGGATTTTTTCATGGGGGCTGTCGGAACGTGGCGACCTTGTTCGTCCTCTGACCGAGAGGATCCGGCAATGGGGGAGGTCTCAACCCGTGCCGGAGGCCGCTGGCAACGAACCGAGCGAAAGGAACCGACAATGTCAAAGAACGCTGTTTGCATCTGGTACGACAAGGACGCGGAAGACGCCGCACGCTTTTATGCGCAGGTCTTTCCCGACAGTGCGGTCACCGGTGTCTACCGTGCGCCGGGTGACTACCCCTCCGGCAAGGAGGGCGATGTGCTGATGGTCGAATTCACGGTTGCCGGCATCCCCTGCCTCGGGCTCAACGGCGGGCCGATCTTCAAGCATTCGGAGGCATTTTCCTTCCAGATTTCCACTGAAGACCAGGAAGAGACGGACCGCTACTGGAATGCCATCGTCGGCAATGGCGGGCAGGAAAGCGAATGCGGCTGGTGCAAGGACAGGTGGGGTATCTCCTGGCAGATCACACCGCGTGTCCTGATGGAGGCGATGGCGGCGGGGGGCGGAGAGGCGAAGCGCGCCTTCAGTGCCATGATGACGATGAAGAAGATCGACGTCGCCGCGATTGCAGCCGCCCGGCGCGGCTGAAGGCCCGCCCCGCGGCAGCGCTTCAGACGACGCTGCGCAGCCACTCGGCAAACAGCGCGATCACGCGTTTGCGGGGATGGTCAGGCCGGTGCAGGAGATAGTAACCGAGACCCGGCAGCGAGAGTTCGTGCGCCTTCACCACCTCGCCCGCCTCGAACTCCGGCGCGAGGACGACATCGCTGCAGATCGCCACGCCCTGACCGGCCAGCACCGCGGCAATGGCGTGTGCCTCCTCGCGGAAGCTGAGCCGGCAGGTCTCCGCGTCATGCGGCAGCCCCGGTTCCAGCGCGCGCGCCTTGCTCCACCAGTGGCGCCAGGTCGGGGTCTCGGGATCGATTTTCATCCAGTCATAGTGGATGCGCGGCAGGCGATAGATGTCGCGCGGCGTGGCGAGCGGTTTTCCCGCGGGAAGCAGATGGGGCCGGCAGACCGGAAAATAGGTGTCGCGCAACAGCTCCTGCCCGGCGCAATCATCCGGCATGCTGCGCGAATAGCGGATCGCGACGTCCGCCTCGCCGCCTTCGAGGCTCAGGGTTCGGTCCGTACCGATGATTTCGAGCGCGATCTCGGGCTGGGCCTCCTGCCACAGGGGGAGACGCGGTACGAGCCACCGGCTTGCGAAGGCATTCGGCGTGGTGACGTGCAGGATCTGGTGCGGCGTCTCGCAGAGCGCCGCAAACGCCGCGGTGAAGGAGTCGAAGCCGCCGCGTAGCACGGGAAACAGCATGTTCCCTGCTTCGGTCAGGCGAAGGGGACGCGGCCGTCGGAAAAAAAGCGGCTGGGCGCAGATATCCTCCAGCAGACGGATCTGATGGCTGATGGCGGTGGGCGTGACGCCGAGTTCGACCGCCGCCAGCCGGAAGCTCAGGTGCCGGGCGGCGCTTTCGAAGGCTCGCAATGCGTTGAGGGGCGGCAGTTTCCTCATGGTGCGATCATAGATGAATTCATTTCATCCATCACCTGATTTCTTTAATTTTGCTAATGTTCGCCTCCCGTGAGAGCGTCCGTCGAGCCAAGGATGGGAGAGCCGAAATGAAAGCCGACGCCCTGGAGCCTGCCGCAACTGTGGAAATGAGCCTGCGAGAGCAAACCCGGCTGCGCCGCGCACTTCGCGGCGAGCTGGTTCTCCGGGCAGATCCTGCCTACGAATACGCACGGCAAGTCTGGAATGGTCTTGTCGACAAGCGGCCCGCTGCCATTGCCTATTGCGCCTGCGCGCAGGACGTGGTCGCGGCGCTTGCCGCGGCACGGGAGAGTGGCCTGTCGATTTCCGTGCGCAGCGGCGGACACAATGTTGCGGGAAAGTCGGTCTGCGAGGGTGGGCTCGTCATCGACCTCTCGCGGATGAAGAACAGGCTGGTGGAGGATAGCCGCCTCTTTGCTTCGGCCGAAGCGGGACTGACGCTCGCCGAATTCGATAGGGCCACGCAAGCCTGCGGCCTCGCGACGACCATGGGTGTCAACGGCGATACCGGCATTGCGGGCCTCACATTGGGCGGTGGCTTCGGCAAGCTCGGCCGGCGCTTCGGGCTCGCCTGCGACAACCTCCTTTCGGCACAGGTCGTGACAGCCGATGGCAGGGTGCTCCATGCGAGCGCCGACGAGAACCCCGATCTCTTCTGGGGGCTGCGGGGCGGTGGCGGCAATTTCGGGATCGTCACCCGCTTCGATTATCGCCTTCATGCCATCGGCACCACGGTTCTTGCCGGCAGTGTCGTCTTCCCGGAGGCAAGGGCGCGGGAAGCCTTGAAATTCTATGACGCATTCGCCCGGAATGCGCCGGACGAACTCAGCCTCGATGCCGCGCTGTTCACGTCGGCGGGCGAACGGCTGTTCTCGATCTCCGTCTTCCATTCCGGCGTCCCGACACAGGCGGCGAAAGACATCGCACCGCTTTTCGCCTATGCGCAGGGAAAATCCGTCAGCGCGCATGTCGAGCCGACGCCCTATCTCGCCGTGCAGTCGGCAGGCGACGCGGTGTTTCCGCGTGGCCGCCGCTATTCGTGGAAGGCCCAGTTCATGCGCGAGCTTACCGCGGACATGATCGACGCGTTCCTCGATGCCTACAGGAAAGCGCCGGGCGACAATGCCCTCCTTGTCCTGCAGCAGGTTGGAGGCGCAATCTCCCGCGTTCCCGTTGCCGCGACCGCCTATGCCGGCCGGGATGCCGAGTTCGACTGCTTCCCCATCGCGATATGGGACGACCCGGCTGCGGATGGCGAAAACCTCGCCTGGGTGCGCGACGTATGGACCGCCGTTCGTCCCTTCTCGACGGGTGCGGTTTACGTCAACAATCTCGGAGACGAAGGACCGGAGCGCGTCAAGGCTGCCTATGGGTCCAACTACCGGAGGCTCGTCGAACTGAAGGACAAGTACGACCCTTCGAACCTGTTCTCGCTGAACCAGAACATCGCGCCCACCATGGCCGACCGGCCGGAATGACCTTCGGCGTCGAACGACCGGATGACCCGCAGGCTAGCTCTCCAGGCCCAGCGGATCGGTGATGCGCGGCCAGATATCGAGCCGGGCCTTTCGGTAGGGCGTGGTCGCCGGGTCCGTCGGATAGGAGGTCGGGGCCGCGATATAGACGATCTCGGAGGAGACCGGCTGGAAGCCGGCGTGGAAGTGATTAGTCGACTTCACCAGCAGGAAGGCCTTGCCGGTGAAATCAACGCCCTGGTTGGAGAAGATGTCGGGCTCGTAGGTCTGGGTGCGGCTGGTGATCAGCACGATGTCGATGGTCGTGCCGACCGGGCGCACCACCGCCGTGCTGCCGAGCGTCACGCGGCTGTTGCGGAAGCTCTGCCAGCCCGCCTCGAAGATGCCCTCCACCGTGACGAGAAGGTCGAGCGGCTCGCCGCCCTCCGGCCCCGACTTGCCGCCGAAGCGTAGCGCCAGTTCCGCCCCTTGCCCGGCCGCATGGCAGAAGGACACGGCGATCGGGTCCCAGATCGTCGCCACCGCGACATTCTCGAAGCCACGCTCGATCATCCGGCGCAGGATGAAGGTCGCATCCCCCGCCACCCCGCCGCCGGGATTGTCCCAGACATCGGCGATGACGACGGGGCGGTCCGGCTGCGCGGCGCGAACCGCGAGCGCCCGGTCGAGGCCGGCCTCCGTGTCCAGCATCGGCATGGCCGTCTCCCGGCGCAGGCGGTAGAGCTCATGGCCGAGCCTTTCCGCCAGCGCATCGCCCTTCGCCCTGTCGGCATCCGTGACGACGACGATGCGTGTGCCCATTTCCGGCACGTCCCCCGCCATGAAGCCGTGGATGACGGAAATCGACAGCACGCCGTCCTTGCCCTCCATGGCCTTCAGCCGGTCGACGAAGGAGCGCATCGGCTCGCGGCTCGTCGGATAGATGGTGATCATGCGGCAGTCGAATGTGGAGATGACGGGCCTGATCTCGCCCTTCAGGGTGCGCAGTGCGAGTTCCACGACATGCTCGCCGCGCTCCTCGAAATCCGTATGCGGAAATTCGAGGAAGGCGGCCATGATATCGAGATTGGCGACACGCTTTGCGGTGAGGTGGCTGTGCGGGTCGAATTCCACGGCGATCAGCACATCCGGCCCGACAAGCGCGCGGATGCGCGACAGGAAGTCTCCTTCCGGATCGTCATAGCCCTGCGCCACCATCGCGCCGTGCAGGCCGAGCACGACGGCATCGACCGGCAGCGCGGCTTCGAGCTCGCCGACGATCCGGTCGCGCAACGTCTCGTAGGTCTGGCGCTGGATGAGGCCGGCGGGCTCGGCCCAGCAGGACGTGCCCTCGATGACGGTGAAATCCTCCGCCCGCCCGCGCCGGCGCAGGATCGGCACGACGGAAGAGCAGAGCGTCGGCGTATCCGGATGCTCGCCCGGGCCGGCATAGAAGGCAGCCTTGAAGGCATTCATGTCCGTCGGCACCGGGGAGAAGGTGTTGGTCTCGGTGGCAAGCGAGGCCGTGAAGATGCGCATGGTGACGGGTCCCGATGAATGGCGCCAGCCTCCGCCGGCTTTTCTTGTTATTTATTTTCAATCATGCGACTCTTTGCAAGAGATTTCTGTGAGGATGGATGGCGAAAATGCCGAGATAGGAAATTGAATTTCACGCATGGCGTCGTATTGATGCGGTTTCTGCCTGTGCTATGACCGTTTGGCACGTGAAATTCATTTTCAGGAAGGCGAGGGCGGCCTTGCCGGCGGAGCACGGATGGACCTCTTTCATGCATTGACGGACGAGGAGGGCGGCCTTTCGGGGCTGGACCGGACGCTTGCGGATTTCGTGCTGGAGAATGTCGATTTCGTCATGCATGCCTCCATCGGCGAGCTTGCCGGGCGGGCCGGCGTCTCGCCGCCGACCGTGACGCGGTTCTGCCGGCGGCTCGGATGCAAGGGCTTTCCGGATTTCAAGGTGCAGCTCGCGCGGCTGGCCTCCGTCGGCCTGCGTTATGTCCGGCCGGAAGTCCTGACCGAAACGCCGCAGGAGGTCGCCGACGACGTGCTGGCGAATGCGCAGGCCGCGCTTTACCAGTTGCACCGCCAGATCGACCTTGCCGCGCTCGAAAAGGCGGCGGGCCTGTTGCGCGGCGCGGATTTCATCCTCGCCTTCGGGGCAAGCGGCAATTCGTCGATGGTGGTTAACGAGCTGCACAACCGGCTGTTCCGGCTCGGCTGCCGCATTTCTGCCTCGAACGATCACAACATGAATGCGATGCTTTCCGCCGCCGCCCGGCCGGGTACGGTGGTCTTCGCCTCGTCCTTCACGGGGCGCGACACGGCCCTCGTCCACTGCCTCGACCTGTCGAGGCAGCGTGGCATTCCCACCGTCGTCGTCACCCAGAGCCGTTCGCCGGTCGCCGAAGCGGCGGATGTGGTGATTGCGGTCGACCTGCCGGAGGGGACCAACATCTTCCGACCGACCTCGACGCGCTATGCCTATCTCGCCGTCGTCGACATGCTGGCGAACCTCGTCGCCTATGCCGACAGGCCGAAGGCGCTGAAGACCCTACGTGCCATCAAGGAAGAGCTCGTCAGCCACCGCGACGGCGACGACCGCCAGCCACTCGGCGATTAGAGCAATTCCAGCAAAAGTGTGAAGCGGTTTTGCGTCCGGAATTGCGTTAGAACGTTTTTGCGATTCGAAGAAAAGCAGAAATGCTCTAAAATCTCAGCGGTGCGAGGCCCAGGGCACGAGCCGCCGCTCGATCTGGCGCGCGATGGCTTCCAGCAGGATCGCCACCAGTGCGATGACGACGATGCCGGCGATCACGACATCGGTGACGAGGAACTGCGCGGCCGACTGGATCATGAAGCCGATGCCGCTCGTCGCTGCGACGAGTTCGGCCGCCACCAGTGTCGTCCAGCCCGCGCCGAGCGCGATGCGGATGCCGGTCAGGATCGAGGGGACCGCGCTCGGCAGCACCACGTCGGACAAAACCTGCCGCCGGCTCGCGCCGAGGGAACGGGCGGCGTTGACATGGTCCTTCGAGACGCCGCGCACGCCGGCCGATGTGGACAGGATGATCGAGGGCAGCATGGAAAGCGCGATGACGGTGATCTTCGAGGCCTCGCCGATGCCGACCCAGATGATGATGAGCGGCAGATAGGCCAGCGGCGGCAGCGGGCGCAAGAACTCCACCACCGGGTCGAGGATGCCGCGGCCGATCCGGCTCGTGCCGATGGCAAGGCCAGCCGGGATGCCGATCGCGATGGAGGCGGCGAGCGCGCCGAAGATGCGGGTGAGGCTGGCGCCGAGATGCTCGGCGAGCGTCGCATCGACGAAACCGGTGACGACGAGATTGTAGATCGCGACCACCACCTGCCGGGGCGAGGGCAGGAAGACCGGCGAGACCAGCGCATGGGCGGCGGCCAGCGCCCAGAGCCCGACGAGCACGGCGACGGTGATCGCGGAGATGGCCGCGACGGGCAGCGGTCGCCGCTCGGCGCGCTCGCAGGGCGGGTCCTTCGCCGGAACCTCGGGCAGGGACGTGACATCGGTGGAGAGGGTCATGCGGCAAGCTCCTCGTCTGCGCCGGAATGGATGAGGCCGGTGAGGCCGGCATGCATGCGTTTGAAGAGCGGCGAGGCCTTCACGGCGGATACCGAGGCGCCGTTCAGCACCTCCGCATTGAAGCCCGCCTCGATCTCGGCCGTCAGGCGTCCCGGATTGGGCGAGAGCACGACGATGCGCGTGCCGAGCAGCAGGGCCTCCTCGATGCTGTGCGTGATGAGGATGGCGCCCGCGCCGCTTTCGGCCTTTATGCGCAGGAGGAATTCCTGCATGCGGGTTCGGGTCAGCGCGTCCAGCGCGCCGAGCGGTTCGTCGAGCAGGAGGAAGCGCGGCTCCGCCGCCAGCGCCCGCGCGATGCCGACGCGCTGGCGCATGCCGCCGGAAAGCTCCCAGATGCGCCGGTCGCCGGCCTCCGCAAGCCCGACGCGGGCAAGAAGCGCATCGGCCCGCGCCCGGCGCTCGGCAAGCGGAATGCCCCTCAGCTTGAGCGGGAAGGCGATGTTGTCGCGCGCATCGAGCCAGGGATAGAGCGCATCGTCCTGGAAGACGACCGCGCGGTCGGCGCCGGGGCCGCGCACCGGCTCGCCGTCGAGCGCGATGGTGCCGGCGCTCGGCGCGATGAAGCCGGCCGCAAGGTTGAGCAGGCTCGTCTTGCCCGAGCCGGAGCGCCCGATGATGGCGACCAGCTCGTCCGAAGCGACCTGCAGGTTGATGCCGTCGAGGACCAGCTTTTCGCCCGCGCCGCCCCGGCCCGGCCTTGCCGGGTAGCGCAGCGCGACGTTGCGGAATGTCAGGATGCTCATGGGCCCTCCAGGGGTGGTTCCGTGGTGTCGGGTGATGGCCCGGCGGCACTTTCGCGCCACCGGGCCCGTCGGCCGCAGGGATTCAGGCGTCAGTAGGCAAGCTTCGTCGCGTCCGTCACCCAGCGGGTGGAGACGTAGGGCGAATAGTCGGAAAGGGCCGCGGGGATCTTGCCCTGTTCCAGCAGGAAGGCCGAGGTGTCGGCGACCGCCTTCACCGTGCCGCCGCCGAGCAGCTTTTCGCCGGCCTGTTCTTCGAGCGTCGGGAAGATGTAGCCCTTGAGCAGCGCCGGCACCTCCTCCTGCTTGGCGCCGGTGAGGCGGGCGATCTTCTCGGCTTCCGGCGAGGTGGCGTTCCAGGCGTCGGGATCGGCGCGATAGGCGGCCGTCGCATCGCCCGTCACCTTGACGAAGGCGGTCACCACGTCCGGGTGTTCCTCGGCGAATTTCTTGCTGACGATCCAGGCGTCGAAGGTCGGTCCGCCCCAATCCGCGACGTCGGCGGAGGTCGCCAGGACCTTTCCGCCCTTCTTCAGCTGGGCGAGCACCGGATCCCAGACATAGGCACCGTCGATGTCACCGCGTTCCCAGGCCGCCGCGATTTCCGGCGGGCGCAGGTTGAGGATCTCGACCGATTTCGGATCGACGTTCCAGTGCTTCAGCGCGGTCAGCAGGCTGTAATGGGCGGTCGAGACGAAGGGCGTCGCGATCTTCTTGCCGGCAAGGTCCTCCGGCTTGTCGATGGATTTCACCGCGAGCGCTTCCGCCTCGCTGATGAGGCCGACGACGAAGATCGTCTCGATGGGCAGCTCACGGCTGGCGGCGGCGGCAAGTGGCGAGGAGCCGACATAGCCGATATCGAGCGAGCCCGAGGCGATGGCGGCGATCACGTCCGCGCCGCCGTCGAATTTCTGCCAGTTGATCTTCGCGCCGGTCGCCTTCTCATAGGTGCCGTCGGCCTGCGGAACGCGGGACGGCTCGACGATCGGCTGGTAGCCGATGTTGAGCGTCACGTCCGCGGCATGCGCCGCGCCGAGGGAAGCCGCCATGGCAAGGGCGGCGGTCGCGGCGAGCAGGGCTCTGCGGGTAATGGTCATGGTCCTCTCCTCAAGTTGCCGTCGCCCGAAATCTCTGCGGCCGGTTTCTAAAGGCTATATAATCAATAAATTTAGTAGAGAAATTTTCGCCTCAATTTACCGGCCGTGCGGCAATCGCTTTTGCGTTTCCGGCGGAAGGATCGAAATGACGACTCCCCGGGCCGCTCTCTGCGTGCCGGTGAGATCGGCCGGATCTGCATCACGATATGTTTCAGCGGGGAACGACCGCCCTCCGTTTCGGTTGACTCCGCGCAAGCGAATGAACGCCTGCATTTGAAACCCAGGAGAAGCATTATGCCGAACCAAGGCGGAACCCATGAACAGCATGTGAAGGCTGGCCAGCAGAGCCACAAGAACGAGGATCGCAAGGTCGAGGCCTCCGGCAAGCACGACCAGAACGACGGTCAGCGCGGCGGCAAGGGCAACTTCGCGGAAGACCGCGAACGGGCCTCGGAAGCCGGCCGCAAGGGCGGCAAGCACTAACCTTCAACTCCAGAGGGTCCGCCGCCGCAAGGTGGCGGGCCTTTTGACGCCTGTGTGCCCAACCCGGCGCGAATCGATGCGAAAAGCGGCGCTACGCCGCAGATGAAAGCCATTTGCCGCCGGAAGGCATCGAAAATGATGCCTATTGGGCACGTTCAAGGCCAAAACGGCCGGAAAACGGCGGTCTGGGAGCTGAAATTCCTTGGTATTTGCCGCTCTGATAAATTATACCGTTTTTATATGTTTTTCGCACTTCGGTGCCTAGAATGAGCCGGAATCACCCGTCATGGGTGAGCCGATCGATCTTCCCGAAGACGACGGATGAAATCGCCGGGCGCCAGCGTGCGTCCACGCTGCCGCACATGCCGATGGAAAGCAGGCCGAAATGCTGACGAAAAAGGGAAAATACGGGTTGAAGGCGCTGGTCGACCTGGCGCGCCTCGCCCCGGGCGAAACGGCTTTCGTCAGCGAGATCGCGCTGCGCAACAACATTCCGAAGAAGTTTCTCGACACCATCCTTCTTGAACTGCGCAATGCCGGCATGCTGCGCTCGAAGAAGGGACCGGGCGGCGGCTATTCCCTGTCCCATCCCGCCTCGGAAATCCGCATCGGCCACGCCATCCGCGTCCTCGACGGGCCGCTGGCGCCGATCCGCTGCGCAAGCCGCACGGCCTATGAGGCCTGCGAGGACTGCGCCGATCCGGAAGGCTGTCAGGTCCGGCGCGCCATGACCGAGGTGCGCGACGCCATCGCCTCCATCCTCGATACGATGACGCTCGAACAGTTCGTCGCCGTGCCGGGCGCGGCCGCGATGATCGAGGAAGAGGAACTGGAAAAGCGGGTCGGCTGACCCGCTGCCTTACGGATCCAGTTCGGGATAGTGGCGAAAGAGGTCGCTCTCGTTGGGCGCAAGGCGCCTGTCGCTGGCAAGATAGGCCGCGATCCTCGGCAATTTCTCCACCCTTTTGCAGACCGCGTCGATCTTGCCGTATTTCGGTCCGAGCCGCTTCATGAGGTTCGGAAAGGCATAGGTCAGGCCGCTCATCGCCTGGAAAAGCGAAAGATCCGCATAGGTGAGATGGTTGCCGACCAGATGCGCCGGCCCTTCGGGGTTGCGCGCGAGGATCGTCTCGAACCAGTCGAGGAACTTGGGAACGCGTTCCTTGCGGAATTCCTCCGCCCGCCGAAGCGATTCCGGCTTTTGCTCCTCGTAATATCGCCCCGCGCCGATGGGGTGGTGTACGTCGTGCCCCTCCAGCACGAAATCGGCGATGGTGAGCTGGATCTGATGCGTCCATAGCCGAAGGCGCTCGTCCTTCGGCGCGAGGTCCAGCCGGTCGCCGAGATAGAGAAGGATCACCGCCACCTGTCCGACGACGAGCGAACCGTCTTTCAGGAAGGGCGGGGCGAAGGACGGCGTCGCAAGCGTCCTGCCGACCTCCGCGATCACATGGTCGCCTTCCTTCCGCGCCACGTCGCGGTAGGGCGCCCCGGCCGCCTCCAGCGCCAGGCGGGCATATTCGCCGCGGCCCTGGATGCCGGTCCAGTAGTAGAGTTCGTAGGTCATGGCGCAGAAATGCGGCAGCGAGCTTTCGGTTCCACCTGGTCGCCTCAGACCTCGACTGGCCGCGCCGTCTGCTCGGTCACGCCGAAGACGCGGCGATAGCGGGCGATTTCCGCCGGATCGCCGGTCGCCTTGACCGGATTGTCGGAGAGCTTGACCGCGGGGCGGCCGTTGGCGCTCGTCACCTTGCAGACCAGCGAGATTGGATCGAGCCCGTGGCCGCCATCGGGATCGCAACCGCGGAAGTCGTTGGTGAGGTTGGTGCCCCAGCCGAAGCTCATGCGCACGCGGCCGTGGAAGTGCCGGTAGGTTTCCTCGATGGTGTCGACATCCATGCCGTCGGAGAAGATCAGCAGCTTTTCGCGCGGGTCGCGTCCCTTGGCGCGCCACCAGTCGATGATCTGCTCGCCGCCTTCGATCGGCGGCGCGCTGTCCGGGCGGAAGCCCGTCCAGTCCGCCACCCAGTCCGGTGCATTGGCGAGGAAGGCGGTGGTGCCGAAGGCGTCGGGCAGGGCGATGAGGAGGTTACCGTTATAATGTTGCCGCCACTCTTCCAGCACTTGGTAGGGCGCGTGGGCGAGCGCGTCGTCGCCTTCGGCGAGCGCGGCGGCGACCATCGGCAGCTCATGCGCATTGGTGCCGATGGCCTCGAGATCGGCATCCATGGCGAGGAGCACGTTGGACGTGCCGATGAAGCGGTCACCGAGCCCTTCCTTGAGGGCGTCCACGCACCAGCGCTGCCACAGGAAGCCGTGCCGGCGGCGGGTGCCGAAGTCGGAGATGACGAGGTCCGGCAACTGGCGCAGCCGCTCCACCTTTTCCCATAGCCGCGCCTTGGCGCGGGCATAGAGCACGTCGAGCGCGAAGCGACCGCGATCGCGCATCGCCGCGCGCGACTTCAACTCGTTGATGATGGCAAGGGCCGGGATTTCCCACATGGTCGTGTGCGTCCACGGCCCGTCGAAATGCAGCTCGTACTGGCCGTCGACCTTGCGCAGCTCGTATTCCGGCAGCTGGAAGGTCGAGAGCCAGGCGATGAAATCCGGCCCGAACATGCGCGCCTTGCCGTAGATGCTGTTGCCGGCGAGCCAGATCAGCTCCTTCTTGGTGAAGCGTATGCCGCGGGCATGGTCGAGCTGGGCGCGAAGCTCGCCTTCGTCGATGATGTCGGCGAGCCGCACGCTCGTCGTGCGGTTGATCAGCGAGAAGGTGGCATTCACGTCCGGATGGAGCTGCCCGATCATCTGGAGCATCAGCAGCTTGTAAAAGTCCGTATCGAGCAGGCTGCGGACGATCGGGTCGAGGCGGAAATTGTGATCGTAGGTGCGGGTCGCGATATCGTTGACGGCCATGCCGGCTCCTGGCGATGGGACTGGGCTTGCCGGCTGGGAGGGACCGGCGGGTTCGCGCCAACCTCGTTGATCGAGGCCCCGATTGCAAGCCGCAGGCCGCTTCATCCGCCGGATGTGCAAAGGAAAACGGCCCGGAGATATCTCCGGGCCGTTCGTATCGAGTGCCGGTCAGGCCGCGTCCGGCCGGTGTACCGTCTTCACTTCAAGGAAGTCCTCGAGGCCGAACATGCCGCCTTCGCGGCCGTTGCCGGACTGCTTGAAGCCGCCGAAGGGGCTGCCGTAGCGGTGCGGGCCGCCATTGATGTGCACCATGCCGGCGCGAAGGCGGGCGGCGACGCGCTCGGCGCGGTCGGGATTGCCCGTCTGCACATAGGCGGCAAGGCCATAGGCGGTGTCGTTGGCGATCGCGATGGCTTCCTCTTCCGTGTCGAAGGGGATGATCGCGAGAACCGGGCCGAACACTTCTTCACGCGCGATGCGCATGTTGTTGTTCACATCGGCGAAGATCGTCGGCTTGACGAAATAGCCGGTCTCGAAGCCGTCGGGCTTGCCAGGGCCGCCGACGAGAAGCCGCGCGCCTTCGGCAACGCCCGCCTCGATCAGCGCCTGCACGCGGCCGAACTGGATGTGCGAGACGAGCGGGCCGATATGGCCGCCTTCCTCTTCCGGATTGCCGACGGTCGCTTCCTTGCCGGTGCGCTCGGCGATCTCGACCACCTTGTCATAGACCGAGCGCTCGACGAGCATGCGGGTCGGCGCGTCGCAGGACTGGCCGGAATTGTTGAAGCATTCCAGCACGCTGCCGGCGACGCGGTCTTCCAGGTCGGCGTCGGCGAAGACGATGTTGGGCGACTTGCCGCCCAGTTCCAGCGTCACGCGCTTGACCGTGTCTGCCGCATCCTTGCTGACGGCGATGCCGGCGCGGGTGGAGCCGGTGAACGACATCATATCGACGTCCTTGTGCTTCGAGAGCGCCGCGCCGCATTCGATGCCGTCGCCGTTGACGAGGTTGAACGTGCCCGCCGGGAAGCCGGCCTCGTCCACCATCTCGGCATAGAGCATGGCGTTGAGCGGCGTGAATTCAGAGGGCTTCAGCACGCAGGTCGAGCCCGTCGCCAGCGCCGGAACCACCTTCAGCGCGATCTGGTTGATCGGCCAGTTCCAGGGCGTGATGAGGCCGCAGACGCCGATGGGCTCGCGGCGCACGACGTCGCCGTTCGGCAGCACTTCGCGGCTCTTGAGGCGCTTCAGCGCATCGATGAAGCCCTGCAGGTGGCCGACGCCGACATCCGCCTGCTGCTCGGTGCTCATGCTGATCGGCGCGCCGAGTTCGAGCGTGATGGTGCGGGCCATCTCGTCATAGCGGCGCTTGTAGATCTCCAGCAGCTTTTCGAGCAGAGCAAGGCGCTCGTCCACGCTGGTCTGGCTGTAGGTCGCAAAAGCCTTCCTGGCGGCGGCGACGGCGCGGTCGATATCGGCGGCGGTGCCCATGGTGATGACCGCGACCGGCTTTTCCGTTGCCGGGTTGATGACCTGGAGGTCATTGGGCTTCAGCGGATCGACCCACTGGCCGTCGATGTAGAATTTGCGCTTGTCGAGCATGCTTTTCTCCCGTCACTTCTGTTTTTCGTCGAGCCAGCCTCTTATGAGCTGGCGATAGCGTTCCCCGCCGAAGCTTGGAAAATGGCCACCATGCACCAGCCGCACCGGCAGGGTCAGGAGCCGTTCCATCGAGGCGATATAGTCCGTCAGGTCGGAGTGGTAAGTGTCCTCGATCAGCGGGCCATCGTAGATGATGTCGCCCGAGAAGAGAATTTCGGTTGCCTTCTCGTAGAGCGCAATACCCCCTGGGGAGTGGCCCGGCGTATGGACGACCTCGAACTGGCGGTCGCCGAGATCGATCATGTCGCCATCTTCAAGGATGCGCGTCGCGGGCGCCTTCTTCACGGCGTAGCATTTCGAGCAATAGGGCTCGGGCGGCAGCGCGTCGAAGATCTCGTCGGTGACGTAAGGGTCGGCCAGCGTGTTCTCCCGCGTCGGATTGGCGAGAAGGCCGGCCTCGGCCGAATGCACCGCGCGGCACTCGAATTCGTGGTGGCAGCCGATATGGTCGAAATGCGTATGGCTCGCCACCGCGATCAGGTCGCGCTCCGTGACGAGCGGCACCCATTGCCTGAGCGAGACGACGCCCATGCCGCTATCGACCAGCATGTCGCGGTCGCGCCCGCGGATGTGCCAGACGTTGCAGCGATAGAATTCCTGGATATAGGGCTCGCAGATATAGGTCACGTCGTCATCGAGGCGACGAACGCTGTACCAATCCTCCGGCCGGATGCGTCGCATCGATTCTAAACTCCCGCCCCGTCCTGAAGCACGACGATGCTATCCGCCTTCAGCCGCAGGTCAAGCTCGGCGCCGACTTCCGGCGTCTCGGTCTGCGGCAGATGGGCGGTGAGCGTCGCGCCGTTGGCCGCGACATGGCAGCGATGATGCGTGCCGAAAAAGGCGCTGCCGGTGATGCGGCCGTGGCCGAGCGAGAGGGTGGGCACATCGGCATTTGCGGACCGGAAATGCTCCGGGCGAATGCAGAGCGTCACATCGCTTCCGGCAATGGGGAAGCCGGAAACGAAGGTGGAAGCAGGCAGTACGGCGCGGCCCAGCGCGGTCTCCAGCTCGGCTTCGCCGGCGGCGGTGCGCACGACCTTCGCCAGCAGGAAATTGGCCTCGCCCATGAAGCCGGCGGAAAACAGTGAGCGCGGGCGCATGTAGATCGAGGCTGGCGTGCCGACATCCTCGATGCGGCCCTTGTTCATCACGACGATGCGGTCGGCGATCGCCATCGCCTCCTCCTGGTCGTGGGTGACATGCACGAAGGTCGTGCCGACGCGCTTCTGGATCGCCTTCAATTCGTCCTGCATCTGTCGGCGCAGCTTCAGGTCCAGCGCGCCGAGCGGCTCGTCGAGCAGCAGCACGTCGGGATCGACCGCCAGAGCGCGGGCGAGCGCCACGCGCTGGCGCTGGCCGCCCGAAAGCTCATGCGGCTTCTTGGCGGACGACGCCCTCAGGCCGACGAGATCGAGATAGGAGAAGGCCTTCTCGTAGCGCTCCGCCTTGCCCATGCCGCGCATGCGCAGGCCGAAGCCGACATTGTCGCGCAGGCACATATGCGGGAAGAGCGCATAGTCCTGGAACATGGTGGTGGTCGGCCGCTTGGCGGGCGAGACATATGTCATGTCGCGCCCGCCGATGGAAACCGTGCCGGACGTCGGCTCGATGAAGCCGCCGAGAATGGAGAGCAGCGTGGTCTTGCCGCAGCCCGACGGGCCGAGCAGCACGATGAACTCGCCGGCCGCGATATCGAGCGAGACATCGTCGAGCGCCCGGAACGCGCCGAAGTCCTTGGTGGCGTTCTTGATGGAAACGTCGGCGGTCATGAGGATTTCCCGGTTTTTCTGAAGACCGTCAGTTCCATGAGGATGAGGAACACGACGGAGATGAGGAAGACGACGCTGCCGATGGCGTTGGTCTTGGGGTCGAGGCCGGAGCGCAGCATGCTCCAGATCTCGACCGGCAGCGTCACGTCGAAGCGCGACAGCAGGAAGGCGACGATGAACTCGTCCCAGCTGAAGGTGACGGAGAGGAAGAAGGCGGCAAGGATCGACGGCAGCAGCATGGGCGCGGTGACGAGCAGCATGACCTGCCAGTCCTTCGCTCCGAGGTCGCGCGCCGCCCGCTCGATATTGACCTGATGCCCGCCCATCGAGGCGTAGATGATGGCGAAGCAGAGCGGCAGGTTGATCACCACATGGCCGATGCCGACCGTCACGAGCGAAAGCCGCATGCCCGTCACGTTCAGCATGGAGAGGAGGCCGAGGCCGATGATCAGCGTGCTGACGGTCATCGGCGCGACGATGAGGCCGCGCAGAAGCGCGGAGGCCGGCAGCGTATAGCGGGCGAAGGCGTAGGCGGCGAGGAAGCCGAGGATGCACGCGACCGCCGATGAAATCACCGCCACCAGCAGCGAATTGCCGAGCGCGGCCATCAGCTTGCCGTCGGAGAACACCGCCTCGTACCAGCGCAGCGTCAGCCCGTTCAGCGGCGGCACGGGCAGGGTGCCGTCCTGGAAGGAGAAGAGCACCAGCACGACGACAGGCAGGAAGATGAAGAGATAGATGAGGCCGGCATAGAGCGCGGCGAGCGCGGTGGAAAGGTGCCGCATGGATCAGGTCCTTTCCATCTTCAGCCAGCGCGCGCAGGCGATATAGGCGAGCGTGACGACCACCATCAGCACCAGCGAGAGCGCCGCGGCCATCGGGAAGTCCGCCCGTCGCCCGAGCTGCAGCATGATGACCTGCGGCAGCACCAACTCGTTGTTGCCGCCGAGGATCTGCGGCGTGATGTAGTCGCCGATGCAAAGCACGAAGGTCAGGAACGCGCCGACCATGATGCCCGGCAGCGTCAGCGGCAGCACGACATGCCAGAAGGTCTGGAAGGCGTTCGCCCCGAGATCCGCCGCCGCGCGGCGGTAGTTCGGCGAAAGCTGGATGAGGTTGGCGTAGATCGTCAGCGTCAAAAGCATGACGAAGAAATGCACGAAGCCGATCACGGTGCCGGTGCGGTTGGCCGAAAGCTCCAGCGGTTCGGCGATGATGCCGATTGAGAGCAGCGCCTGGTTGACGACGCCGCCCTTGGAGAGCACCAGCAGCCAGGAATAGGAGCGCACCACATAGGAGGTCCAGAAGGGCAGGATCGCCATGACGAGGGCGAAGCGCTGCCATTTCTTCGGCACCCGCTCGGCGATGATCCAGGCGAGCGGATAGGCGAGCAGCACCGAGATGACGGTGACCGTCGCCGTGATCTCCAGCGAGACCATCAGCCCCTTGAAGAAATGCGCCTTGGCGAAGAAGGCGACGTAATTGTCGAGCGTCCAGGTCGCGACGATCTCGCGCCCCTGCCGCGTCCAGAAGCTGATCGCCACCATGTAGGCGAAGGGCACGAGGAAGAACAGCGCGGTCCAAAGCAGCCCCGGCAGGGCAAAGGCCCATGCCTTGCGGCGCTCCGCGCGTTCGAGGGCTGTGGCGGTCATGGGGTGGTTCTCCGTTCGCGCCCTAGGCTGGCGCCTGCCCCTCATCCGGCCTGCCGGCCACCTTCTCCCCGCAAGCGGGGAGAAGGGATATGCCTTGCCGGTTTCCTCAAACAAATCCCGTTCGTGGGGTACGTCCCCTCTCCCCGCTTGCGGGGAGAGGGTTAGGGTGAGGGGCAGCCTTATGAAACAATACGCGGGCGTGGCGTCACGCCACAAACCTCACTGCTGCAGCATTTCCGTCCAGACATCCTGCATTGCCGCATCCATGTCGGCATCCGCCACCGGATAGAGCTGCGAATTCTTCAGGTATTCCGGCTGCTTGTCCCAGCGCAGCGCCGTCTTCTGCTGGTCGGTCAGGTGCTCGCCTGCCTTGGCATTCGAAGGCATCGCCCAGTAGCACGAGGACGTGGCAAGCCGCGCCTGTCCTTCGGGGCTCACGATATACTGCACGAATTTCAGCGCCAGATCCTGCTTTTCGGAGTTCTTGAACACGCCGATCGACTGCGCCCAGCGCAGCGCACCCTGCTTGGGGATCGTCCAGTCGAGATTCGGCTTTTCCGCCGAGAGCCCAGCCGTCAGCCATTCGCCGCCACCGACGACGATATCCACTTCGCCGGTCGCCAGCGCCGTCTGCGAGGCGACGACGTCGCTCACCTGGCGGGAGACCTTCTTCATCTCGAAGAGCTTTTCCTTGATCGCCGGCAGGTCGTCCTGCTTGAGGTCCGCCGTCTTCTTGCCGATGGCGACACCCGTCAGGCCGACCATGGGCAGGTAGTAGTCATAGAGCGCGATACGGCCCTTGTACTTGTCCGACCACATGACCGAGAGGTCTTCCATGTCTGCCGGGTCGACCTTCGTCTTGTCGTAGGAAATCGTGTTGTAGCCGAACTTCTCCGTGACGGCGTAGACCTTGCCGTCGCGGGTCGTCGTCGCGTCCATGCGCACCTCGGGGAAGAGGTCGCCAAGCGGCAGCTTGTCGGCCGGCATTTCGCCGAGAATCTCCATGTCGATGGCGCGCGGCACGTCGACGGCGTCGATGACCAGCACGTCCCAGTCGCCCGGGCGGGATTGTTCGATGATCGAGATCGCCGCGCCCGTGCCCTCGTATTCCTTGAGGTTCACCTTGACGTTGTTGGCCTTCTCGAAGGGCTCGACCAGCGCCGGGTCGGTGTGGTCGCACCAGACGAGGGCGTTCAGCTCGTCCTGCGCCATCGCGCCGGCGGGCGAAAGGGCAATGGTGGCGGCGGTGGCAAGAAGCATGCGGCGGGCAAGGCCGCCGGAAACGGGTTTCGTCATCGTCTTTCCCTCTGGCTGAAGGCGCGTGGCCTTGCGGATGGCGCTCGTCATGGCGCCTTGAGAAAAAGATTGAACGAGTTCATTTTTTAAGTCAATCTCATTTTTGAAGAGATTCAGCGGAGGGGCCGATGGCCGGATTGCGGGCAAAACAGAAGGCGGACAAGACGCGCCGCATCCTCGATGCCGCGGCCACGCTGTTTCGCCGCGAGGGCTACGACAACGCCCGCATCGAGGTCATCGCGGAGATGGCCGAGGTCTCCGTCGGCACGCTCTACAACTACTACCAGAACAAGGGCGACATCCTCGTCGCCACCGTCGCGATGGAAGTGAGCGAGGTGCTGGAAGGCGGCGCGCGCATCGTCGCGAGCCCCCCGCTCAATGTCGCCGAGGCGCTGCGCACGCTGATCGCGCAGTATTACGACCACTCCCTCGTCTATCTCTCCAAGGAGATGTGGCGCACGGCGATGGCGATCTCCATCCAGCAACCCGAAACCCCGCTTTCCCGCCGCTATACCGAGCTCGACGGCCAGCTTTCCGCCCAGGTGGTGCGGCTCGTCGAGACGCTGCAGGCGCGCGGCGTCGTGCATGCGGCCGTCGATGCCAAGGCCATGGGCGAGGTCTTCTTCAACAACCTCAACATGATGTTCATCGAGTTCTGCAAGGTCGATACCATGCCGCTCGAAGAGCTGAAGGCGCGTGTCGAGGCCCAGCACGCGCCCATCGCCGCCCTCATCAGCACCGTCAAGATCGTCTGACCCCGGAAAAAGCATGACCGACACGCAAGCCGCCGTTCTCTCCGCCGCCGACGCCCTCGTTGCCGCCTTCGCCCGCCACGACCGCGACGCCTATTTCGCCGCCTTCGCCCCGCAGGCGACCTTCCTCTTCTACAATCTCGACCGTCCCCTCGACGGCCGCGCCGCCTACGAGGCCGAATGGGCGCTTTGGGAGGAACGCGACGGCTTCCGCATCCACGCCTGCCGCTCCACCGACCGCCGCGTTCAACTCCTCGGCGACGTCGCCATCTTCACCCACGCCGTCGAAACCGAGCTTTCGGTGGGCGGCGAAAAGCTGACCAACAACGAACGCGAGACCATCGTCTTTTCCCGCGACCCCACCGGCCACTGGCTCGCCGTACACGAACACCTTTCGGCGGCGGCCTGAGTACACACATAGGTGTGTACGTCGCGCGGCTTTTGTGCTATTCCTCTGTCGAAGGAGCAAGCGATGCACAGAACCCGCGTTTTCAGGAACGGCAATTCCCAGGCGGTCCGCATCCCATCGGACCTCGCCTATGAGAATACCGAAGTCGAGATGGAGATCGAGCGCGTCGGCGACGAACTGCGTATTCGCCCGGCACGGCGTTCGCTCGCCGGTGTTCTCGACCGCTTCGCGCGTTTCTCGCCGGATTTCATGGCCGAAGGACGCGGCGACCAGGAGCAGGCTGAGCGGGATACGCTCTGATGCCGCGCTACATGCTCGACACGAACATGTGTATCTATCTCATGAAGAACCAGCCGGAGCAGGTGGCGCGCCGTTTCGCGGCATGCCAGGTCGGTGATGTCGCGATGTCCGCCATCACCTATGCCGAGCTGCAATACGGTGTCGCCGCTTCCCGCGATCCGGCGCGGGAGGGCCTGAATCTGAGCGATCTGGTCGAGCTTATTCCCGTCCTGCCGTTCGACCGATTGGCGGGAGACGCCTACGGGCCGGTGCGCATGGCGACGCGCGAGCGGAAGTCCGATCATCTCGACAAGCTCATCGCCGCTCACGCCATCGCCGCCGATGTCGTGCTTGTCACCAACAACCTTCGTGACTTCGCGGCCTATCCCGGCCTCCGGCTCGAGAATTGGCTCGACAGCTAGGCGCTAGCAGCATCCCTCTTCGCTTTTCCCGCTCGCCAACTGCTCGAGGATCGGGCAGTCCGGCCGGTCGTCGCCGTGGCAGTGGGCGGAGAGGTGTTCCAGTGTGTGGACCATCTCCTGCAGCAGCTGCATCTTGGCCCGCATCTCGTCGATATGCTCGCTGGCGATGCGCTTGACGTCGGAGGAGGCGCGGGCGCGGTCCTGCCAGAGGGTGAGGAGGTCGCGGATCTGGGCGATGGAGAAGCCTAGGTCGCGGGCGCGGCGGATGAAGGAGAGCGTGGAGAGGTCCTTCGGGCCGTAGACACGGTAGCCGGAACCCGTGCGGCCGGCCGCGCGGATAAGGCCGATCTGCTCGTAATGCCGGATCATCTTGGCGGTGACGCCCGTCGCCTCCGCCGCTTCGCCGATATTCATGCCGCACCTCCCTTGAAACGCTTCAGCCGCAGCGCGTTCGTAACCACGAAGACGCTGGAGAGCGCCATGGCACCTGCCGCCAGTGCCGGCGAAAGCTGGATGCCGAAGGCCGGGTAGAACAGGCCGGCGGCGAGCGGAATGAGCGCGACATTGTAGCCGAAGGCCCAGAAGAGGTTCTGGCGGATGTTGCGCATGGTCGCCCGCGACAGCGCGATGCCCGTCGCAACCCCTCGCATGTCGCCGGCCATCAGCACCACGTCGGCGCTCTCGATGGCGACGTCCGTGCCGGTACCGATGGCAATGCCCGTATCGGCCGCGGCCAGCGCCGGCGCATCGTTGATCCCGTCGCCGACGAACGCGACCTTCTTCGCGCCATTGGCCGAAAGCTCGCGCACCGCCGCGACCTTTCCGTCCGGCAGCACCTCGGCCATCACCCTGGTAATGCCGAGCTTCGCCGCGACGGCCTCGGCGGTGCGGCGGTTGTCGCCGGTGATCATCGCCACTTCGATGCCGAGTGCCTTCAGGGCCGCGACCGCCGCCTTTGTCGTCGGCTTCACCGGGTCGGTGACGGCGAAGAGCGCTGCGAGCTTGCCGTCGATGGCGGCATAGAGCGGCGAGGCGCCCTCGGCGGCCAGTCGCTCGGCATCCCCTGCGAAGGGAGCGACATCGAGGCCGCGCGCCTGCATGAAGCCGACCGAGCCGGCCTCCACCCTGCGGCCGGAGACGTCTGCCGAAATGCCCTGTCCCGAGGTCGTCACGAAGCCGGACGCCGCCGGAAGGTCGATGCCCTCCGCCACGGCCGCCTCATGGATGGCCATCGCGATCGGATGCTCCGAATGCACCTCGGCGGCGGCGACCAGCGTGAGGACGTCGGCGCGGCCAAAGCCCGCCGCCGGCACGATCTCCGTCAGCGTCGGGTGGCCGAGCGTCAGCGTGCCGGTCTTGTCGACGGCGACGATCTCGGTGCCTTCAAGCGTCTGAAGTGCCGTGCCCTGGCGGAAGAGCACGCCGAGTTCGGCGGCTCGTCCGGTGCCGGTGATGATGGAGGTCGGCGTCGCAAGACCCATGGCGCAGGGGCAGGCGATGATGAGCACCGCGACGGCATTGACCAGCGCATGGGCGAGCGCCGGGCTCGGCCCCAGCGCCAGCCAGAGGCCGAAGGTGACAAGCGCCACGGCGATGACCGCCGGGACGAACCATTGCGTCACGCGGTCGACCAGCGCCTGGATCGGGAGCTTCGCCGCCTGTGCGTCCTCCACCATGCGGATGATCTGCGAGAGCACGGTATCGGCGCCGACACGGGTGGCGCGGAAGGTGAGGGAGCCGGTCGTGTTCACCGTGCCGCCCGTCACCATGTCGCCCGCCGTGCGCGCTACCGGCATCGGTTCGCCGGTGATCATGGATTCGTCGACATACGAGCTGCCGTCCGTCACCTCGCCGTCGACCGGCACCTTTTCGCCCGGCCGCACCAGCACGATATCGCCGGGCACGACGCTTTCCAGCGGCACGTCCTCGGCCTTGCCGTCGCGCAGCACGCGGGCGGATTTGGCGCGCAGGCCGGCAAGATGCCGGATCGCCTCGCCGGTGCGCCCCTTGGCGCGCGCCTCCAGATAACGTCCGGCAAGGATGAGCGTCACGATGACCGCGGCCGCCTCGAAATAGACATTGGCCGTGCCGCCCGGCAGCAGGCCGGGCGCGAAGGTCGCGACGGTGGAAAAGCTCCAGGCGGCGAAGGTGCCGATGACGACGAGCGAATTCATGTCCGGCGCAAGGCGCAGGAGGCTCGGAATGCCCTTGCGGAAGAAGCGCAGCCCCGGGCCGAGAAGCACCAGCGTCGCGAGCACGAACTGGATCACCCGGCTCGTCTGCATGCCGAGCGTTTCATGGATGTAGTGGCCGAAGGAGGGGAAGGCATGTGCCCCCATCTCCATGACGAAGAGCGGCGCCGTGAGCACGGCGGCGATCAGAAGATCGCGCCGCAGCGTCCTCGCCTCGGCGGCGCGCCGATCCTCCTCGGGCGCGGCGGCCGTTTCGCGAATGGCCTTGTAGCCGCTGCGCTCGATGGCGGCGGCCAGTTCTTCGAAGGACGTGGCTCCCTTGGGGAAGCGCACGCGGGCACGCTCCTGGGCAAGGTTCGCGGTGGCTTCCAGCACGCCGGGCGCGGCCTTAAGCGCCTTCTCGACGCGGCCGATGCAGGAGGCGCAGGTCATGCCTTCGACGGGAAATTCCAGCACCTCCTCGGCAACGCCATAACCCGCCTTGCGCACGGCATCGGCGACGGCCGCGATATCGGGCGTGCCGGCAAAGGTCACCTCGGCCTTTTCCGTCGCGAGATTGACGGCGGCGCCGGCAACGCCCGGCACCTTCTCTATGGCCTTCTCCACCCGGCGCACGCAGGAGGCGCAGGTCATGTCGGAGATGGAAAGCTTGATGGTCTGGCGGTCGGTTTCGGTGAGCATGGTGCACCTTTCATCCTAAGTCGGATAGATCGTGCACCTTCCCATCGTGTCAAGGTCAAGCGCCAACTTGACGCATCAGGCGTCAACCGGCGAATAGCCCTCGGCCGCGATGACGGAAGCGACGGCGGCGCGGTCGCCGGCATTCTCGATGGAGACGCGCTTTGCGGCAAGATCGATATCGACCCTGGCGGCAGGGTAGGCGGCAAGCACCGCGCCGGTGATCGTCCTGACGCAGTGCCCACAGGTCATGTCTTCAACGGTGAAGGCGAGGGTCTTGTCGTCGCTCATGGGCAATCTCCTGATGTTTGCGCCATGCTGAACCCTTCCCCCGTGGGAAGGTCAAGGCCGATTTACTCACAACGCCGCTTAACCGAAATTGGAGAGGCGTTCCCTTAGCCGCGAAATGGTCTCGACATCCGCATTGGCGAAGGCGAAGCGCAGGTAGCCCTCCTGCCGCTCGCCAAAATAGCTGCCCGGAAGGCAGAGGATGCCCGCCTCCTTGGCGAGCCTTTCCGCGACGCGCGCGGAGGGCGTACCCTCGAACGGATGGCCGATGAAGGCGAAATAGGCGCCGACGGCGCCGACGCGCCAGGCCGGAACGCCCGCCATGGTCGTCCGTAGCGCCTCGACGCGCCGGGCGATTTCGCGGCGATTCTCCTCGCGCCAGTCGGCCAGCAGCGGCAGGGCGGTGGCGACGGCGGCCTGGGCGGAGCGGGGCGGGCAGATCTGGAGATTGTCCATGATCTTCGCCACCTGTTCCACCACGGCGGGGCCGGCGGTGATGGCGCCGAGGCGGTGGCCGGGAATGCAGAAGGATTTCGAGAAGCTGTAGAGGCCAATCAGCGTTTCCTCCCAGCCCTTGCGGGCGAAGAGATCGTGCGGCCGGCCGGCGCCGCCCGGCAGGAAATCGCGATAGGTCTCGTCGAGGATCAGCCAGATGCCGCGCGTCACGCAGAGGTCGTAGATCGCCGCGATCAGTTCCGGCGGATAGACCGCGCCCGTCGGGTTGTTCGGCGAGACGAGCGCGATGGCCCTGACGTCCGGCGTGATGGCGGCGGCAAGCGTCTCGACGTCGGGCAGGAAGCCGTTCGCCGGGTCGCAGGGCGCAAAGCGCGTCCTCACGCCGAGCATGGCGAGCGTGGTCTCCTGGTTGAAGTAATAGGGATCGGTCATCAGCACGGCGTCGCCCGCCCCGGCAACCGCCATGGCGGCGCAGATGAAGGCCTGGTTGCAGCCGGCGGTGACATGGACGTTGCCGGCGGCAAGAGTGGTGCCGTAGGTCTCGGACAGATGTGCGGCATAGGCCTTGCGCAGGCTCTCCTCGCCTTCGATCGGCCCGTAGCCGGTATAGGCGCGCGAGGCGGCGTTCTCGCCGAGCAGGCGCAGCATCTCGGGATGCGGCGGATAGCCGGGAACGGCCTGCGACAGGTCGATCATCGGCCCGCTGCTGCCGTCATAGGCGGAGGCCCAGGCGAAGACCGAGGGGATCGGCGGGGCGGAAAGGTTTGCGACGAGCGGATTGAAACGGGGCATGGTCTTCTCTGACGTTCAGGCGCGGGTCTTGCGCGGTTGGCTGGAAGCGGGCCGGCGCGGGGCCGGGGCCGAAAGGGAGCGATGAGCATCGGCCGCCCGACCGCCACGCCCGCGCATCGGCATGCGGGCGGAGGCTTGCGGCTCGGGAAGGGTCTCCTCGAGCGTAGCGAACAGCCAGTCGATGAAGACCTTGACGATGGGCGTCTGGCGCGCCGCCTGCCGGCAGGCGACGTAAAAGGCATGGTTCGCCGGCACGGTGAGGCCGAAGGGCACGACGAGGTCGCCGCGGGCGATCAGGCTGCTGGCGGTGATCGTGTCGCCGAGCGCGATGCCCTGGCCATGCAGCGCCGCCTCGGTGGAAAGGCGCGCATCGCTCATGAAATGCTGCGGGCCGCGCGGCATGTCGATAGCGTCCGCCGCCGCCAGCCAGGTGTTCCATTCGCGCCCGTCGTCGCCGTGGAACAGCGTATGGTCGGCAAGGTCGCGCACCGAGCGCAGCGGCCGGCTGTTGAGCAGCGTGGGGCTGGCGACGGGAAAGAGCTGCAGGTTCGACCAGAGCCGCGTCCAGCAGTCCGGCCAGTTGCCGTCGCCGTAGAGCACGCAGACATCCGTGTCGAGCGAGCGCAGGTGCTCGGGATCGTTGGAGGCGACCAGCTTGAGGCGCACGCCGGGATAATGCTCGGTGAAGGAGGGAAGGCGCGGGAGCAGCCAGAGCGAGAGGAGGGCGGGCACGCAGGCGATGGAAATGTCGCCGCGTGTTTCCGGCTGCTTCATCAGTGCGGTCGCCGCCGCGATCTCGCCGAAGGCGTTGGTGACGGCCGGCAGGAGCAGTGCGCCCTGCGGCGTCAGCTTCAGCCGCTTGCCGCCGCGCTCGAACAGCGCCGTTCCGAGCGCTTCCTCCAATGCGCGGATCTGGTGGCTGATCGCGCCATGCGTGACGCTCAGCTCGCGCGCCGCGGCGGAGACGGAACCCCGGCGGACGGTGGCCTCGAAGGCGCGCAGGGGATTGAGCGGCGGCAGGCGCGAGGCCATGAAAGCGGGAAACCTGTTTCGTGAGTTTTTCTCACGGCGAACGCTATAACAATGCCAATTGCTTTTCCAGGCGTTTTATTACGATACTGGCAAAAACGAGGGCGAAGCCCTGGGGAACGATCGGGAGGCTCCGGCCGGATTGGGAATGCGCGGCGACGCTCCGCGCCGGCCGCATGCAGGTTTCTTCACGAAAATCCGACCCTGACGGCTTTCGGCCCTTCCGTGGCGCCGACGGCCTGACATAGAATGACGACAACGGGAACACTCCCGGCCGGATCGACCGGCCGGCCTATAAGGAGAAAGACGACCATGCGTGACATCCTCAAGGCCAATGTCAGCCGCCGCGCCGTACTGGGTGCGGGCGTTGCCGGCGCCTCGCTGCTCGCCATGCCGGCGGTCCTTCGCGCGCAGGACAAGTCGCTGAAGGTCGGCGTCTACGGTGGCTACTTCAAGGATTCCTTCGACAAGAACATCTTCGCGGACTTCACGAAGGAAACGGGCATCGCCGTGGAATCGGTCGCCGAGCCGACCGGCGAGGCCTGGCTCGTCCAGCTCGAGCAGGCCGCCCGCGCCGGCCAGGCTCCCGCCGACGTCTCGATGATGTCGCAGGTCGCCATGCTCAAGGGCCAGTCGACCGAGCTCTGGTCGCCGCTCGACATGGCGAAGATTCCGAACGGATCGAACCTCATCGACCATTTCGTCAACAAGTATCCGGACGGCCGCGTCGCCGGCATCGGGGCGGTCGCCTGGTACATCACGCTCGTCACCAACACCAATGTCTATCCGGAAGCGCCGACCTCCTGGGCCGCGCTCTGGGATCCGGCGAATGCCGACAAGCTCGGCCTGCTCGCGCTCGTCTCCAACTCCTTCCTTCTGGAAGTGACGGCCAAGACCCATTTCGGCGGCACGAACGCGCTTGACACCGAGGAAGGCCAGGTCAAGGCCTTCGAGAAGCTTGCCGAGGTGAAGCCGAACGTCCGTCTCTGGTACCGCGACGAGGCGCAGTTCGAGCAGTCGCTGAAATCGGGCGAAATCCCGATGGGCCAGTATTACCATGACGTGACGGGCCTTGCCGCCAAGGACGGCCAGCCGGTCCGCTCCACCTTCCCGAAGGAAGGCGGCATCATGGATTCGGGCTGCTGGGCGCTGTCGCGCGCCTCGCAGAAGACCGAGGAAGCCCACACCTTCATCAACTATATGTGCCAGCCGCAGATCCAGGCGATCCTGTCGCGCAAGGTCGGTACCGCGCCGACCGTCAAGCGCGACCTGCTC